>NZ_CP040244.1:4629797-4931447 GCF_005517195.1 Streptomyces vilmorinianum | reverse complement strand
TCGTTGCCGTCCACGCCGCAGCACCAACGGGTGGTCACGGTGTGGTTGTTCAGGATGACCGCGAACCCGTCGGCGGTGAGGGCGGCGACGACGGCGTCGAAGACCTGGAGCGGGGTCTTGCCACGCAGCGCCGGATTGGCCGCGACGGCCGCGTCGGGCACGGGGGCCGTGGTGCGCAGCATCTCGTTGGAGAACGGCAGCCGGATGCTGTTCAGGCCGAGGGCGCGGAAGTCGGCGAGGAGCGTGGGGAGCGGGGTGCGGTCCAGGCCGATCGGGATCCCGTGGGAGTTCTGTCCGGCATGGTGGGTGGCCGGGTCGACGGGGTCGCCGGAGCCGTTCCAGGAGCCCTGGGCGCCGTCCCAGTTGCCGGAGCGGAGCCGGAAGCGGTCGCCGTCGGCGTCGACGATGAAGCGGCCGCGGGTGGACAGCGGCGGCGTCCAGCCGGGCGCGTCGGGAGTGGCGGGCGCCTCGGACGCGTCGGGTGCGGAGAGTGCAGCCGGTGCGGCCGGAAGCGGGCCGGCCTGCGCGACGGCGGGACCCGGTACGCCCGGCACCAGCAGCGCGCCCACGAGCACGGCGCCTCGGACCACGCGTAACCACAAGCTCTGCATCTCGTACCTGCCAGGAGGGTGGGGGAGTGGGCGAGGCGCCAAGTTACCGGCGAGTCGGTACGAGGGGAACCCCTGGGACAGTGCTCCCGGCCCGCGCCCGTACCCACCGTCCGGAGTCGTGCCACAGCGCCCCGCATCGACGCCTCGGATAGGGTGATTGGGTAGGAAAACACCCCCCGGGGTTAGGTCGAAGCGTTGGACACTTTTCAGTCGCCGAGCGAAACGCCGGAGCGGCCGCCGGCGGCCATCGGGTACGCCGGTGTCCTGCGCGAACTGCTGCCGATCGCCCTGTGGAGAGAGGACGCGGACGGGCGCGTCGTGGAGTGGTCGCTGGCCGCCCAGGACCTGCTCGGCCACCGCCCCGAGGACGTCCTCGGACGCCCCGCCTCACCCATTCTGGTGCCCGACTCCAACCGGGAACTCGCCGATCAGCTGACGCGCCGCGTCCAGGCCGGTGAGACCGTCGTCGGCACCCTGCCCGTACGGCACCGCGACGGTCACCAGGTCACGATGGAGATGTGGATCGTCCCCGAGGTCGACCCCGAGGGGCGGCCGGGCGCGATGCTCATCGCCGTGGAGACCTCCGAGGTCCTGCGCATGCGGGACTCGCTCGCCGCCCTCCAGAGCCTCTTCACCCAGTCGCCCATCGGCCTCGCCACCCTCGGCCCCGACCTGCGGTTCCTGCGGGTCAACGACGCGCTGGCGCGGATGAACGGGGTATCGCCCGCCGAGCACCTGGGCAAGCGGCTGACCGAGGTGGTGCCCGGCGTCAACGCCGCCGCCCTCGAAGCCACCATGCGCCAGGTCCTCGAGAGCGGCGAGGCCTTCGTCGACGTGCGCCGCACCGGCCGGACCCCGGCCGACCCCGACCACGACAGGACCTGGTCCTGCTCGTACGCCCCGCTGCTCGACGGCTCGGGGCGGCGGCTCGGCCTGATCGCCTCCCTCATCGACATCACCGAGGGCCAGCGGGCCCTCGTCGAGGCCGAACGGGCCCGGCGCCGCTTCGCCCTGCTCGCCGAAGCGGGCACCCGTATCGGCACCACCCTCGACCTCCGGCAGACCGCCGAGGAGATCGTGGAGGTCCTGGTGCCCCAGCTCGCCGACTCGGCCGACGTGCAGATGCTCGAATCGGTCCTCGAACCGGACGAGGCGGGCGCCTCCGCCCACGGCCTGCTGCGCCGCCTCGCCGCCCTCTTCCCCGACCCGGCCGCGCCCACCGCGCTGCTCGCCCCCGGCCAGACCTTCCAGATCCCGCTCGGCACGGTGTACGAGCGGGTCATCACCGAGGGCAGGCCGATGAACCTCTACCAGTCGGACCTCCCCGCGCTCTTCCCCGACCGCCGCGCCGACGCGCTGCGCACCTACCTCGGCTCCAGCATCGGCTCGGCGCGCCTCGTCCCGCTCGTCGCCCGCGGCCAGGTGCTCGGCGCCGTCGCCGTGACCCGCGTCCGTGACCGCGAGCCCTTCGACGAGCAGGACTGCGTCCTCGTCGACGAACTCGTCGCGCGCGCGGCTCTGAACATCGACAACGCCCGCATGTACACCACCCAGCGCGCGGCCGCCCTCACCCTGCAGCGCAGCCTCACCAACAGCGCGCTGCCCAGGGTCGACGGCCTGGAGCTCACCGGCCGCTACCTCCCCGCGAGCGCCCACGACGTCGGCGGCGACTGGTTCGACGTCATCGCGCTGCCCGAGGGCCGTACGGGGCTCGTCATCGGCGACGTCATGGGGCACGGCATCCACGCGGCTGCCGTCATGGGCCAACTCCGGACCGCGGTACGGACGCTCGCCCGGCACGGCGTCCCGCCCGCGCGGCTGCTCCGCTCCCTCGACGCCGTCGTCGCCGACCTGGGCGAGGACGAGATGGCGACGTGTGTCTACGCCGTCCACGACCCGGCCACCGGCCTCGTCACGATCGCCCGGGCCGGCCACCCGCCGCCGGCCGTCGGCACGGCAGACGGGGCCATCACCTTCCTGGAGGGGCCGCCCGGCACCCCGCTCGGCACCGGCGGCCGGGACTTCCGGACCGAGTCGCTGCGGCTGCCGCCGGGCAGCCTGCTGGTGCTGTACACCGACGGCCTCATCGAGGCCAGGGACCGGGACCTCGACGAGGGCATGGACAAGCTCGCCCAGGCGCTGCTCCACCTCGAACGGCCGCTCAACCAGCTCTGCGACGACATCCTCGAACAGCTGCTGCCGTACGCGCCGCCGGACGACGTGGCGGTGCTCCTGGCCCGCACCTCCCTGAGGTGACGGCCCACCGGGCTGAGGTGACGGCCCACCGGGCGAGGTGACGGCTCACCAGGCCAGGTCCTCCAGCGTGTCGAGGTCCGGCACCGCCATCGCCGGCACCTCCCCGTCGGCCGTCGTCAGGGGAAGTTCCGCCCAGATGACCTTGCCGCGCTCGGTGTAACGGGTGCCCCAGCGCTCGGCGAACTGGGCCACCAGGAACAGGCCCCGGCCGCCCTCGTCGGTGTCGGCCGCGTACCGCAGATGCGGAGCCGTGCTGCTGCCGTCGGAGATCTCGCAGATCAGCCGGCGGTCGCGCAGCAGCCGGACCTTGATCGGCTCGGCTCCGTACCGGATGGCGTTGGTGATGAGCTCGCTGAGGATGAGCTCGGCGGTGAACGCGATGTCGTCCAGTTCCCAGGCGGAGAGCTGCGCGGCACCCTCGTTGCGCACCCGGGAGACGTCGGCCGGATCGGCGGGCACGTTCCACTCCGCGATCCGGTCGGCCTCCAGACGGCGGGTGTCGGCGACCAGCAGGGCGATGTCGTCGGCCGGCGCGGGCTTCAACAGCGCGGCGAGAACGTCGGTGCAGGCCTGCTCCGGGCTGCGGCCCGTCGTGGCCAGCGCCTCGCGCAGCAGCTGGAGGCCGGTGTCGAAGTCCCGGTCGCGGTCCTCCAGGAGACCGTCGGTGAACAGCACCAGCCGGCTCCCCTCCGGCAGATGCAGCTCCGCGGCCTCGAACGGCATCCCGCCCACGCCCAGGGGCAGTCCGGCGGGCAGCTCGGGGAACTCCACCCGGCCGTCGGCGTGCACGAGCGCGGGCCCGGGGTGCCCGGCCCTGGCCATGGTGCAGCGGCCGCTCGCCGGGTCGTAGACGATGTACAGACAGGTGGCGCCGGTGATCCGGTCGATCCGGTCGCCCCCCTCCTCGATCTCCCCCGTACCGCCCTCGCCCTCGCCCTCTCCCTCGCCCCCGGCGTCGCCGGTGTCGGGCCGGTCGATCCGGTCGATCAGCTCGTCGAGGTGGCCCAGGAGCTCGTCGGGAGGCAGATCCAGCGTGGAGAAGTTGTGGACCGCCGTACGCAGCCGGCCCATCGTGGCCGCGGCGTGCAGCCCGTGCCCGACGACGTCGCCGACGACCAGTGCCACCCGGGCGCCCGGCAGCGGGATCACGTCGAACCAGTCCCCGCCCACGCCCGCCTTGGCGGGCAGATAGCGGTAGGCGACGTCGACGGCGGACAGCTCGGGCAGGACACGGGGGAGCAGGCTGCGCTGGAGCGTCACCGCCATGGCGTGCTCACGGGTGAACCGGCGGGCGTTGTCGATGGAGACCGCGGCGCGCGCGGTCAGCTCCTCCGCGAAGGTCAGATCCTCCTCCCCGAAGGCGTCGGGGGTCTCGGACCGCCAGTAGTTGGCCATGCCGAGGGCGACGCCCCGGGCGAGCAGCGGCACGGCGACGAGCGAGTGCAGCCCGTACGCGAGGGCGGTCGCGGCCCCCTCGGGGTCCTGGGCCCGCCACCCCTCGGCCGTGGTCAGATCCTCCACCAGCACCGCGTGACCGCCGTCCAGCGCCTGCGCCATCGGGGTGGTCGGGACGACACACCTGATCAGGTCGCCCACCGGCTGGAGCGGATGCTCCGCGCGGATGCCGCTCAGCGCCGTACGGCGCATCTCGGTGTACGCGCCCGACGGCTCATCGCCCCCGAGCACCGGCTCCAGGAGCTCCACCGTGACGAAGTCCGCGAACCGCGGGACGGCGACCTCCGAGAGCTCCTCGGCCGTCCGCACCACGTCGAGCGTGGTGCCGATCCGCACCCCGGCCTCGTACAGCAGCTGCAGCCGGCCCCTGGCCACCTCGGCCCGGCCGGAGAGCGCGGCGAGCTCGGTCGAGTCCCGCAGCGTCATCACGGTCCCGGTGGGCCGGCCACGGTACGGCGCCGTGGGCCGCACGTTGAAGGCGAGCAGCCGGTCGCCCGCCAGGTGCACCTCGTCGGTGACGATCCGTCCGGAGGAGAGCAGCGCGGCCGTACGGGGGTCCAGACCCAGCTCGGTGACGTGCCGTTGCTCGGCATCGGGAGCCAGGTCGAGCAGCCGCCGCGCCTCGTCGTTGGCGAGCAGCAGCCTGCGGTCCGCGTCGATGATGAGCACGCCCTCGCGAACCGCGTGCAGGACCGCCTCGTGGTGCTCGTTGATCCGGGTCATCTCGACCGGGCCGAGACCGTGGGTCTGCCGCCGCAGCCTCCGGCTCACCAGCGCCGCGCCGCCCACGGCGAGCAGCAGGGCACCCGCCGCCGTGCCGATGAGCAGCGGCAACTGGCCCTCGACCACGTTGGCCACGTTCTCGATCTCGACACCGGCGCCGACCAGACCGACGATGTCGCCGTCCTCGGTCCGGATCGGGACGATGGCACGGACCGCGTCCGTCGGCTCCCCGGTGAAGATCTCCGTGAACGACTCACCGGCCCTGGCGCGCGCGATGTCACCGGTGGCGCGCTGCCCGATCAGCTCCGGACGGGAGTCCGTGTAGCGGATGCCGTCGGCGGTCATCACCGCGAGGAAGTCGAGTCCCGAGGCGAGTCGGGCGCCCTCGGCCCGGTCCTGGAGCAGTGCGGTCGGGTCGGGCGACTTCAGGGCGTCCACGAGCCCCGGCGCGTGCGCGAACGCCTCCGCGGCGGCGAGCGAGCGGTCGCGGGCGTTGCGCTCGGTGTCGTAACGGGCCTGGAAGATCAGGGCCAGCGCGCCCACGGTGACCAGCAGCGCCACGATGACTGCCTGCAGGGCGAACACCTGCCCGGCGACGCTGCGCAGCCCCAGCCCCTTGGGTCGGCGGCCAAGACGTCCGGTCATGGGGTGCTTCTCGGAGGTTCGGCTGTCATCACGGATTCGGCTGTCACCCGTCCCCTTCCTCGGTTCCTCTTACCATGCTGCTCCTGCTCCGGCGGGATATCGAGGCGGGGCACCCGGACCACTCCTCCCTCGTTCCTCCCCCGTTCCGGGCGCCGGAAGGTCCATGTCGTTTTCTCGCCAGCGGCCGACCGCGCGGACCCCCGATCATGGACTCATGCACACCGACACCGAGCGCTGCGTGCGGGCCGTCCGGTCGAAGGACGCCCGCTTCGACGGCGTGTTCTTCACGGCCGTCCTGACCACCCGGATCTACTGCCGCCCCAGCTGCCCGGTCGTGCCGCCCAAGCCCGAGAACATGGTGTTCCACCCGAGCGCCGCCTCCTGCCAGCGCGCCGGATTCCGGGCGTGCAAGCGCTGCCGCCCCGACACCAGCCCCGGTTCACCCGAATGGAACGTCCGCGCCGACGCCGTCGCCCGCGCCATGCGGCTCATCCAGGACGGGGTCGTGGACCGCGAGGGCGTGCCGGGGCTCGCCGCCCGGCTCGGCTGGTCCACCCGTCAGATCGAGCGCCAGCTCCTCGCCGAACTCGGCGCGGGACCGCTCGCCCTGGCCCGCGCCCAGCGCGCCCAGACCGCACGGCTGCTCATCGAGACCACCTCGTTGCCCATGGCCGAGATCGCCTTCGCGGCCGGCTTCTCCTCGATCCGCACCTTCAACGACACCGTCCGCGAGGTCTTCGCGCTCGCCCCCGGGGAACTGCGCGCCAGGGCCGCCCGTGGCGCCACGAAGGAACCCGCCACCCCCGGGGTGATCACCCTGCGGCTGCCGTACCGCACCCCCCTCAACCCCTCGAACCTCTTCGGCCATCTGGCCGCGACCGCCGTCCCCGGCGTGGAGGAGTGGCGCGACGGCGCCTACCGCAGGACGCTGAGCCTCCCGTACGGGCACGGCATCGTCGCCCTCGCCCCCCGCCCCGACCACATCGCCTGCCGGCTCCTGCTCACCGACCCGCGCGACCTCACCCATGCCATCAGCCGCTGCCGCTGGACGCTCGACCTCGACGCCGATCCGGTCGCCGTCGACGAGCAGTTGCGTACGGATCCGCTGCTCGCCCCGCTGGTCGACCGGGCGCCGGGGCGGCGCGTGCCGAGGACCGTCGACGCCGCCGAGTTCGCCGTACGGGCCGTGCTCGGCCAGCAGGTCTCCACGGCCGCAGCCCGCACCCACGCGGCCCGGCTCGTCACCGCGCACGGGGTCCCCGTCGAGGACCCGGAGGGCGGCCTCACCCATCTCTTCCCGACCTCCGAGGCCCTGGCCTCCCTGGACCCCGAATCCCTCGCGCTGCCCCGCAGCCGCCGCACCACGCTCCTCACCCTCGTCGAGGCGCTCGCCGACGGCTCACTGAGCCTCGGCCCGGCCGGCGACTGGGACGAGGCGCGGGCCCGGCTCCTCGCCCTGCCCGGCTTCGGCCCCTGGACCACCGAGGTCATCGCGATGCGGGCGCTCGGCGACCCCGACGCCTTCCTCCCCGGCGACCTCGGCGTCCGCCGCGCCGCCGCGGGCCTCGGCCTGCCCTCCACCCCCGCCGCGCTCACGGCCCGCGCCGCGCGGTGGCGGCCCTGGCGCGCGTACGCCGTCCAGTACCTCTGGGCCACGGACAGTCACCCGATCAACCATCTCCCCGCGTAAGGAAGTCGCCTCCGCCATGCCCACCGTCACGCACCTGGTCGTGGACAGTCCGTACGACCCGCTGACCCTGGTCGCCGTCGACGGCGTCCTCAGCCGCATCCACATGACCGAGCAGCGCCACCGGCCGCCCGAGGAGACCTTCGGC
The DNA here is from genome assembly GCF_005517195.1 of Streptomyces vilmorinianum. Lineage (NCBI taxonomy): Bacteria > Bacillati > Actinomycetota > Actinomycetes > Kitasatosporales > Streptomycetaceae > Streptomyces > Streptomyces vilmorinianum. Next base: position 4,923,922 of record NZ_CP040244.1, on the reverse strand, counting down.
GAGCGCGACCCGCGCCCCTTCGACGAGGTGATCCGCCAGCTCGACGCGTACTTCGCCGGTGAACTGACCGAGTTCGACCTGCCGTTGAAGCTGATCGGCACCCCGTTCCAGCTCCGTGTCTGGGAGCAGCTGCGCCTCATCCCGTACGGCGAGACGCGTACGTACGGCGAGTTGGCCGAGGCCCTCGGCAACCCCGGGGCGTCCCGTGCCGTCGGCCTCGCCAACGGCAAGAACCCGGTCAGCATCGTCGTGCCGTGCCACCGCGTCGTCGGGGCGGACGGCGCCCTGACCGGTTACGGCGGCGGGCTCGGCCGCAAGCGGCGGCTGCTCGCCTTCGAGTCGGGCGCGGAGCCGGACTCCCTCTTCTAGCGCAGCTGTTGGAGGAACGCGGGCAGCGAGGTGCCGATCGGCTCGCGCACGACCTCGTCGGGAGCGTAGCGAATGGGGGTGCCCCCATTCGCTGCGCTCGAATCGCGACCGTGGTCATACCGGGAGCGTAGGCAGGTCCGCGCGCCTCCCGCGAGCGGATCACCGGGTGCTAGGTTCCCGGCATGGCCAAGGTGAACATCGCGCTCGACGCCGAACTCGTCGTGGAAGTCATGGTCCTCGGGGGCTTCGGCAACCCGCAGGACGCGGTCGAAGCCGTCGTCCGCGACTACGTCGCCCGCGGCCACCGCACCGAGTCCCGCGCCACCTCCCGCGACGAACCCCACCGCACGGGCGGCCTCCTCCCACCGGCGCCCGAACAGGGCTGACCCCTGCAGACCGGGTCCCGTACGGAGCCGCACCGGCACCGGTTCAGCGCGGCGACCGACCGTTCTCCAGTTCCACGGGACCCTCGCCGGACTCCAGGACGTCCAGGGCGGCGAGGACCCGCAGGCCCAGGGCGCCGAGGAGGTGAGCCGTGATCTCCTCGCGGGTGACCAGCTTCCAGGAGAGCAGCTCCTCCTCCTGGAGGCGGATCGCGGCGAACTGCTCCTGCGAGAGCACCCCGCCGTCGTACACGTACGCCACGATCGGGGGACGCGCCGGCCCGTGCACCCAGTCGACCGCGAGCAGCCGGCCCGGCTCCACGTCCAGGCCGATCTCCTCGGCCGTCTCCCGGCGGGCCGCCTGCCGCGGCGTCTCGCCCGTGTCGGACTCGATCGTGCCGCCGGGCAGCGCCCAGCCGTCGCGGTAGTCGGGCTCGACGATCAGGACGCGGCCGACCGCGTCCCGGAAGAGCGCGGCGGCGCCGGCCAGGACGCGGGGGAGGCTCGCGATGTACGTGGCGTAGTCGGTCGTCGTCATCCCGCCAGCGTAGCCAGTCGTCGCGTCCGCTCGGCCAGCTCGCTGATCCGTACCCCGTCGAAGCCGAACACCGCGCTGCGCACGTGGTCCTGCAGCGGCTCCGACCACTGCGGCGGGATCGCGGCCGCCCCGCACAGGACCCCGGCCACGGACCCCGCCGTCGCCCCGTTGGAGTCCGTGTCCAGGCCGCCGCGTACCGTCAGCGCGATCGTGCGGGTGAAGTCGCCCTCCCCGTACAGCAGTCCGGCGGTCAGGACGGCCGCGTTCGGGACGGTGTGGATCCAGCCGAGGCCCTTCGTCTCGCGCGCGAGCTCGCTCAGCGCGTCCGCCCACTCCACACCCGACTCGTACAGGGCGATCGTGTGGCGCACCGTCCGCGCGAGGCGGCTGCTCGCCGGGATCCGTTCGAGCGCCGTCTCCAGCGCGGTCCGCGCGTCCGGCGCCGTGAAGGCCGCGGCGATCAGCGCGGCCGCCCACATCGCCCCGTACACCCCGTTGCCCGTGTGGGACAGGACCGCGTCCCGGCGGGCCATCGAGGCTGCCCGGCGCGGGTCGCCGGGGGAGGTCCAGCCGTAGACGTCCGCCCGGATCAGGGCGCCGATCCACTCCTGGTGGGGATTGTCGTAGGTGGCGGTCAGCGGAGGCTTGAGGCCGTTGGTGAGATTGCGGTAGGCGGTCCGCTCGGCGGTGAAGGTCTGGAGGTAGGGCAGCCGGAGCAGCCAGTGCTCACCGACCTGCTCGGTGGTGAAGGCGAAGCCGCGGGTCTCCAGGAGGTGCAGGCCCAGGATCGAGTAGTCGATGTCGTCGTCCCGGCAGCTCCCGTGGATCCGCCCGCGCACGCACTGCGGCCACTCGGGCCGCAGCTCGAACCCCTCGGCCAGGGCGTCGGCGGGCGGCGGGGGCAGGTAGTCGGTGAGCGGGAGCGAGTCCGTCAGACGCAGGTACCGGTCGATGTGCTCGGGCGTCCAGTGGTCGCCCCGCTCGACGGGCTTGCCGAGCATGTTCCCGGCGATCCGTCCCGTCCAGCCGCCGAGGATGCGGTCGGCGAGTTCACTGTGCTTGAGCGCCATATGTCCGGTGTACCGAATGGGGGCGCCCGGCGCGCGGCGAGGGGGCCGACCGGCGCGGCGCGGGATGCCCTCGCGTGGCTCGGGCTCGGGCTCGGGCTCGGGCTCGGGCTCGGGCTCGGCTCGGCTCGGGCTCGTGGGTTGTGGGTTGTGGGCGCCCCGGCCCCGCGGCCCCTCAGGTGTCCGGACCCTGGTCCTCCTCCGTCTCGGTGCGGGACCTCGCCGCCCGGCGCAGGCGGTGGTGGCGGGACGCGCTCTGCTCCGTCATCGCGTCGCCGACCATCGCCCGCACCGCGTCCCGTACCCCGTGCAGCGCGTGGTGGCGGGCCGGGCCCGCGCCCGGGTCGTCGCGGAGTTCCTTCAGGAGCGCCCAGCACAGAGCCAGCATCACGAGCACGAACGGCAGTGCGACCAGGATCGTCGCCGTCTGCAGCGAGCTCAGGCCGCCCGCCACGAGCAGCACCGCGGCGACGGACGCCATGAGGATGCCCCAGGTGACCACCAGCCACGTCGGCGGGTGCAGCGAGCCCCGGCTCGTCAGCGAGCCCATGACCAGGGACGCCGAGTCCGCGCTGGTGACGAAGTACGTCATCACCAGGATCATCGCGATCACGGACGTCACCGCCCCGATCGGCAGCGCGTCCAGCATCGCGAACAGCGAGGCCTCCGCCCCCTCCTTCACCGCGGCCGCCAGATCCGCCTCGCCGGTCGACTCCAGCCGGATCGCCGTACCGCCCATCACGCAGAACCAGATGACGGTCGCACCGCTGGGCACGAGCAGGACGCCGATGAGGAACTCCCGGATCGTGCGGCCCCGCGAGATCCGGGCGATGAACGTACCGACGAACGGCGCCCAGGACAGCCACCACGCCCAGTAGAAGATCGTCCACGCCCCCAGCCACTCGGAGTCCGTGAAGGCGCCGGTGGTGCTGGCCAGCGGCAGCAGCTCGTGGAGATACCCGCCGATGGACGCCGGGATCGTGTCCAGGATGTAGACGGTCGGGCCGAGGAGGAAGACGAAGGCCGCCAGGCTCGCGGCGAGGACGATGTTGATCGTCGACAGCCACTTGACGCCCTTGTGCAGCCCGGAGAACGCCGACAGGACGAACGCCGCCGACAGCGACGCGATGATGATCAGCTGGGTCGTGGTGGAGTCCTCGACGTCCCACGTCAGGTTCATGCCCTTGGTGACCTGGAGGGCGCCGATGCCGAGGCTGGTCGCCGTGCCGAAGACCGTCGCGAAGACGGCCAGCAGGTCGATGGCCCTGCCCTGCCATCCCGCCGCCCGCCGCGCGCCGATCAGCGGGACGAACGCCGAGCTCAGCCGGCCGCCGCGGGCCTTGCGGAAGCCCGCGTAGGCGAGGGAGAGGCCCGCGATGCCGTAGATGGCCCAGGGGGTGAGGGTCCAGTGGAAGAAGCTGTACTCCATGGCGCTGCGGGCGGCCTCGCCCGTGGCCGCCTCGGCGCCGCTCGCCGGGGGAGGCGTCAGGTAGTGCTGGAGGGGCTCCCCGACCCCGTAGAACATCAGACCGATCCCCATGCCCGCGCTGAACATCATGGCGATCCAGGAGAGATTGGTGAACTCGGGCTCCGAGTCGTCGGGGCCGAGCCGGATCCTGCCGAAACGGCTCACCGCGATCACCAGGCACAGGACGAGGAACGTGTCGGCGGCGATCACGAAGAGCCAGGCGAAGTTGTTCAGGACCCAGCTCAGGGCGGAGGAGGAGGCGCTGTCGAAGGAGTCCTCGCCCAGCGCCGCCCAGGCCACGACCGCGACGACGGCCGCCACTCCGATGCCCACGACCTTCAGGTCGGGAGAGGGGGGTTGATCGGTCTGATCGATCGGTTCCGTGCTCATATGGCCCCACTATGGTGCGGTATATCGCGATATCGGGGGGTGGCACGCCGTCTGGGGGTGCGGATAGGGTCGGCTCGGCGCGACTGCCTGTTCGAAAGCAAGGGATGCAAGGTGACGGACGGAGCAGTAACTGAGGTCGCACGCGTGCTCGTCGCGGCCGACAAGTTCAAGGGTTCGCTCACGGCCGTACAGGTCGCGGAGCGGGTCACAGCTGGACTGCGACGGGTCGTCCCGGAGCTCGAGGTGGAGACGCTGCCCGTCGCGGACGGCGGCGACGGTACGGTCGCGGCCGCGGTGGCGGCCGGTTTCGAGCGTCGTGAGGTACGGGTGACCGGGCCGCTCGGCGAGCCGGTGACGGCGGCGTTCGCGCTGCGCGGCACGACGGCGGTCGTGGAGATGGCGGAGGCCTCGGGTCTCCAGCTGCTTCCCCCGGGGGTCTTCGCAGCGCTCACGGCGACGACGTACGGCTCGGGCGAGCTGCTGCGGGCCGCGCTGGACGCGGGCGCGACGACGATCGTCTTCGGCGTCGGCGGCAGCGCGACGACGGACGGCGGGGCGGGCATGCTCGACGCGCTGGGCGCGGTGTTCCTGGACGCGGCCGGTGAGCCGGTGGGTCCGGGCGGCGCGGCGCTGGCGGAGCTGGCCTCGGCGGACCTGTCGGGCCTCGACCCGCGGTTCGCCTCGGTGGACCTGATCCTCGCGAGTGACGTCGACAACCCGCTGACCGGCCCGAAGGGCGCGCCTGCCGTCTACGGGCCGCAGAAGGGCGCCTCCGCGGCGGACGTCGAGACCCTGGACGAGGCGCTCGCGCACTTCGTCACGGTCCTGGAGAAGGCGATCGGCCCCAAGGCGTCCGAGTGCGCGGTGGCGCCGGGCGCGGGCGGGGCGGGCGGGATCGGCTACGGCGCGCTCGTCGGCCTGGACGCGAGCTTCCGCCCCGGCATCGAGCTGATGCTCGACGTCCTGGGCTTCGCCCCGGCGCTGGAGCGGGCGACGCTCGTCATCACCGGTGAGGGCTCCCTCGACGAGCAGACCCTCCACGGCAAGGCCCCGGCGGGCGTCGCGGCGGCGGCCCGCGCGGCCGGCAAGGAGGTCGTGGCGGTCTGCGGCCGCCTGGCCCTCGCCCCCGAGGCCCTGGGCAGGGCGGGCATCCGCCGCGCCTACCCGCTCACGGACCTGGAACCGGACACGGCGAAGTGCATCGCGAACGCGGGCCCGCTGCTGGAACAGGTGGCGGCGAACATCGCGAGGGACTTCCTGGCGTAGCGCCCCGGCGGACACCTGATCCACAGGCGCCTCGGGGTGCCGGCCCCCGGCCTCCTCGGCCCCCGGGGGTGCCGGCCCCGGGCCCCCGGGCCCCGGGCCCCCCGGGCCCCCGGAGTTGCTGGCCCCGGGCCGCCGGTCCCCCGGGCCCCCCGGGCCCCCGGTCCCCCCGGGCACCGCGGGCCCCGCGGGCGACCGTGGGCACCGGCGGCGCGAAGCTGCCGCCCCCGTGGGCGCCGGGCCCATGGAGCGGAGGCGCTCGCAAGGGCACCGTCCGTTGTGCCCACCCGTTCCGCCCTGCGGAACGATTGCCCACAACGGGAGGGGCGGGGTGGGGGAGATTCCCCCGCCCGCTCACCCCGTCGGGGTCAGGCGGAACGCGTCCAGGGCCAGGGTCATCTCCGTCAGGTCCCGTGGGCGGGAGAGCGATCGGGACGTCAGTTGTTCCAGGCGGCGCAGGCGGTTGAAGACCGTGTTGCGGTGGCAGTACAGGCGCCCCGCCGCCCGCCCCGCCGAGCCCTCGCAGTCGAGCCAGACGTCCAGGGTCTCCAGCAGCACCGCCCGGTCCGCCGGGTCCAGTTCCAGGAGGCCCCCGAGGACGTCCGTGATCAGCAGGCCGGCCAGTTCCGGCTGGCCGACCACCAGCGCGCCCGCCATCCGGCGGTCCAGGCGGACGATCTGCTGGGAGTCCGGCGGACAGGTGCGCAGGGCCAGCTCCGCGAGCCGGCGGGCTCGGCCCAGCTCCGACAGACCCGTGACCACCGGACTGATCCCGCCAGGACCCGGGCAGCGGCCCTCCAGGAGCTCCGACAGCGCGTCCAGGCCCGTGCCCTCCGTCAGCGCCGCCACACCGACCTCGCAGTCCGCCCCCATCCGCCACAGGAACCGCACCCCGGCCCCCCGCACCCGCCGGTGGAACGGCTCCGGGACCTCCCGGCGGTCGTGCCGCAGCACCACCACCGCGTACCGTCCGTGCTCCGGCAGGTCCAGGCCCGCCGCCGCCCGTGAGGTCACCTCCGGCGAGCGCTGCCCCTGCAGCAGCGCGTCGAGGAGCGCGTGGAGCTGCTCGTCCGTGCGGCGCCGCAGCTCCAGCTCCGTCGCCCGGTACGCCTCCGACGCCGTGTCCGCCTGCGCGTCCACCGCCTGCCACACGATCGTCGCCGACTGCATCAGCGACGACAGCTGCGCCGGATCAGCCGCCGCGCCCTCGATCAGCGCGTCCCACACCAGATGCCCCGCGTTCCGGTACGAGTGCACCACCAGCTCCAGCGGCATGCCCTGCTCCGCCCGCAGCCGGCCCATCTCGTCCGCGTGCTCCAGGTCCCGCCGCGGCGAGTCCCGGGGCGCCGAGATCATCTCGATCCCGATCCGCATCGCGGCATGGGCCTCCTGCCAGTGCTGGTCGTACGGCACGATCCGGCCATAGGCGGGCTCGTACGCGTGGAGCTCCCTCATATGCTCGTCCACCAGCTCCGGCAGCCGCTCGAGCAACGCCGTGCACGCCCGCGCCAGCAGCTTCCAGTCATCGCCGGTCCGTCGTCTGCGCCGTCCCATGACCGGAGGATGCCATCCTTCCCGCCTCCCCACAGGCCCCCGACGAGCAGTGTTGTGCGCGTGCACAACCCGCCGCCGCGCCCGCTGGTCACCGGCAGCGTTTCGGCCGCCGGACGTGGACGCGCGGCCCGAGCGGTGCTGGGGTGAGCGCCACCGAACGGGCCCGGAGTCCGTACGCGTCACGGAAGGGGAGACATGGGAGGCACCGCACTCGCCTTGGAGGTGGCGGACCTGTCGGCGGGATACGGACCCGTACGCGCACTACGGCAGGTGTCGCTCGCCGTACCGGAGGGCAGCGTCGTCACCGTCCTCGGCGGCAACGGCGCCGGCAAGTCCACACTGCTGCGGGCCATCTCGCGCACGCTGTCGTTCCACGGCGGAGCCGTCACCTCCGGCACCGTGAGCTTCGGCGGCCGGCCGATCGACGGGCTCGCACCCGACCGGGTCGTGGCCGCCGGGGTCTCCCAGGTCCCGGAGGGCCGCCAGGTCTTCGCCCGGATGACGGTCGAGGACAATCTGCGCGCCGGAGCGCTGGGCGCGAGCGGCGACCGCGCCGCGAAGGCGGCCGCGCTCCAGCGGGTCCACGAGCTCTTCCCGGTCCTCGCCGACCGCTCCCACCAGCGCGCCGGGCTGCTCTCCGGCGGCGAACAGCAGATGCTCGCCGTCGGCCGCGCCCTGATGGCCTCGCCGAAGCTGCTGCTCCTCGACGAGCCCTCGCTCGGCCTCGCGCCGCTGATGGCGGCCCGGATCGCCGACACGATCCGCGAGATCAACGCCCAGGGCACGGCCGTGCTCCTCGTCGAGCAGAACGCGGCGCTCGCGCTCCGGCTCGCCTCACGGGCGTACGTCCTGGAGGTCGGCGAGGTCACCCTCTCCGGCCCGGCCGCCGAACTCGCCGCATCCGACGAGGTACGCCGCCGCTACCTGGGTGTCGTGGACGAGGAGGCGGCCGCCGACGCGGCGGGCGCCGCCGCCGTGCACCCGGTCCTGTCCCGCTGGCAGGAGGCCGTCCGATGACCTCCGTACCCGCCCTCGAAGTCCGGGACGTCACCGTCAGGTTCGCCGGGCTCACCGCCCTCGACTCCGTCGGCTTCACCGTCCGCCCCGGCACCGTGCACGCCGTCATCGGCCCCAACGGCGCCGGCAAGTCCACCTGCTTCAACGTGCTCTCCGGGGTCTACAAGGCGACCTCGGGCTCGGTCCGCTTCGGCGAGCACGAGCTCACCGCCCTGCCCCCGCACAAGATCGCCGACCTCGGCGTCGCCCGTATCTTCCAGAACCTCGCGCTGCCGCCCCGCGCCACCGTCGAGGACAGCCTGATGCTCGGCCGCCACCGGCTCACCCGGACCGGCTTCGTCGCCGCCGGGCTCCGGCTGCCCTCCGCCGTCCGCGAGGAGGCGCGCCACCGGGCCCGGGTCCGCGAGATCGCCGCCTTCGTCGGTCTGGAGAAGCAGTTGGGGCAGCCCGCGGGATCACTCCCGTACGGGCAGCAGAAGCTCGCCGAACTGGCCCGCGCCCTCTGCATGGAGCCCCGGCTGCTGCTCCTCGACGAGCCCGTGGCCGGCATGACGGCCGACGAGCGCCGCCGTACCGCCTCCGTCATCGCCGGCGTCCGCGACAGCCTCGGGATCTCCATCGTCCTCGTCGAGCACGACATGGGCGTGGTGATGCGGCTCGCCGATGCCGTCACCGTCCTCGACTTCGGCCGTCGCATCGCCGACGGCGCCCCCGCAGACGTACAGAACGACCCGGCGGTCGTCCGCGCCTATCTCGGAGAGGAGACCGCCGAGTGACCACCTTCGCCGAACTCCTGCTCAACGGCGTCTCGTTGGGCTCCATCTACGCCCTCATCGCCCTCGGCTTCGTGGTGATCTTCCGCGCCACCGAGGTCGTCAACTTCGCCCACGCCTCGCTGCTTCTCGCCGGTGGGTACATCACCGCCGTCCTCCACGAGGACCTCGGCTTCTGGCCGGCGCTGCTCGTCGGCATCGGCGGCGCGGCGCTGGTCGGCGCGGCCGTCGAGTTCCTCGTCATGCGCCGCTACCGGGGCTCCGACCACAGCGTCCTCGCCATCGTCACCATCGGCGTCGACATCCTGCTCGCCACCGAACTGACCCGCCGCATCGGTACGGACATCCTGTCGCTCGGCGACCCGTGGGGCGACGCCGTCGTCACCCTGGGCCCGGTCACGTTTCCGCAGACCCGGATCGCCGCCTTCCTCGCCGCGGCCCTGCTCATCACCGCGTTCCTGCTCGCCTTCCGGTACACCTCCTGGGGCGTCGCGATGCGCGCCGCCGCCGAGAACCGGGAGACCGCGGCCCTGATGGGGATCCGGCTCGGCCGGGTCTCGCTCGGCGCCTGGGCGGTCGCCGGCGGCCTCGCCGCCGTCGCCGCGCTCTTCCTCACCGTCTTCCCGACCCCCGGCCTGGAACGCACCACCTCGCTCGCCGCGTTGAAGGCCTTCCCGGCCGCGATCCTCGGCGGCCTCGACTCCACCACCGGCGCCCTCGTCGGAGGACTCCTGGTCGGCATCACCGAGTCCCTCGCCACCGGCTACCAGGGCGACCTGACCTTCCTCGGCCGGGGCATCGGCGACCTCGCCCCGTACCTCGTGATGGTCGCCGTGCTGCTGATCCGCCCGGCGGGACTCTTCGGCACGAAGGAGCTCGCCCGTGTCTGAAGTCCTCGCACGGCCGCGTGTCCTCGGCCGCCCGCGCGCCTGGGTCCTGGCCGCCGCCGGCCTCGTCCTCGCCGCCTTCCCCTTCTACCTGGACCGCTTCTGGCTCCAGGCCGGACTCTTCGCCATGGCCGCCGCGATCGGGGCCATCGGCATCAACCTGCTGACCGGCGCCACCGGCCAGCTCTCGATGGGCCACGCCTTCTTCCTCGCCGTCGGCGCGTACGGCTACTGCGCCTTCGCCGGGGACGGGAAGGACGGGCTCACCGGACTCGGACTGCCGGGCTGGCTCGCCGCCGTCCTCGCCGTCGCCCTCGCGGGTCTCGCCGGCGGGGTGTTCAGCCCCATCGCGGGCCGGCTGCGCGGCGCGTACCTCGGTATCGCCACCCTCGCGCTGATCTTCATCGGCCAGCACGTCCTGTTCAACGCCCACGACCTCACCGGCGGCTTCAACGGCCGCGCGGTGCCTCCGCTCAGCCTCTTCGGCCTCACCTTCGACGACAGCGAACTCCTCGTCGCCCAGGTGCCGTTCGGCTCCGCGGAGAAGCTCTGGTACCTCGGTCTCGTGCTTCTCCTCGCGGGCGCGCTCTTCGCCCGCGGAGTGCTCCGCGGCCGCCCCGGCCGCGCGATGAACGCCATCCGGGACCACCGGATCGCGGCGGGCGTCATGGGCATCCCCGTGGCCCGCTACCGGGCCGCCGTCTTCGTCCTGTCGTCCATGTACGCGGGCCTCGCCGGCGTCCTGCTCGCGCTGGTCTTCCAGCGGACCGTGCCGGAGTACTTCGGCATGATCCTCTCCCTCGAATTCCTGGCCATGATCGTCATCGGCGGTCTCGGTTCGGTCGCCGGTGCGGTGGTCGGAGGCGTCTTCGTCTCCCTCCTGCCGCAGCTCCTCAACCGGTACAGCGACGCGCTTCCCCTGGTCTCCGCCCCCGGGACGGGCGGGATCGCACCGGGGGAGGCCGCGCGCTATCTCTACGGCGCCGCCGTCGTCGCGGTGGTGCTCTTCCTGCCCGGCGGCCTGGTCCGGCTCGCCGCCCGCAAACCCAAGCGAACCGCCCAACCCTCGCACTCCTCTGGGGAGGAACGATGATCCACCGACGACAGGCGTCCAGAGGCCTGGCCGCCGCGCTCGCCACCCTCGTCGCCCTGACCGCCGCCGGCTGCAGCTCCAAGGCCAAGAGCGGAGACGACCGGGGCACCGGCGCCGACGGCGTCAGGACCGGCAAGGGCGTCACCGACAAGACCATCGCGATCGGCGCGCTCACGGACATGACCGGGGTGTACGCCACGCTCGGCAAGAGCGTCACGCAGGCGCAGCAGCTGTACGTGAAGCAGGTCAACGCGGCCGGCGGGATCTGCGGCCGGCAGCTGGAGCTGACGGTCCGCGACCACGGCTACGACCCGCAGAAGGCGCTGTCCGCGTACACCGAGCTGGAGCCGAAGGTCGTCGGCTACTCCCAGTTCATCGGCTCCCCGTTCGTCGCCGCGGTCAAGCAGCGCGTCGACGGGCAGGACAAGGGGCTCGTGCTGCCGCAGGCCTGGTCGGCCTCGCTGCTCGGCTCGCCGTACATCCGAGTCCTCGGCTCCACGTACGACGTCGAGACGATCAACGCGGTCGACTTCCTGGTCAAGGAGAAGGGCCTGAAGGCGGGCGACAAGATCGGCCACGTCTACTTCGAGGGCGACTACGGCGAGAACGCCCTGACCGGCTCGAAGTACGCGGCCGGGAAGGCCGGCCTCACGGTCGTCGAGCAGAAGATCAAGCCCACCGACAACGACATGTCGGCGCAGGTCGCGGCGTTGAAGCAGGCGGGCGTCAAGGGCATCGTGATCAGTGCGGGACCGCGCCAGGCGGCCTCGCTGGTCGGCGTCGCGGCGGCGACCAAGCTCCTGGTGCCGATCATCGGCAACAACTCGGCGTTCGCGCCGCAGCTGCTCGGCACCCAGGCGGGTCCCGCCCTGGAGAAGATGTACTGGTTCGCCTCCCCGAGCCTGCCCATCGGCGCGGAGACCCCGGCCGCCAAGAAGCTCGTCGCCGACTACAAGGCCGCCTACCCGAGCGACAGCCTCGACAACGGCATCGTCGCCGGCTGGACCGCGGCGAGCGTCTTCGGTGAGGCCCTGAAGAAGGCCTGTGCGTCCAAGGACCTCACCCGTGAGGGCATCGACAAGGCACTGCTGACGCTGAACAGCTACGACGCGGGCTTCGGCATGACGCACGACTTCAGCGACCCGAAGGCGCCGTCGTCCCGCGAGTCGGTCATCCTCCAGCCGGACAAGACGGTCCCGGGCGGCATGCGCACGGTCCGTGAGCCCTTCGTCTCCGACGCGGCCAAGACCTTCACCCCGAAGGCGGGCTGAGCCGGGGAGCGGATCGCGACGACCCCGCACCGCGCCGAAGCCCTCGGCGCGGTGCGGGGCGTCCGCGCGCCCAGGTCACGGTCCGACCCGCGCCCCCGGCGACACCGTCCCGCCGGCCGTGGGCGAGCGACTGAACCATGGCCAGATCATGACGGCCTGTGGCAGGCGGGTGCCGGCTGCCGTCACACTGGTCTCGCCGATCGTGATGAGCGGCACGAGACTGCTGGAGGAACACATGGCGACGTCCGGCGCGGATCTGGCTCACCCGGGAGGAGACGGCACCGCGGAGGACGTCGGCCCCCGGGGCGTCCTCGTTCTGCGCACCTCACCCGCCGTGCCGGCCGCCGCGGTGCTGCTGCTGCACGGCGGCCACGAGCACGGCATGGAGGCACCGCCCGCCCTGAACCTCCCCGCGCTGCGCATGCGCCCCTTCGCGGCGGAGATCGCCCGTGTCACCCGAGGGCGTGACGTGCTCGTCGCCGAGGCGCGGTACGCGCGCCGCGGGTGGAACGGACCGCGCTGCGACGCCGCCCACGACGCCCAGGCGGCCCTCGGCCGGCTGCGGGACCTCGCGGGGAACGTCCCCGTCGTTCTCGTCGGGCACTCGATGGGGGGCCGGGCGGCGCTGCGTGCGGCGGGAGACCCGCTGGTGCGCGGCGTGGTCGGTCTCGCGCCCTGGTGCCCGGCCGGGGAGCCCGTGGAGCATCTCAGGGGCCGCGGGGTCTTCCTGCTCCACCACGAGGCGGACCGGGTCACCCCCGCCGCGGAGTCCTGGGCCTTCGTGCGCCGCGCCCGGGAGGCGGGCGCGGACGCCGTCGGCATCCCGATGGCGGCCGGCGGCCACGCCATGCTCCGCGGCGCGGGCGCCTGGCACCGGCGCACCGCCGCTCTCACGGAGTCCCTGCTGGGACTCTGAGGACATACGGAAGGGCCCGGAAGCGATCTCGCTTCCGGGCCCTTCCGTATGTCCGTACCGCCTACGGCAGCTGGGCCACCTCGGCCTGTCGCGCCTCGCGGCTCTCGCGGCGGTTGCCGCGGAAGGTGTTCACCCGACGGGCCGTCGCGAAGAGGGGGATCACGGCGCCCATCACCACCTGCAGCGCACAGCCGGCCTGCAGCAGGAACGCGCCACCCGGCGCGTCGAACGCCCACGCCGCCAGCATGCCCATGGCTCCGACGATCCAGGCGAGCATCGCCACCGCGAGGACACCCCGCGGCTTGGGGTACTCGACCCGGCTCACCATCAGCCAGGCGACGCCGATGATCGCGAGCAGCGTCGGGATGAACGGCAGCTCGAGGAGCACGATCGAGACCACCGTCAGCGCGCCGAAGGGGCTCGGCATGCCCTGGAACATGCCGTCCTTCATGGTCACGCAGGAGAATCTCGCCAGCCGCAGCACCACCGCGAGCAGCACCACGATCGCGGCCACCGCCGAGACCTTCTGCTGCGCGTCGTCCGCGACCATCCCGTACACGAGTACGAAGTAGGCCGGGGCCAGACCGAAGCTGATCAGGTCCGAGAGGTTGTCCAGCTCCGCGCCCATCGGCGAGCTGCGCAGCTTGCGCGCCACGAGCCCGTCGAACAGGTCGAAGATCGCCGCGCACAGCATCAGTATCACGGCGGTGGCGGCGCTGTTGCGGGCCATGCCGGTCTCGTTGCTGCCGGTGAGGTGCGGGATGAGGATGCCCGTGGTGGTGAAGTACACCGCCATGAATCCACACGTGGCGTTACCGAGCGTGAGGGCGTCCGCTATGGACAGCCTCAGCGACAGCGGCATCTCCTCGGTCTCCTCGACGGAGTCCGCGTCCGCGTCGGCGACCCAGTCGGCGGCCCGGGTGTCGGGATCAATCACGGTCAATGCGAGTCACCCCCGCGGTCGTGGTCTGCCCGACCTCGACGGCGACGTCCACACCTTCCGGAAGGTAGATGTCGACGCGCGACCCGAAGCGGATCAGACCGATGCGCTCGCCCTGCTCGACCTTCGTCCCCTGCGGGATGTACGGCACGATGCGACGGGCCACGGCCCCCGCGATCTGCACCATCTCGATGTCACCGAGCTCGGTGTCGAAGTGCCAGACAACGCGCTCGTTGTTCTCGCTCTCCTTGTTGAACGCCGGGACGAACCCGCCGGGGATGTGCTCCACGGACGTCACCGTGCCGGCCAGCGGCGCGCGGTTGACGTGGACGTTCAGCGGGCTCATGAAGATGGCGACCCGGGTCCGGCCGTCCTTCCACGGCATGATGCTCTGCACCACACCGTCGGCGGGGGAGATGACCCGGCCCTGAGCGATCTCACGCTCGGGGTCGCGGAAGAACCACAGCATGCCCGCCGCCAGCGCGGTGGTGGGCACGGCGATGGCCGCGGCGCGCTTCGACCTGCGCGCACGCGCGAGGCTGAGCGCCGCGGTGGCGACGGTCGGCAGAAGCCACGGCGATGCTCCGCGTGCGATGCGTACGCCGGCAAGGCTGTCGCGAGGTGCAGAGGTTTGGCTGTGGGGCATGGATGACCTTCGTAGCGGATGATGCCGCACTGGCAACAGGGGACGGCGGCTTTCGGGCGATGCTATCGGTTGCGGGCCGCAACTGGGCAAGCCAGAAGCCGAGTCGGTCGGCCGGAAACCCCCGGCAAACGCTTCCAGGGTGTGATCTTCTTCGCGGCCGAACCGACCCAAATGCGACAATCAACCCTGGAATCGGTACTCCTCGAGCAACCGACGCCCAATGATCATTTTCTGGATCTCGGCGGTACCTTCACCGATGAGCAGCATCGGAGCCTCACGGTAGAGGCGCTCGATCTCGTACTCCTTCGAGAACCCGTATCCGCCATGGATACGGAAGGCGTCCTCGACGACTTCCTTGCAGTATTCGGAGGCGAGGTACTTCGCCATCCCTGCTTCGAGGTCGTTTCGTTCCCCGGAGTCCTTTTTGCGTGCTGCGTTCACCATCATGGCATGAGCGGCCTCGACCTTGGTAGCCATCTCGGCCAGCTTGAACTGAATCGCCTGGTGCTGGGCGATCGGCTTGCCGAAAGTGTGACGTTGCTGGGCATACGAGACACCCAGTTCGAAGGCACGATGCGCGACACCGCAGCCACGGGCCGCGACATTCACGCGGCCGACTTCCACGCCGTCCATCATTTGGTAAAACCCTCGGCCGGTGACCCCGCCGAGGACCCGATTGGCCGGAATGCGCAGTCCGTCCATGATGAGTTCGGTCGTGTCGACGCCCTTGTAACCCATCTTGTCGATCTTCCCGGGGATGGTGAGGCCGGGGCGGACCTCTCCGAAGCCGGGCTCCTTCTCGACGAGGAAGGTCGTCATCGACTTGTGGGGCGCCGTACCCTCAGGGTGTCCTTCGTCACTTCGGACGAGAACGGCGACCAGCGTTGACGTGCCGCCGTTCGTCAGCCACATCTTCTGGCCGTTGAGGACGTACTCGTCGCCGTCCTTGACGGCCTTGGACGTGATGGCCGACACATCCGAGCCGAGACCCGGCTCCGACATCGAGAACGCGCCACGCGTCTCGCCGGCCGCCATCCGCGGAAGGAAGTAGTCCTTCTGCTCCTGGGTGCCGTGCTGCTTCAGCATGTACGCCACGATGAAGTGCGTGTTGATGATGCCGGAGACCGACATCCAGCCGCGGGCGATCTCCTCCACGCACAGCGCGTAGGTGAGCAGCGACTCACCGAGACCGCCGTACTCCTCGGGGATCATCAGACCGAAGAGGCCGAGCTCCTTGAGCCCGTCGACGATCTGCTGCGGGTACTCGTCGCGGTGCTCCAGCTCGGTCGCGACCGGGATGATCTCCTTGTCGACGAACTCCCGGACGGTCTTGAGGATCTCCTGCTGGACGTCCGTGAGCCCGGCGGTCTGGGCGAGTCGGGCCATTGCTACTTCTCCGTCTTCTTGGAGGGCTCGATGAGCTCGGGGCGGCCGGGCTGCTCGCCGCCGCGCTCCTTGATGTACGTCTCGGTGGGGACCATCACCTTGCGGCGGAAGACGCACACCAGGGTGCCGTCCTGCTTGTAGCCCTTGGTCTCGACGTAGACGATGCCGCGGTCGTTCTTCGACTTCGAGGGGGTCTTGTCGAGGACCGTGGTCTCGCCGTAGATGGTGTCGCCGTGGAAGGTCGGCGCGACGTGGCGCAGCGACTCGATCTCCAGGTTGGCGATCGCCTTGCCCGAGACGTCCGGCACGGACATGCCGAGCAGCAGCGAGTAGATGTAGTTGCCGACGACGACGTTCTTCTTGAAGTCCGTCGTGTTCTCGGCGTAGTTCACATCCATGTGCAGCGGATGGTGGTTCATCGTCAGCAGGCAGAAGAGGTGGTCGTCGTACTCGGTGACCGTCTTTCCGGGCCAGTGCTTGTAGACGGCGCCGACTTCGAACTCTTCGTAGGTGCGGCCGAACTGCATGGTCTTACGCCTCCGGGATCTCGAACTTGCTGGTGCGCTGCATACCGGCGGCGCGGCCCTTGCCGGAGATGACCAGGGCCATCTTGCGGCTGGCCTCGTCGATCATCTCGTCGCCGAGCATGGCCGAGCCCTTCTTGCCGCCGGCCTCGGAGGTGTAGTAGTCGTACGCGTCCAGGATCAGCTCGGCGTGGTCGAAGTCCTCCTGCGAGGGGGAGAAGATCTCGTTCGCCGCGGCGACCTGGTCCGGGTGGAGCACCCACTTGCCGTCGAAGCCGAGGGCGGCGGCGCGCCGGGCGACCGCCTTGTAGCCCTCCGGGTTGCGGATCTGCAGGTACGGGCCGTCGATCGCCTGGAGGTTGTTGGCGCGGGCGGCCATCAGGATGCTCATCAGGATGTGGTGGTACGCGTCCGCCGGGTAGCCGGGCGGCTGCTCGCCGACGACCAGGGACTTCATGTTGATGGAGGCCATGAAGTCGGCCGGGCCGAAGATGATCGTCTCGACGCGCTGCGAGGCCTGCGCGATCGCGTTGACGTTGGTGAGGCCCTGGGCGTTCTCGATCTGCGCCTCGATGCCGATCTTGCCGACCTCGAAGCCCATCGTCTTCTCGATCTGGGTCAGCAGGAGGTCGAGCGCCACGATCTGCTGGGCGTCCTGGACCTTCGGCAGCATGATGCAGTCGAGGTTCTGGCCGGCGCCCTCGACGACGGTGACGACGTCACGGTACGTCCAGTGGGTCGTCCAGTCGTTGACCCGCACGACCCGGGTCTTGCCGGTCCAGTCGCCCTCGTTGAGGAACTTGACGATGGTGTGACGGGCCTCGGGCTTGGCGAGCGGCGCGCAGGCGTCCTCCAGGTCCAGGAACACCTGGTCGGCGTCCAGCCCCTGGGCCTTCTCCAGGAAGCGCGGGTTCGAGCCGGGCACCGCGAGGCACGAGCGGCGCGGGCGGAGTCGGTTCACAGGGGAAGCCGGCGTGGTCATGCGGGGACCTCCAGAGGGTCGAGCTTGTTCGCTTTCCGGATCTCGTCGACGATACGGCCGATGATCTCGGTGATACCGAAGTCCTTCGGTGTGAAGACGGCGGCCACACCCGCACGCTTCAGTTCTGCGGCGTCGGCGTTCGGGATGATCCCGCCGACGATGACCGGAATGTCGGTCGCGCCCGCCTCGCGGAGGCGGTCGAGGACGTCCGGGACCAGCTCGGCGTGCGAGCCGGAGAGGATCGACAGACCCACGCAGTGCACGTCCTCCGCGAGGGCCGCGTTGACGATCTGCTCGGGGGTCAGCCGGATCCCCTGGTAGACCACCTCGAAACCGGCGTCACGCGCGCGTACCGCGATCTGCTCGGCCCCGTTGGAGTGCCCGTCCAGGCCCGGCTTGCCGACCAGGAGCCGCAGCCGCCCGGAGCCCAGCTCCGTGGCCGTCCGCGCCACCTTCTCCCGTACGAGAGCCAGCGGCGTGCCCTCCTCGGCCGTCACCGCGACCGGGGCGGAGGAGACGCCCGTGGGGGCGCGGAACTCGCCGAAGACGTCCCGCAGCGCCCAGGACCACTCGCCGGTGGTGACACCGGCGCGCGCGCACTCCAGGGTGGCGGCGAAGAGGTTGCCCTCCCCGGCCGCCGTCGCCTTGAGGGCGGCCAGCGACTCCTGGGCACGGTTCTCGTCGCGGTTGTCGCGCCACTCGTGGAGCTTGGCGACGACCTTGGCCTCGTTGGCCGGGTCGACCGTCATGATCGCCGTGTCGAGGTCCGCGGTGAGCGGGTTCTCCTCGGTCGACTGGAAGATGTTGACGCCGACGATCTTCTCGTCGCCGGCCTCGATCCGGGCCCGCCGCTCGGCGTGCGAGGAGACCAGCTGCGACTTGAGGTAGCCGGACTCGACGGCGGCCATCGCGCCGCCCATCTCCTGGATTCGGTCGATCTCGGCCAGGCACTCCTCGACGAGCGAGTCGACCTTGGCCTCGATGACGTGCGACCCGGCGAAGATGTCCTCGTACTCCAGCAGGTCGGACTCGTGGGCGAGCACCTGCTGGATGCGGAGCGACCACTGCTGGTCCCAGGGGCGGGGCAGGCCCAGCGCCTCGTTCCAGGCGGGCAGCTGGACGGCACGCGCGCGTGCGTCCTTGGAGAGCGTCACGGCCAGCATCTCCAGGACGATCCGCTGGACGTTGTTCTCCGGCTGGGCCTCGGTCAGACCGAGCGAGTTGACCTGGACGCCGTAGCGGAACCGGCGCTGCTTGGCGTCCTCGATGCCGTACCGCTCGCGCGTGACCTTGTCCCAGATGCGGCCGAAGGCGCGCATCTTGCACATCTCCTCGATGAAGCGGACACCCGCGTTCACGAAGAAGGAGATACGGGCGACGACCTCGCCGAAGCGGTCCGCCGGCACCTGGCCGGAGTCGCGGACCGCGTCGAGCACCGCGATGGCGGTGGACATCGCGTACGAGATCTCCTGGACCGGAGTGGCCCCCGCCTCCTGCAGGTGGTAGCTGCAGATGTTGATCGGGTTCCACTTCGGGATGTTGTTCACCGTGTAGGTGATCATGTCCGTCGTGAGGCGGAGCGACGGGCCGGGCGGGAAGACGTGCGTCCCGCGCGACAGGTACTCCTTCACGATGTCGTTCTGGGTGGTGCCCTGGAGCCTGGTGACGTCCGCGCCCTGCTCCTCCGCGACCACCTGGTAGAGCGCCAGGAGCCACATCGCCGTGGCGTTGATGGTCATCGAGGTGTTCATCTGCTCCAGGGGGATGTCCTGGAACAGCCGGCGCATGTCACCGAGGTGCGAGACCGGGACCCCGACCCGGCCGACCTCGCCGCGGGCGAGGATGTGGTCGGGGTCGTAGCCGGTCTGCGTGGGCAGGTCGAACGCGACCGAGAGGCCCGTCTGACCCTTGGCGAGGTTGCGCCGGTACAGCTCGTTGGACGCCTCGGCGGTCGAGTGACCGGCGTAGGTCCGCATGAGCCACGGCCGGTCCTTCTGACGCTCAGTCATATACGGTCCCGGGATCAGATGTTACGGAAGCGGTTGATGGCGTCGATGTGCTTCGCGCGCATCTCCGGGTTGCGCACGCCGAGGCCCTCCTGCGGCGCGAGCGCGAGGACGCCGACCTTGCCCTGGTGCAGGTTGCGGTGGACGTCGTAGGCGGCCTGGCCGGTCTCCTCCAGGGAGTAGACCTTGGAGAGCGTCGGGTGGATCTTGCCCTTGGCGATCAGGCGGTTGGCCTCCCACGCCTCGCGGTAGTTCGCGAAGTGCGAGCCGATGATCCGCTTCAGCGACATCCACAGGTAGCGGTTGTCGTACTCGTGGTTGTAGCCCGAGGTCGAGGCACAGGTGACGATCGTGCCGCCCTTGCGGGTGACGTACACGGAGGCGCCGAAGGTCTCGCGGCCCGGGTGCTCGAAGACGATGTCCACGTCCTCGCCGCCGGTGAGCTCGCGGATGCGCTTGCCGAAGCGCTTCCACTCCTTCGGGTCCTGGGTGTGCTCGTCCTTCCAGAACTTGTAGCCCTCGGCGTTGCGGTCGATGATCGCCTCGGCGCCCATCGCACGGCAGATGTCCGCCTTCTGGTCGCTGGAGACGACACAGATCGGGTTGGCGCCGCCGGCCAGCGCGAACTGGGTGGCGTACGAGCCGAGGCCGCCGCTCGCGCCCCAGATCAGGACGTTGTCGCCCTGCTTCATGCCGGCGCCGTTGCGGGAGACCAGCTGGCGGTACGCGGTGGAGTTCACCAGTCCGGGCGCCGCCGCCTCCTCCCAGCTGAGGTGGTCCGGCTTCGGCATCAGCTGGTTGGACTTCACGAGGGCGATCTCGGCGAGGCCGCCGAAGTTGGTCTCGAAGCCCCAGATGCGCTGCTCGGGGTCGAGCATCGTGTCGTTGTGGCCGTCCGAGGACTCCAGCTCGACCGAGAGGCAGTGCGCGACGACCTCGTCGCCGGGCTTCCAGGCGTTGACGCCCGGGCCGGTGCGCAGGACGACGCCCGCGAGGTCGGAGCCGATGATGTGGTACGGCAGGTCGTGGCGCTTGGTGAGCTCGGAGAGCTTGCCGTAGCGCTCGAGGAAGCCGAAGGTCGCCATCGGCTCGAAGATCGAGGTCCAGACCGAGTTGTAGTTCACGGAGCTGGCCATGACGGCGACCAGGGCCTCACCCGGGCCGAGCTCGGGCAGCGGCACGTCGTCGAGGTGGAGCGACTTGCGCGGGTCCTTGTCGCGGCTGGCGAGCCCGGCGAACATCTCGGTCTCGTCCTTGTGGACGGTCACGGCCCGGTAGGACTCGGGGAGCTTGATGTTGGCGAAGTCGGCGGACGTGGATTCCGGCGACTGGATCGCGTCCAGGATTTCCTTCACGGGTGTGCCTCCGGCGGTGCGGCGTCTGAGGGATGACGCGCTGAGGGGTACGTCTGGGGGTGGTGCTGTGGAGGTGTGCCGTCGGTTCGGCGGGGTGGAGCTGTTGGCCGCGCTTGGTGGGCGCTGAAGTTTGCCTGTGACGCAGGCGTCCGGGCGCACAATCACGATCGCTTGTGGGGACAGCCGGCGCACGAGGAGACCTCGGCGCGCCGGCCGCCCGGACAACATCAACGTATGGCACCGCGTGTCACCTGACAAGGCACTGCGTGCCAACAATTTCACTCAGATGCAATCTGGCGGTCACACATGAGCGATGATCGATCGAAGGTGGGTGCAAATGCGACGAAAGCCGCCCCGGTGGGGCGGCTTTCGTCGTGAAGGGGTTGAGCTCAGCTCTTCTTCAGCGCCTGCTGGATCGTCCGCATGACCTCGTCCAGCGGGGCGTCCGTCCGGGCGACGGCGATCACCACGTCGCCCTGGGCCGACGCGGTGGCGGCGGGGCCCGGCGTGGACGGGGCCGACGAGGCGGGCTGCGCGGACGAGCCCGGGCGGCCCGCGCCTATGCCCGTGCCGAAGGTCTCCCGCACGATCGCGAAGGCGTGGTCCAGCTGCGCCTCCACGTCCCCCTTGCCCCCGGCGCGCAGCCAGCGGCGCAGGACGTGGTTGTGGGCGGTGACGACCGCCGAGGCGGCCACCTCGGCGAGCAGCGGGTCGTCGTTGCCGTCGTGGTGGTCGCGCTCGTCGAAATGGCCCAGCAGATAGCGGGTGAACAACCGCTCGTAGCGGGCCACCGAGGCGATCTCGCGCTCCCGCAGGGTCGGCACCTCGCGGGTGAGCCGGTAGCGCTCCACGGAGACCGCCGGCGACGCCGCGTACATCTTCATGACTTCCTTGATGCCCCGGCAGACCGTGTCCAGCGGGTGCTCGTGCGGCGGCGCGGCGTTCAGGACCGCCTCCGCGCGCACCAGGGTGTCGTCGTGGTCGGGGAAGATCGCCTCTTCCTTGGAGCGGAAGTGCCGGAAGAAGGTCCGGCGCGCGACCCCGGCCGCCGCGGCGATCTCGTCGACCGTCGTGGCCTCGTACCCCTTCGTCGCGAAGAGCTCCATGGCCGCGGCCGCCAGCTCACGGCGCATCTTCAGCCGCTGCGCGGCCGCGCGGGTGCCCGCCGCACTCTCGGTGTTGTCGGAGGTGGACGGTGACATGGCACGGGGTGTCTTCGCGGCCTTGGGCATGTCCTGAACGTACTGCATCAGTGCGGGAGTGTGCCCAGGTGGGGGAGGGTCGCCCGGGGCCCCGGAGGCGCCTGAGGGGCTCAGCAACCCTCCCCAGCCCGCATAGGGCTCAGCGTCGGGCATATTCGCGGAAGCCGCGTCCCGTCTTGCGGCCCAGGCAGCCGGCCGCCACCAGGTGCTCGAGCAGCGGCGCGGGCGCCAGGCCCGGGTCGCGGAACTCGCGGTGCAGCACCTGCTCGATCGCGAGCGAGACGTCGAGGCCGACGACGTCCAGGAGCTCGAACGGCCCCATCGGGTAGCCGCCGCCCAGCTTCATGGCGGCGTCGATGTCGTCCAGGGTCGCGTAGTGCTCCTCGACCATCTTGATCGCGTTGTTCAGGTACGGGAAGAGCAGTGCGTTCACGATGAAGCCGGCCCGGTCGCCGCAGTCCACCGGGTGCTTCCTGATCTTCGCGGTGACCTCGCGGACCGTGGCGTGGACGTCGTCGGCGGTCAGGACCGTACGGACGATCTCCACCAGCTTCATGGCCGGCGCCGGGTTGAAGAAGTGCATGCCGATGACGTCCTGCGGGCGCGAGGTCGCGCGGGCGCAGGCGACGACCGGCAGCGAGGAGGTCGTGGTGGCGAGCACCGCGCCCGGCTTGCAGATCTTGTCGAGCCGCCCGAAGAGCTCCTGCTTGATCTGCAGGTCCTCGGCGACCGCCTCGACGGCCAGGTCGACCTCGGCGAAGGCGTCGAGCGAGCCGGCCGGGGTGATCCGGGCCAGCGTCTCGTCGCGGGCCTCGCCGCTCATCCGGCCCTTGTCGACCGAACGGGCGAGGGACTTCGCGATCCGGGCCTTGGCGGTGTCGGCCTTCTCCTGGGAGCGGGCGGCGAGCACGACCTCGTAACCGGCCTTGGCGAAGACCTCGGCGATGCCGGACGCCATGGTGCCCGAGCCGGCGACGCCGACCGAGCGGACCTCGCGGCCGGAGCCGGCGGCGGCGGCCTCCAGCGGGGTGAGCGCGTCGCGGACCACGGTGGCCGAGCCCGGGGCGTCGTAGGTGTAGAAGCCGCGGCCCGACTTGCGGCCCGTGAGACCGGCCTCGCTGAGCTGCTTCAGGATCGGGGCGGGCGCGTGCAGCCGGTCGCGCGACTCGCTGTACATCGCGTCCAGGACGGTACGGGCGGTGTCGATGCCGATCAGGTCGAGCAGGGCGAGGGGGCCCATCGGCAGACCGCAGCCGAGCCGCATCGCGGCGTCGATGTCCTCGCGGGAGGCGTACTTCGCCTCGTACATGGCGGCGGCCTGGTTGAGGTAGCCGAAGAGCAGACCGTCGGCGACGAAGCCGGGGCGGTCGCCGACCGCGACGGGCTCCTTGCCGAGGTCGTGCGCGAGGGCGGTGACGGCCTCCACGGCCTGCGGGGCGGTGAGGACCGAGGAGACGACCTCGACCAGCTTCATGGCCTGGACCGGGGTGAAGAAGTGCAGGCCGAGGACGCGCTCGGGGTGCGCGGAGTCGGCGGCGAGGCGCGTCACCGAGAGCGCGTTGGTGCCGGTGGCGATGATCGCCTCGGGCCGGACGATGGAGTCCAGGGCCCGGAAGACCTCCTGCTTGGCCTCGTACGACTCGGGCACGACCTCGATCACGAGATCGGCGTCGGCCGCCGCCTGGAGGTCGGAGAAGGTGCGGAAGCGGGCGAGGACGTCCTGCCGCTCCTCCTCGGTGATCCGCTCACGGGCCACCGCGCGGGCGGTGGAGGCCTCCAGGGCGGTGACGGCCTGGGCGGCGGCGGCTTCGCTGATGTCGATGCCGATGACCTCACGGCCGGCCCGGGCGAGGACATCGGCGATGCCCTTGCCCATGGTGCCCAGACCGACGACGGCGATGGTGGAGAGAGGGGTGTCCATCAGGGGACTCCAGGGAGGGAAGAGTGACGACTGAAGGCGGCGGTGCGGATCCGGACGGACCGCGAGAACGCGAAACGACGGGAACGCGAAACGACGGGAACGCGAGACCACGAGTACGCGAGACCACAAGAGGAAAAGCGCGAGGGGATCGCGACGAGAGCACGAAGAGATCGCGAGGAAAAGGCGACGGACTCTGTCCCGGAGCCACGTCGAAACTGCCGAACCGACAAACTCGATCCCACGACGGCTGCGTCACCAGGCCGTTGTGAGAGTGCGGGGGTGACCCGCTCACCTGAGATTAACCGGCGAGTAACGAGCGCGCCAGTCCTCGGAACTCCGGAAACTGTGATCTGGATCGCGGATACGCTGACGGCCATGGATATCGCCACGGACGGCGCGGAATTCCGCTCGATGATCGATCGTTTGAACGCGGAGATCGTGGAAGAAGAAGGCCTGGCGGAGTATCGCAGACTTCTCGCCACCGAGGACACGGAATCCCTCGCGGCCGTTCTCACGCAGCCCCAACGCCCCCTCTGGGCCCGCGAGATCGCCGCCTTCCGGCTCGGCCTCGCGGGGGACCCCCGCGCCTTCGAGGCCCTGGTCCTCCTCCTCAACCACCGCGACCCGGAGCGCTGCGTCTCCGCCGCCTACGCCCTGGTGCGGCTCGGCGACCCGCGGACCGCGCGGGCCGCCGCCGCTCTCGCCACCAACGAACTCCGCGTCGCCTACGCCCTGCTGCCGGTCCGTCTGCTCACCGACCTGCGCGCCCCCGAGTCGGTGCCGGCGCTGGTCACCGTCCTCGCACGACGCCTCGCGGCCGACGACCCGCACTGGCGCGTGGGACTCGCCTGCGTCGAGGGCCTCGGTGCCCTGGGCGACACACGCGCCCGGCCGGCCCTCGAAGCCGCCCTTCCCCATCCCCGCCTCGGCGAGGCGGCGGCGCGGTCACTGGCCCGACTCGGCCCCGAGGGGTGACGCGTCGGCGACCGTCGGCACGAGGGCGAACGCCTCGATCTCGACGAGCAGCTCCGGGCGGACGAGCGCGGAGACCTGCACCGCCGAGCTCGCCGGCAGCGGAGTCGTACCGGAGGCCGTACCGAACGCCGTACCGAACGCCGTACCGAAGGCCTCGTCCCGCGCGGAGCGGACCGCCGGCAGGTGGGCGACATCGGTGACGAAGTACGTCAGCTTCACCACGTCCGCGAAGCCCGCGCCCGCGGCGGCGAGGCAGCGGCCCAGATTCGCGAAGACCTGACGGGCCTGCGCCACCGGGTCGCCGACGCCGACGACCGCGCCGCCGGCGTCCAGCGCGCACTGGCCGGATATCGCGACGAACCGCCCCGTGCCCCACACCACATGGCTGTACTGGGGGCTCGGGGCGATGCCGTCGGGGGCGGGCACGTGCGTGAGGTGGCTCGTCATGCCGGACATCCTCGCGCACGCCACTGACAGTCCCCGGCGGGGGACCGCCGCTCAGCGAGCGTGGCCGAGCAGCCCGTGCAGGGTCGCGCCGGAGCCCGCTGCCGGGGTGCCGCGCGTCGGCTTCGCGGGCTCCGGCTCGGGCAGCGTCTCGCAGACCGCGTCCGCCTCCGACCGCCCGTCACCGCGCGGGACGTGCCCCGTGGCGAGGTAGGCCGCCAGATGCTCGTCCATGCAGTCGTTGCCGCCCAGCGTCACCCCGTGGTTCCCGCCGCCCTCCTCGACCACCAGGCTCGATCCCCGCACCATCCGGTGCAGCGCCACGCCACCCTCGTACGGAGTGGCCGCGTCGTCCGTCGCCTGCAGGATGAGCACCGGCGGCACCTCGTCGTTCGAGACGTCGGGCGGCGTCAGCGAGTCCACCGGCCAGAACGCGCACGGAGCGTTGTACCAGGCGTTGTTCCAGGTGGAGAAGGGTGCCTTGGCGTGCACGTCCCAGTTGTCCTTGCGCCAGACGCTCCAGTCGCGCGGCCACGCGGCGTCCCGGCACTGCACGCTCGTGTAGACCGAGTAGCCGTTGTCGGCCCCCGCGTCCGCCGCCCCGTAGTTCTCGTACGCCCGGGTCAGCGGCACCGCGTCCTTGTCGTTGACGTACGCCGAGAAGGCCTCGGCCAGCTTCGGCCAGTAGCCGTTGTAGTACCCGCCCGGCAGGAAGGTGTCCTCCAGCTCGCCCGGGCCGACCTTGCCGCCCGCCGGGCTCTCCTTCAGCTCGTCCCGCATCTCGTACCAGGCGGCTTCGACCGCCGCCGGGTCCGTCCCGAGCCGGTACGTGGAGTCCTGGCGGGCCACCCAGGCCATGAAGTCCTTGTGCCGGGTGTCGAACGCGTAGTCCTGCGCGATGTTGTCCTCGTACCAGACGCCCTGTGGATTGACGACGGAGTCCAGGGCGAAGCGGCGCACCCGCTCCGGGTACAACCGCGCGTACACGGCGCCGAGATACGTGCCGTAGGAGTACCCCAGGTAGTTGAGGTGCGGCGCGCCGAGCGCCGCGCGGATCGCGTCCACGTCCCGGGCGGTGCTGACCGTGTCGATGTACGGGAGGACGTCGCCGTGCTTCTGTCCGCACGCCGCCGCGAAGGCCTGGGCCCGCTCGACGCTCGTCCGCTCGCCCTCGGCGCCGCTCGGCACCGAGTCCGGCCGCACCGGGTCGAAGTGGCCGGGCCTGCAGTCCAGGGCGGGCTCGCTCTTGCCGACCCCGCGCGGGTCGAAACCGATGACGTCGTACTGCGCGGCCACCTTCGCGGGCAGCGAGGCCGCCACGTACCCGGCCATGGTCCGCCCGCTGCCGCCCGGCCCGCCGGGGTTGACCAGCAGCGGCCCCTGGTACTCCTTCGCGGTGTGCGCGATCCGGGTGAGCGCGAGCGTGATGCTCCGGCCGGCCGGATCGTCGTGGTTCAGCGGAACCCTGAGCGTGGCGCACTGGAGCTTCGGATACGCCTTCGTGGCGCAGCCGCTCCAGACGAGCGAGGGGAGGGGACGAGGGACCGGCTCGGCCCCGGGCGCCGCGGACGCGGGCAGGACGGTGACCGTCCCGGCGACCAGCGCCCCAGTGGCGATCAGCATTCCTGCGCGTTTCGTCATAGGGCGTCCGTGCCCCGAACGGAAGGCGGAAGGACCCATTCCGCCGAGAGTTGACCCGATCAGAGGAGGGTGAGCTGTTCCGGGGTCCCCGCGAGCGCCGGATCCTCCGGTACGGGTATCCGGCGCGGCGCCCCCCGATGGGCCGGTCCGATCCCGAACTCGGCGGCCAGCTCGTGCACCTGACGGGTGATCCGACGCTGGTACCAGGTGGGCGCGTAGGCCCCGTCCGCGTACATCCGCTCGTACCGCCCCACCAGGTGGGGGTGGTGCTGCCGCAGCCAGGCGAAGAACCACTCGCGCGCGCCCGGCCGCAGATGCAGGACGAGCGGGGTCACCGAGGTGGCGCCCGCCTCGGCGATGGCGCGCACCGTCTCCCGCAGCTGCTCGGGCCGGTCACCGAGGAACGGGATCACCGGGGCCATCAGGACCCCGCAGCCGATGCCGTGCTCGCCGAGGGTCCGTACGACGTCCAGGCGCCGCTGCGGAGAGGGCGTGCCGGGCTCGACCGTGCGCCACAGCTCCTGGTCGGTGAAGCCGACGGAGACGGAGATGCCGACCTCGGTCACCTCCGCGGCCTGGACGAGCAGATCGAGGTCGCGCAGGATCAAGGTGCCCTTGGTGAGGATCGAGAACGGGTTGGCGTGGTCGCGCAGGGCCTCGAGGATCCCCGGCATCAGCCGGTAGCGGCCCTCGGCGCGCTGGTAGCAGTCGACATTGGTGCCCATCGCGATGTGCGCGCCCTGCCAGCGCCGGGAGGCGAGCTGGCGGCGCAGCAGCTCCGGGGCGTTGATCTTCACCACGATCTGCGAGTCGAAGCCGAGGCCGGTGTCGAGGTCCAGATAGCTGTGGGTCTTGCGGGCGAAGCAGTACACACACGCGTGCGTGCAACCGCGATACGGATTGACCGTCCATTCGAACGGCATGCGGGAGGCGCCCGGCACCCGGTTCACGATCGACCGCGCCCGCACCTCGTGGAAGGTGATCCCGCGGAACTCCGGTGTGTCGAAGGTGCGGGTGGTGACGGAGTCCGTGCCGAACAGCGCGGCCTCCGTCGCGGCGGTGTTGTCGCCCAGATTGTCCCAGCGCATGGACGCCTCCTCGGTAGCAGTGTCCTCAGCTGTCTCCAGAGAATAGAACACATGTTCCCTTGATCGCCGCAACCCGGATTTGGGAGGCCCGGGCCCAGGTGGTTGGCTGGTCCCACACCCCTGAAGAACCAAGTGCTGGAGGAAGTGCAATGGCGCAGGTCGAGGCCACCACGGAGCGGATCATCGCGGCGGACGCGGAGACGGTGTTCGACGCTCTGGCCGACTACAGCGGCACGCGCGCGAAGCTGCTGCCCGAGCACTTCAGCGAGTACGAGGTGCGCGAGGGCGGCGACGGCGACGGGACCCTCGTCCACTGGAAGCTCCAGGCCACCAGCAAGCGCGTCCGCGACTGCCTCCTGGAGGTCACCGAGCCCACCGACGGTCAGCTCGTCGAGAAGGACCGCAACTCCTCCATGGTCACCACCTGGACCGTGACCCCGGCCGGCGAGGGGAAGTCCAAGGCGGTCGTCGCCACCGTCTGGAACGGCGCGGGCGGCATCGGAGGCTTCTTCGAGAAGACCTTCGCGCCCAAGGGTCTCGGCCGTATCTACGACGCCCTGCTGGCCAACCTGGCCACCGAGGTGGAGAAGTAACGCCCGCGCGCTCACCGATTCGAGTGGTTTTCCCGCGACCCCCGCAAGAGCGCCCCGCGCGCCCGGGGGTTGCGGGGCGCCCGGCAAACGCGCTGATGAGCGCCCCAAGTGCGCCGTACCGCAGGGCCGTTCGCGGCCGCGGCCACGACTGACCTCCCGTACCGCCCGACTTGCTCCCGCTTCGTGCCCAATGCGAAGAATGGCGCGGCGCTGAAGTCGTGACGAGGGGAGCAGCACGTGGGTGCGATCGCGATGGTGAAAGCCGCCGAGGAGACGACACCGCGCGTCGCGGACGATCCGCCCTCCGGCCAGGCGCCTGTGCCCGCACCCGAGGAAGCCCCCCTCGACCCCCGTCGCGTCCGGCTCGTCTTCTTCGGCCTCATGCTCGCGCTGCTGCTCGCCGCGCTCGAGCAGATGATCGTCGCCACCGCCCTGCCGAAGATCGTCGGCGAACTCCAGGGCCTGGACCGGATGTCCTGGGCGATCACCGCCTATCTCCTCACCGCAACGATCGGTCTGCCCGTCTACGGCAAGCTCGGCGACCTCTTCGGCCGCAAAGGCGTCTTCCTCTTCGCCATCGTCGTCTTCGTCATCGGCTCGGCCCTGGCCGGCTGGTCACGGTCCATGGACGAGCTCATCGCGTTCCGGGCCGTCCAGGGCGTCGGCGCCGGCGGCCTGATGATCGGCGTCCAGGCGATCATCGCGGACATCGTCCCGGCCAGGCAACGCGCCCGCTACATGGGCCTCATCGGGGCCGCCTTCGGCCTCGCCTCCGTCGCGGGACCCCTGCTCGGCGGCTTCTTCACCGACCACGTCTCCTGGCGCTGGTGCTTCTACTTCAACGTCCCCTTCGGGCTCGTCACCCTCGCCGTCGTCGCCGTGGTGCTGAAGCTCCCCAAGCCACAGGCGCGCGCCCGGCTCGACGTCCTCGGCGCGATCCTGCTCGCCGCCGCCTCCACCTGCCTGGTCCTGCTGACCAGTTGGGGCGGGACCGAGTACGCCTGGGACTCCCGGGTCGTCATCGGCCTCGGCTGCGGAGCCGCGGGATCGGCCCTGCTCTTCCTCGTCGTCGAGCACGTCGCGCCCGAACCCCTCATCCCGCTGCGGCTGTTCCGCGACTCGGTCTTCACCGTCACGAGCCTCGTCGGAGCGGTGATCGGCGTCGCGCTCTTCGGCGCCGCCAGCTATCTGCCGACCTTCCTGCAGATGGTGGAGGGCGCCACCGCCACCGAGTCCGGCCTCCTCATGCTGCCCCTGATGGGCGGGATCGTCGGCGCCTCGGTCGTCTCGGGACAGCTGATCACCCGCACCGGCCGCTACAAGATCTACCCGGTGCTCGGCGGCGCGGTGTCCGTCGTCGGCATGTGGCTGCTCTCCCGGATGGAGACGGACACCCCACGCCTCCACCACAGCGTCTGGCAGGCCGTCCTCGGCATCGGCATCGGCCTGGTCATGCCCGTCCTCGTCCTGGCCGTGCAGAACTCCGTGCGCCCCACCGACCTCGGCACGGCCACCAGCGCCCACAACTACTTCCGCCAGATCGGCGGCAGCGTCGGCGCCGCCGTCTTCGGGACGCTCTTCGCCTCCCGGCTCGACGCCGCCCTCGCCGACTCCCTGCCCCGTACGGCCGCGGCCCCGCTGCCCGCCGCCGAATCGATCACTCCGCAGGCGGTGCACGCCCTGCCGCCCGCCCTGCGCGACGCCTACATCCAGGCGTACGCGGACGCGATGCCGCGGATCTTCCTCTACCTCGTGCCGGTCCTCGTGCTCGGCCTCGTCCTCGCCTTCTTCCTCAAGGAGAAACCGCTGGTGTCCCACCACACCCCCACCACCGAGGCCCCCACCGCCGTCCCGCGCGCCAGGAGCGCCGCCGCCTCCCTCGCCGGCCTCCCGGTCTGCGGTTCGGTCCAGCACCACGACGGCAGCCGCGTCCCGCGCGCGGCGCTGACCCTCATCGACGTCCAGGGGCGCCAGATCGGCCGCGGCGGCAGCGGAGAGGACGGGCGGTACGCCCTCAGCGTCCCGGGCCCCGGCTCGTACGTCCTGATCGCGGCGGCCGGCGGGCACCAGCCACAGGCCGTCTCCGTCACCGTCGGCGACCGGCCCGTCGAGCTCGACGTGGTCCTCGGCGGCGCGGGCCGGCTGGCCGGGACGGTCGTGACCGCCGACGGAACTCCCGTACGGGACGCGGCAGTCACCCTCACCGACGTCCGCGGCGAGGTCGTCGCCTCCACCCGCAGCGGCCGCGAGGGCGCGTACGTCATCACCGAGCTGGTGGCCGGCGAGTACACGCTCGCGGCCAGCGCCCCCGCCTTCCGGCCCGCCGCGCTTCCGGTCAGCGTGCAGGCGTCCCGCGAGACCCGGCAGGACATCGAGCTGGCGGGCGGCGCGGTGCTGCGCGGGACGGTGCGCGCGGGCGGCGGCCGCCCGGTCGAGGACGCGCGTGTGACGCTCCTCGACGCGGCGGGGAACGTGGTCGACACCCTGACGACCGGCCCCGACGGCACCTTCCGCTTCGTGGACCTGTCCTCGGGGGAGTACACGGTGATCGCGGCGGGCTATCCGCCGGTCGCCACCGTGCTCCAGGTCGCGGGCGGCGGACGCACGGAACGCGACCTGCAACTCGGCCACGAGGACTGACGACCCGCCTCGGGCGCCGCCCTGGGCGCTGCCTGCTAGCGGGCGCCGGGGCCGAGGAGCCGCATGACGCATGCCCCGTCCCGCGAAGACCAGTCGAACGCACCGGACTTCCGGACCCGCGCCTCGGTCCCGGGTGTCGCCCGGGGCCGGACCGTCAGATGAAGCCCCGTCCGGAGGACGACCCGCAGACCGCCTGTCCTGAAGGCCACCGCGGAGGCCACCGCGGAGCCGACCGCGTTCTCCAGTGCCCGGGCCGGCAGCTGGGGCGCCCCCGGCGCCGAGGCCCCGCCCTGCGTGAGCAGCCAGCTGCCGTCCACCCTGATCTCCGTACCGTCGGCCAGTGTCACCGCCGGCCCAGGACGCTCCGCGTCCAGCGAGACAGCCGTCACGACGGTGCCCTGAAGACCGAGGATCCAGCGGTCCTCCACTTCTTCCACCGGTCCTCCTCCGTCAGGTGGCCGCAGGCGTGGGGGAGGCTCAGGAGGCGGCGGTCGCCTTGCGCAGCGCGCTGATGCAGCTGCTGATCGCCGACTGAAGGGCTTCGAGGCGCTCCAGCATGTCGTCCTCGACGACGTCCTCCTCCAGGACCTCGTCGAGGGTCAGCTCCTCGAAGACCTTCGTCGCCTTCTGCAGGCTGTTGTAGAACTTCGTACGGCGCTCCTGGACGCGCAGCGCCGGGTCCGCCTCGACGGCCTGGGCGACCAGCCCCTTCACCGTGTCGTACGCCTCCCCGGCCCACTCGCCCGCCTCCTCGGAGTCGTCGAGCTCGTCGATGAGCGAGAGGTGCCGCTCCGCCTCGGCGCGCAGCGCGGCGGGTGCCTCGACCGTCTGCCCGGCGGGTGTCCGGATCTGGCCCTTCTCCGCGATCTGGCGCACATAGCCGATCCGGTCGGCCGCCTTCGCCTCCTGGGCCACGGCCTTCTTCAGGTCGTCGGTGCGGGCGATGGCACGGGCCATCTCGGTCTGCAGCGCCGGGTCCTCCTTCATCCGGTCGAGCAGCGCGCCGCGCGCGGCCTCCGCCGTGCCCGGGTCGGCCAGGATCGCGGCGCGCAGGGCCGTCGGGTTCTCCGCGACCTCCAGTGCCTTCGTCGGCCGGATGCCCTCGGCCTCCGCCGCCGCGGTGATCGCGTGTCCGCGCACCGAGGAGGCGCTGGAGCGGGAGGAGTAGTACGACAGCCAGACGTCGGCGTCCGGCAGCTCGATGTCCTCGCCCGGCACCAGCGCCTCGAACTGCGGGACGATCCCGTCGTCGGCGGCCATGTCCCAGGCCTTGTAGAACCGCATGACCCGCTCGGGGGAGCACTCGGCCAGCTCGGCGAAGGCCTTCGCCGACACCTTGGGCGAGCCCTCCGCCGGCTGCCCGCCGGGCCGCACGCTGCGCGCCACCTTCAGCGCGAAGGCCCACCCGCCGGTCCGGGCGTAGACCCCGAACTCCCGCGCGTCGCGGACCACCGCGTCGGACACGTCCTGGACGACGAACACGGTCGCCTCGGCTTCGGGGGCGGCAGTGGGGATGGCGATGGTCACTGAGGGGTCTCCTGCCGGCACGGGGACAAGAATCTGCGCGGGCCAGCCTATACGCACCCGTTGGAGAGATTTCGTCCGGATTCGGTGCCGGACGTCCGTGGGGCGGGCGGGGCGATTGATGCCGCCGTAGGGGTTGTCAGTGCAATTTCACATTACTATGTTACAGCGCACACGGCGTGGTGAACGTCCGTCAAATGCCGTGCGAACCACAACAGTTCTCGTTCCACTCCCCACAGCCACCCCCCTACAACAGGAGTTCTGTTGTCCATCCACAGACGCGTGCGCTCGTCCCTGCTCGCCTCCGCGATCGCGGTGACCCTCCTGGCCTCCGCCGGCCAGGCCGGCGCCTCCGCGGCAGACACGGACCCCCGCCCCACCCCGGCACCCGCCCCGGCGCTCGGCGCGGCGGCCCCCGAGGCCGGGCACGGAGCCAACCCGTTCGACGAGGTCGAGCGCCTCGCCCGCGCTCCCCGCACGGCCTTCGGGCCCGCCCCCGCCCCCGGCGGGCTCGCCACCGGCCGCGTTCCCGGCCAGGCGCCGTCGGCCACCGCCGTACGGACCTACGCCACGGCCGTCACCACCACGGCCGCCGGCGTCCCCTGCACGCTCGACGGGATCACGGGCCTCGGCCCCGAGCGGTTCGCCGACTTCCTCGCCGACCCGGCCGTCACCGCCGACGGCTGTCTGCGCGGCCTCATCTGGACCTGGGACGCCCGGCTCACGCCCGTCATGTCCGACGCCCACGTCCAGGCCGTCGCCCGCCGAATATCGAGCCTGGCCGCCTCCCACGACGGCCGGAACTCCTCCCACCTGGAGGAGATGTTCACCTACCTGCACGCGGTCGCCTATCACGACTACTCACGCGACGAGATCGACACCACCGACGCCCCCACCGTGAACGCCGTCCGGCAGGCCGTCGCCGACTTCGGCGCCGCCGCCCGCACCTTCGACGTCACGAAGACCAACGCGAACACGCTGCGCGAAGCCCTCTACGCCGCGAGCGCCCCGGGGCTGCGCCAGCACCAACTCGGCCTGATCAAGCGGGTCCTGGCCACCATGGACCCGTCCCACACCGCCACCCACCTCGACCCCGCCTGGGCCGGAGCCGCGCTCGCCGCGCTCTCCGTCAACTACCTGGGTGTCTACACAGGCAACCAGGACACCGCCTTCCACGCGGCCGTCTCCGCCGACCCCGCCTACCGCGCCACCTTCAAGGCCTTCGCGAGCTACGGACACCTCAAGGGCACCGCCAACAGCTGGGTCGCACGCGACGCGCTCGGCGAGTACGGTCGCTTCGGCGAGATCGAGAGCCTCAAGACCGGCATCGTCGCCGACCTCGGCATCCTGCTCACCCCGGTCGTCGACACCTTCGGCCGCGGCAGCGAGCAGTGGGCCAAGGTGGTCTCCTGGCTCAACTTCTACGAGGCGTGCAAGCCGTACGGGGTCTGCAAGGACGACATCGAGCGGCAGATCTTCCCGTACACGTACACCTACGACAACGGGGCCATCAAGGTCCGCACGGGTCTCGACCGGGCCACCGTCGACCAGCTCTACTACGCGAGCAAGCAGGTCAAGGCGCAGTTCCACCGCGTCCTCGGCACCGAGCAGCCGCTCGCGGGCGACCCCAACACCACCCTGAACATCGTGCTGTACGGCTCCCGGGCCGACTACGAGAACTACCACCCGATCCTGACCGGGATGGGCACCAACAACGGCGGCATCTACATCGAGCGGGGCGCCACCTTCTACACGTACCAGCGCCGCGTGCCGCAGGACTCCTCCCTGACCCTCGAGGAGCTGTTCCGGCACGAGTACACCCACTACCTCAACGGCCGCTTCGCCGTCCCCGGCTTCTTCGGCGAGGGACCCTGGTACCAGGACGACCGGACGACCGCGATGGACGAGGGCACGGCCGAGTTCTTCGACGGGGCCACCCGCGACGACGGCATCGCCGTCCGCAAGTCACTCGTCCGCAGCATCATCAACGACACCGCGGGCGGCGGCCCGCGCATGAACGTCGAGCAGATCCTCAACGCCACCTACGACGGCGACGGCTTCCGCTTCTACAGCTACGCCGGCACCTTCTTCGAGTACCTGTGGACCGAGCGGCCCTCGCTGCTCCGCGAGATGTACGGGCATCTGCGCAACAACGACGTCCGGGCGTACGACTCCTGGCGCCACCGGCTGGGCGCCGACACCTACCTCCAGCGGGGCTACGACCGCTTCCTGGACGCGCAGATCGCCAAGGTCGACGACCTGTTCGTGCCCAACACCACCTATACGCCCAACGACCAGCTCCGCGACTCGGCGCTCGCGAACGTGAAGTCCTCCTTCGCCGCCGCGACCTCCAACAACCCCGACTGCGTGGAGAACGGCGACCCGGGCAAGCGCCGGTTCGTCTGCACGGGACGGATCACCGCCAACCTCACCAACTGGGCGAGCGACGACCAGAACTTCAAGGACATGTCCGAGACGGTCGACTACTTCATCCTGGACCGGGCGGGCGCCGCGTCCACCAACCTGGCCGACATGAACTGCAGCTTCGGACCCATCGAGATCTGGTCCACCAGGGTGGCCGGAACGTCGAGCTACAGCTGTGAGGGCCCCCTGCGCAGCTGACCCACCGCACCCCGATGCCCGGGCCGGTCCTTTCCACGGGGGAGGGGCCGGCCCGGCGCGGCACCCCCGACATCGCTTCCCGGAGGCCGTACGTCGTGAGCAGCACCCCGCACACCCCGCACACCCCGCACACCGTCCGTACCACCGACTACCACACGGCGGGCGAGCCCTTCCGTATCGTCGACCAGGACCTGCCCCCGATTCCCGGGGACACCGTCGCCGAGCGCCGCGCCCTCGCGCCGCGGGTCGGACCGCTCGATGAGCTCCGCCGCCTCCTGGTGCGGGAACCACGCGGACACTCCGGCATGTACGGCGGGTTCGTCGTGCCGCCCGACGACGACGGTGCCCACTTCGGCGTGCTGTTCTGGCACAAGGACGGGTACTCCACGGCCTGCGGCCACGGCACCATGGCGCTCGGCGCCTGGGCCGTCGACACCGGACGCGTCCCCGCCCCCGACGACGGCGACGCGTCCGTGCGCGTCGACGTACCCTCGGGGCGCGTCACCGCGACCGTGCACCGGGCGGGCGGCCGCACCACCGGCGTCACCTTCCGCAACGTCCCGACCCGGATCCTCGCGCGCAAGGTCCCGGTGACCACCGGATACGGCACCGTCGAGGCCGACCTCGCGCACTCCGGAGCCCGCTACGTCTCCGTCGCCGCCCGCGACCTCGGCCTGGACACCACCACGGCGTCCCTGCCCGGGCTCGTCCGGGCCGGACGGGAGATCCGGGCCGCGCTCCCGGAGCACGACGTGTACGGGGTCATCCTGTACGAGGACCTGCCCGACACCCCCTCCGGCCCCCGGCAGCGCAATGTCACCGTCTTCGCCGACGGGCAGATCGACCGCTCACCCTGCGGATCGGGCACCTCGGCGCGCCTCGCGCTGCTCGCCGAGGACGGGCGGCTCGCACCGGGGGACACACTCCTCCACGAGTCCGTCGTCGGTACGGTGTTCACCGGCCGCCTGCTGCCCGAGGGCATCACCGAGGTGACCGGCCGGACCCACCGCACCGGCACACACACCTTCGTCCTCGACCCCCACGACGACCTCGGGACGGGATTCCTGCTGTGACCCACCTGCTCCAGATCGACGCCGCGACCACGGCCCGCCTGCTCGACCCGGCGGCGGCGGTCGAGGTGCTGGCCGACGTCCTGCGCGCCGGACTCGACCCCGAGGCCGGACCGTCCCGTACCGCGGTGTCCGTACCCGCCGGTGAACTCCTGCTCATGCCCGCGGTGTTCGGCTCGCACGCCGGCGTGAAGATCGCCGGGGTGGCCCCCGGCAACCCGGCCGCCGGGCTGCCCCGCATCACCGGCTCCTATCTGCTGCTCGACGGCGCGACGCTGCAGCCGCTCGCCCTTCTCGACGGCGCGGCCCTGACCGCCCTGCGTACGCCGGCCGTCTCCGCCCTCGCCGTACGCCATCTGACACCGGACGAGCGGCCCCTGCGGCTCGTCCTCTTCGGCTCCGGACCCCAGGCCTACGGACATCTGGAGGCCGTCCTCGCCGTACGCGAGCTCGCCGAGGCGGTCGTCGTGGCGCGCAACCCGGTCGGGGCACGCGCCCTGGCCGGATACGCGCGGACGCTCGGCGTCCCCGCCGCCCGCACCGGCACGCCCGACGACGTGGCCAAGGCCGACCTCGTCGTCTGCTGCACCACGGCCCGCGGACCCCTCTTCGACGGGACCCTGCCGGCCCCCCACGCCACGGTCGTCGCGGTCGGCTCGCACGAGCCGGCCGCCCGCGAGACCGACACCGCGCTCGTGGCCCGCGCCGAGGTCTACGTCGAGGCGCGCACCGCCGCGCTGCGGGAGGCCGGAGACCTGCTGGTCCCGATGGCCGAGGGGGCGATCGGCGAGGGACACATCGCGGGCACCCTCGCCCACCTGGTGAACGGCCGGCGTACGCCGTCGGCGCAGCGCCCGCGCCTCTTCAAGAGCGTGGGTATGGCCTGGGAGGACCTCGCCGTCGCGAGCGCCGTGTACCGGGCGGCCCGCGCGGCCTGACGGCACACCGATGCCCCGGCCCCGCGCGTCGAGCGGGGACCGGGGCACCGTCGCGTCAGGCCGCCGGTTCGGGGAAGTGGCAGGCGACCTGCCGCGCCTCGCCCGGGGCGGCGATCCGCAACAGCGGAGCCTCGGCCCGGCAGATCTCCTGGGCCTTCGGACAGCGCGGATGGAAGGTGCAGCCGGGCGGGGGAGCGGCCGGGCTCGGCGGGTCGCCCAGCAGCGTGATCCGCTCCCGGGTCCGCTCGGCCGCGGGGTCGGGCAGGGGCACGGCGGACAGCAGCGCCCGCGTGTAGGGATGGGCGGGGGCCGCGTACACCCGCTCCTTCGGGCCGATCTCCACGATCCGCCCGAGGTACATCACGGCGACCCGGTCGCAGACCCGCTTCACCACCGACAGGTCGTGGGCGATGAAGAGATACGCGAGACCGAGCTCGCGCTGGAGCCGTTCCATCAGATTGACGATCTGCGCCTGGACCGAGACGTCGAGGGCGGAGACCGGCTCGTCCGCCACGACGAGGCGCGGGCTGGTGGCGAGCGCGCGGGCGATGCCGATGCGCTGCGCCTGGCCGCCGGAGAACTCGTGCGGATAGCGGTCGATGTGCTCCGGGATCAGCCCGACGAGATCCATCAGCTCGACGGCCCGCTTGCGCGCCTCGGACGCCGAACTGCCCTGCACCATCAGCGGATCGGAGATGATCCGGGCCACGGTCTGGCGCGGGTTGAGGGAGGAGTGCGGGTCCTGGAAGACCATCTGCAGATCACGGCGGAGCGGCTTGAGCTCCCGCTGGGAGAGATGGCTGATGTCGCGCCCGTCGTACGAGACGGAGCCGGCGGTGGGTTCCAGGAGCCGGACGATCATGCGTCCGGTGGTCGACTTGCCGCAGCCGGACTCGCCGACGAGGCCCAGCGTCTCGCCCGCCGCCACGTCGAAGCCGACGCCGTCGACCGCCCGGACCGGGGCCGAGCGGGCCCGGCGCCCCGGGAAGGTCATCGTCAGATCCCGTACGCGGAGCAGAGGTGGGGGTGTCGTGGTCATGAGGGCACGCCTTCGTACGCGGGGAAGTGGCAGGCGACCGGATGGCCCTCCGGGCCGCCGAGCGGCGGACGGTCGCTCGCGCAGCGCGCCCGCTCCTCCTCGGAGCCCTGGGCGGCGCGGGGGCAACGGGGCGCGAACGCGCAGCCCGGTGCCGGGTCGAGCAGCGACGGAGGGCTGCCCGGGATCGCCCGCAGCGGGGCGTCGTCGGGGTCGTCGAGCCGGGGCAGCGAGTCGAGCAGGCCGCGGGTGTAGGGGTGGGCGGGCGCCGCGAACAGGGCGTCCACCGGGGCGTGTTCGGCGGCCCGGCCGCCGTACATCACGAGCACGTCGTGGGCCACCCGGGCGACCACGCCCAGATCGTGCGTGATCATGACGACGGCGAGTCCACGCTCCTGCTGGAGCCGGGCGATCAGCTCCAGGATCTGGGCCTGGACGGTGACGTCCAGGGCCGTGGTCGGCTCGTCGGCGATCAGCAGGTCCGGCTCGCAGGCCAGCGCCATCGCGATCATCACCCGCTGGCGCATGCCGCCCGAGAACTGGTGCGGGTACTCGCCGGCCCGGCGCCGCGGTTCGGGGATGCCGACCTCGGCGAGCGCCTCGACGGCCCGCTCACGGGCGGCCCGGCGGCGGGAGCCGAAGTGGACCCGGTGGTGCTCGGCGATCTGCTCCCCGACGGTGTAGTACGGGTGCAGGCTGGAGAGCGGGTCCTGGAAGATCATGGCCATCTTCCGGCCGCGCAGCCCGTTCAGCTCGCGGTCGGACAGACCGATCAGCTCGCGTCCGTCCAGGGTGACGGAGCCGGTGACCTCGGCGCCGGTGTGCAGGCCCATCACGGCAAGCGAGGTGACGGACTTGCCGGAGCCGGACTCGCCGACGATGCCGAGGGTCCGGCCGCGCCGCACGTCGAAGGCGAGCGAGTCGACGGCCCGGACCGGGCCGCGCTTCGTCGGGAAGGTGACCGTCAGGTCCCGTACCGACAGGAGGGAGGCGGAGGAGGCGGAGGGGCCCATCAGTACCTCACTCGCGGGTCGACGACGGCGTACAGCAGGTCGACGGCCAGGTTGGCGACGACGATGAAGGTGGCGGCCAGCAGGGTGACGCCGAGGATGACCGGCTGGTCCCCGGTGGACAGCGCGCCGTAGAAGAGCCGTCCGATGCCGGGAAGGCCGAAGATGGACTCGGTGATCACCGCGCCCGCGAGCAGGCCGCCCAGGTCCATCCCGAAGATGGTGAGGATGGGGGTCATGCCCGCCCGCAGGCCGTGCTTGACGACCACCGTGCGACGCGGCAGCCCCTTGGCACGGGCGGTGCGGATGTACGGCTCCGCCATGCTCTCGATCATCGAACTGCGGCTCTGCCGCGCGTACATGGCCGCGTACAGGATCGCGAGCGCGAGCCAGGGGAGCAGCAGGTTGGACGCCCAGGAGAGGGGGTCCGAGCCGAAGGGCACGTACTGCGGATAGGGGAGCAGCCCGGTCACCCGGATCAGCCCGAAGATCAGCAGCACCGAGGTGAAGTAGACGGGCAGCGAGGCGGCGGCGACCGCGCCGACCATCAGGGCGCGGTCGGTGAGGGTGTCCTTGTGCAGGGCGGCGGTGACGCCCGCGGAGAGACCGAGCAGCAGCCAGATCACGGCGGCCCCCAGGGCGAGGGAGGCGGAGACCGGGAGCCGGTCCACGAGCAGGTCCCAGACGCCCTCGCTGTTCTCGTACGAGTAGCCCAGGCAGGGGAAGTCGCAGTGCAGGGCGTACTGGCCGCTGCCCATGGTGCGCCCGGTGAAGATGCCGGTGACGAAGTCGGCGAACTGGCGCCACAGCGGGTCGTCCAGGCCCATGTGGGCGCGGATCGCCTCCAGGCGGTCGGCGCTGCACGACTTGCCGCACGCCGCGGCGGCGGGGTCGGAGGGAAGGACGTAGAAGATGGTGAAGGTGACGGCGGCGATGGCGATCAGCACGCCGAGGACGCCGAGGAGCCGGCGGGAGAGGTAGAGGATCACGCGCCGCTCCCTCTCGGGTCGAGGATGTCGCGCAGCGCGTCGCCGAGCAGCGTGAACGCGAGCACCGTGAGGAAGAGGCAGAGGCTCGGGACGACGAAGTACATGGGGTCCGTGTCGTAGTAGGCGACGCTCTCGGCGATCATCTGGCCCCACGAGGGGGTGGGCGGCCGAACGCCGACGCCGAGATAGCTCAGCGCCGCCTCGGTGGCGATCATCCCCGGGATGATCAGGGTGGTGTACGCGATGACGGGTCCCGCGACGCCCGGGAGAATGTCGCGGGCCAGGATCCGCCAGGGGCCCGAGCCGCCGACGCGGGCGGCGTCGACGTACTCGCGGTGCTTGAGCGAGAGGGTCTGGCCGCGCACGACGCGGGCGATGCCGGGCCAGCCGAAGAGGCCGATGACGGCGGTCATCAGCAGGATCCGGTTGACGTCCCGGGCCACCGACATCATCGCGATCATGAAGATGAGGGACGGGAAGGACATGGTCAGGTCCATCAGCCGGGAGAGCACGGTGTCGGTGCGGCCGCCGAAGTACCCGGCGGCGATGCCGGCCGCCGTCCCGGCGAGGACGACGATCGCGGTCGCGGCGAAGGCGATGAGCAGGGAGACCTGGGCGCCGTGCACGACCCGGGCGAACAGGTCGCGGCCGGTGACGGGTTCGACGCCGAGCCAGTGCTCGGCGGAGACCCCGCCGAGCGGACCGATGGGCTGGCCGCCCAGGTAGGGGTCGATGGCGCTCTTGTCGAACTCCTCGGGGCCCCAGCCGCCCAGCGCGCTGAGCAGCGGGGCGGCCACGGCCATCAGCGCGAAGAGCGCGACGACGGCGAGCGAGAGCCTCACGGAGGTGCGGCGGCGCAGTTCGGCGCGGGCGAGCTGCCAGGGGCCGCTGCCCGCGGCGGCGAGAGGTGCGGTGGTGGTGGACATGTGACGGTCTCTCAGCTGCCGCTCTTGGAGGGGTCCTTGAGGCCGACCGTGGCGTAGTCGATCTGGCCGCCGAAGGAGGTGTGGCCGAAGGCGCCGGCGATGTTGGTGCCGATCAGCAGGGGCATGCGCTCCACGACGGCCGGCGCGGTCGGGGCCTTGGCGAGGATCTCGCCGTCCAGCTGCTGCCAGGCCTTGTTGGCCTGCACGGCGTCGGTCATGGCGGCGATCTCGTCCATCCGCTTCATGGTCGCCTCGTCGCGGAAGAGCGAGTGGTTGCCGGAGTTGCCCTTCTCCTTGATGTAGCGGCCGTCGAAGACGAAGGGCAGGAAGGTGGAGCCGGAGGGGTAGTCCGGGCACCAGCCGGTGTAGACGAGGTCGGTGCGGTTCTTGGTGTCGCCGATGGTGTCGTAGAACGCGGACGCGTCGACGGTCTCGATGGTGACCTTGATGCCGGCCCGGCCCAGGGACTGCTGGACGGCCTCGGCGACGCCCTTGTCGCCGTTGGAGACGGTGATGCTGGTGGAGAAGCCGTCCGCCTTGCCGGCCTCCTTCAGCAGCTGCTTGGCCTTCTCGACGTCACCGGTCGCGGGGATCTTGAGGTTGTCGGGCTGCTTCCCGCCCTCGAAGAGGGAGCCCGGCATGAGGGCCGTGGACGGGTCGTTGAGGGCGGGTCCGCCCGAGGCGGTGAGGATCGCCTCGCGGTCCAGGGCGTACTGCACGGCCTGGCGGACCTTGAGGTCGTCGAACGGGGCGCGGCCCGTGTGCATCTGCACCATCTCGGTGCAGTTGGTGGACTCGGCGAGCAGCCGCGCCTTGACCTCGTTCTTGGTGAGCACCTTGGGGGTGCTCTCGGGGCGCAGCTTGGCCCAGGGCACGGCGGAGGCGTCGGCGCCCGAGGAGGTGATGAGCCGGTCGTCGATCTGATTGGCCTTCAGGCCCATCGTCACGACCACCTTGTCCGGGTAGGCCTTGCGTACCGAGTCCGTCGTCGGGTCCCAGTGCGTGTTGCGGACCAGGACGAGCTGCTTGTCGCGGGCGTAGGACTCGATCTTGTACGGGCCCGAGGAGAACGGGCGGTTGTCGTACTGGGGGCCCTTGTCCTTCGCCTTCGGCACCGGGGCGAAGGTCGGCAGGACGGTGGCGTACGGGAACTCGGCGAACGGCGTGCGCAGTTCGAAGACGATGGTGCGGTCGTCGGGGGTCTTGATCGAGTCGAGGTGCTTGCCCTGGGCCGGGCCCTGGTAGCCCTCGGCGCCGGCGAGGTAGCGGGCCGCGTAGTCGGGGCCGCCGGGCAGGTCGGGGGAGAAGGACCGCTCGACGTTGTACTTGACGTCCTGGGCGGTGATGGGCGAGCCGTCCTCGTACTTCAGCCCCGGCTTGAGCCTGAAGGTCCAGGTCTTGGCGCCGTTGGAGGACGTGCCGAGGCTCTCG
Source organism: Streptomyces vilmorinianum (assembly GCF_005517195.1). Classification (NCBI taxonomy): domain Bacteria; kingdom Bacillati; phylum Actinomycetota; class Actinomycetes; order Kitasatosporales; family Streptomycetaceae; genus Streptomyces; species Streptomyces vilmorinianum. The sequence goes on along the minus strand of NZ_CP040244.1, from coordinate 4,881,044 downwards.
GCGAGATCGGGGACCAGCTCCCCGCCCTTCGCACCGGGTTCCGCCTTGTACGTCACCAGGGTGCGGTAGAGCAGCCGGGTACCGAAGTCCATGTCGCCCATGACCCAGTTGCGGGCCGGGTCGAGGTGGCTGAAGTCCTGGTTGGACAGGACGGTCAGCGTGCCGCCCTTCTGCGGTGTACCGCCGAGCACCGCCCCGTTGTTGGCGGTCGCGGGGTTCTTCGCTCCCCGGCCGTCGCCGGTCTGCTTCCCGCCGGAACAGGCGGCCGCTCCCAGAGCGAGGGCGGCCACCAGCGTGGTGGCGAGTGCGGTGCGGGTGCGCGTGTCCATCAGTGATCACTCCGAGAGCAGGGTTCGGACAGCCGGCTCGGCGGCGAGCGGCAGCTGGAATGTGACCGGTAACATAGTAATGTGAAATTGCACTGACAAGGCGTCGGGAGTCCCGTTACCCATCCGTGTCCGAGGGGTCGACCAAGCGGACCCGCCGGTTCGGGCGGGGGTCTTGGCGAATCCAGTGCAATGTGAAATATTACTGACGTGCTCACGAGAAACACCTCGGACGTCATCGTCGTCGGCGCGGGCGTCGTCGGCGCGGCCTGTGCCTACTATGCCGCCCGCTCCGGTCTCTCCGTCACCGTCGTCGACCGCGGCCCCGTCGCGGGAGGCACCACGGGGGCGGGGGAGGGGAACCTCCTGGTCTCCGACAAGGAGCCCGGACCCGAACTCGAACTCGCCCTGCTCTCCGGAGCGTTGTGGCGGGAACTGGCCGAACAGCTTCCGCCGGGCATCGAGTACGAGCCCAAGGGCGGACTCGTCGTCGCCTCGGACGAGGACGGGATGCGCGCCCTGCGCGACTTCGCCGCGGGGCAGGGAAAAGCGGGCGTGCATGCCCGGGAGATGCCGGCCGAGCTGCTGCACGAGCTCGAACCCCATCTCGCCCCCGGCCTCGCCGGCGGCTTCCACTATCCGCAGGACGCCCAGGTCATGCCCGCCCTCGCCGCCGCGCATCTGCTGCGTGCGGGCACCGGGATCGCAGACGTACGGCTCAGGCTCCGCGAGGAGGTCACGGCCGTGCTCACCGGCGCGTCCGGAGAGGTGCGCGGAATCCGTACGACGGCCGGGGAGATCCACGCCCCGTACGTGGTGAACGCCGCCGGAACCTGGGGCGGCGACCTCGCGCGGCTCGCGGGCGTCGAGCTTCCCGTACTGCCCCGCCGGGGCTTCGTCCTGGTCACCGAGCCCCTGCCGCGCGTGGTGCGCCACAAGGTGTACGCGGCGGACTACGTGGCGGACGTGGCCAGCGGATCGGCGGCGCTGCAGACCTCGGCGGTGGTCGAGGGCACCCCGGCGGGCCCGGTCCTCATCGGCGCCAGCCGGGAGCGCGTCGGCTTCGACCGCACCCTCTCCACGGAGGTGCTGCGGCGGCTCGCGGCCGGGGCGACCACGCTGTTCCCGGTCCTCGCCGGAGTGCGGGCGATACGGACGTACGCGGGCTTCCGCCCGTATCTGCCGGATCACCTGCCGGCCATCGGACCGGATCCGCGCGTCCCCGGGCTGCTGCACGCCTGCGGACACGAGGGGGCGGGCATCGGCCTCGCGCCGGTGACGGGGCTGATCGTCGCCGCGTGCCTGACCGGGGGAGAACCTCCGCTCGACATCGGGCCGTTCAGACCCGAGCGGTTCGCCTCCGCGTCCTCCTGAACCCGCCCGGCTGTTGTTCCGCACCGTCACGAGAGGAGAGGCCCCGTGGCCCGTACCCCCGCCGACCTGGTCGGGGCGCAGTCCGACCCGCCGTTCGAGATCACCTTCGACGGCCGCCGGATCACCGCCCTGCCCGGCCAGTCCGTCGCCGCCGCCCTGTGGGGAGCCGGCATCCTCGCCTGGCGCACCACCCGGGACGGCGGCCGCCCGCGCGGCGCGTTCTGCGGCATCGGCCAGTGCTACGACTGCCTCGCCACCGTCAACGGCGAGCCCAACCGCCGGGCCTGCCTCGTGCCCGCCCGGCCCGGCGACGCGATCACCACCCAGGAAGGACACGGCCATGACCGCCTCGGGGTGTGAACCGTACGACCTCGTGGTCCTCGGCGCGGGCTGCGCCGGCATCGCGGGCGCCGTCGCCGCCGACGAACTCGGCCTGACCGTCGCCCTGGTGGACGCCTCGGCGCAGACCGGCGGGCAGTTCTACCGCCATCCCGCGCCGGCGCTCGGAGCCGTACGGCCCGAAGCCCTGCACCACGACTGGTCGGCCTACCGCGATCTGGGGCGGAGGCTCGCGGCCAGTGGCGTGACCCATCTCGCCGGACACCACGTCTGGGCCCTGACCAGGGACGACGCGGCCACCGACGCTCCCGCCGGTGCAACCGCCGACGCGCCCTGGACGGTCCATGCCGTCACCGGGCCCGACGGAGCCGAGGAACGGCCCGCCCGGGTACGGGCCCGGGCGGTGCTGCTCGCGACCGGCGCCTACGAGCGCCAACTCCCCTTCCCCGGCTGGACCCTGCCCGGCGTCGTCGGCGCCGGGGGAGCGCAGGCCATGCTCAAGTCCGGCCTGGTGCTCCCCGGCAGAAGCGTCGTCGTGGCCGGCAGCGGCCCCCTGCTCCTCGCGGTCGCCTCCTCGCTGGCCGCGGCCGGGGCACGGGTCCCGGCCGTGGTGGAGGCGTCCGGGTACCTCCGGTACGCCCGCAGCCCCCGCGTGCTCGCGACCAATCCGCACAAGGCGGCCGAGGCGCTGGTCCACGGCGCCGCGCTGCTGCGGCACGGCGTACGGCTGCGGACCCGCAGCGCCGTCACCGAGGTGCACGGCACCGACCGCGTGGAGGCCGTCACCGTCACGCGACTCGACCGCGACTGGCGGCCCGTTCGGGGGACGGGCCGCCGGATCGCCTGCGACGCGCTGGCCGTCGGCCACGGACTCGTGCCGCAGATCGAGCTGGCCACGGCGCTCGGCTGCGCCACCCGCCCCGTGCCGGACGGCACCCTGGCCCTCGACCTGGACGCCCACCAGGAGACCTCGGTGCGCGGCCTGTGGGCCGCCGGCGAGACCGGGGGAGTGGGCGGCGCCGCACTCGCCCGGGTCGAAGGAGAACTGGCCGGCCTCGCGGCGGCCGCCCGGGTGCGCGGCAGCCGCGTTCCCGCCGGCCGCGTACGCGAACTGCGCCGCCGCCGGGACCGGATGCGCGCCTTCGCCGAGGTCATGGCCGCCGCCCACGCGCCCGGACCCGGGTGGCCGGGGTGGCTGACCGACGACACGGACGTGTGCCGCTGCGAGGAGGTCACCGCCGGACGCGTCCGCGCGGCGGTCACCGAGCTCGGGGCCCGCGACGCGCGGACCGTCAAGCTGTTCACCCGGGCCGGCATGGGCTGGTGCCAGGGGCGCATGTGCGGGACGGCCGTCGCCTGCCTCGCGGCCCGCGACGGCGCCGCCGTCGAGCCCCCGTCCGAGCGCCGCCCGCTCGCGGTGCCGGTCCCGCTGTCGGTGCTGGCCGGCCTCGAGGAATCCGGCGAGACCGAAGCGTCCTAGGTGCCCTCCGACCCCTTGTGGGCACCCCGGAAGACCCAATAAAATGTCACACATTACAGAAAGGTACGTCGACATGACCGCCACCTCCTGGACCGGCGCCACCCCCTGGCGCGGCATCATGGTCGCCACCGCCCTGCCCCTGCGGGACGACCTCTCCGTCGACCACGACGCCTACGCCGAGCACGTCCGCTGGCTGATCGACAACGGCTGCGACGGCGTCGTCCCCAACGGCTCGCTCGGCGAGTACCAGACCCTCACCGACGAGGAGCGGGCCCAGGTGGTCCGTACCGCCGTCGAGGCGGCGGGCGACGGGGCGCGCGTCATGCCCGGCGTCGCCGCCTACGGCAGCGCCGAGTCCCGCCGCTGGGCGGAGCAGGCGGCCGAGGCCGGCTGCGGCTCGGTCCTGCTCCTGCCGCCGAACGCCTACCGCGCCGACGAGCCGGCCGTACGCGCCCACTACGCCGACGTGGCCAAGGTCGGGGTGCCCGTGGTCGCGTACAACAACCCCCTCGACACCAAGGTCGACCTCACGCCGGACCTCCTCGCGCGCCTGTACGAGGACGGCAGCATCGTCGCCGTGAAGGAGTTCAGCGGCGATGTCCGCAGGGCGTACGAGATCGCCGAACTCGCCCCGGAGCTCGACCTGTTGATCGGGGCCGACGACGTCCTGCTCGAACTGGCCGTGGCCGGAGCGGTCGGCTGGATCGCCGGCTACCCCAACGCCTTCCCGGCCACCTGCGCCGAGCTGTACCACGCGGCGGTCGCGGGCGACCTGGCCACCGCCCAGCCGCTCTACCGGTCCCTCCACTCGCTGCTGCGCTGGGACTCGAAGACCGAGTTCGTCCAGTCGATCAAGCTCTCCATGGACATCGTCGGCCGCCACGGCGGCCCCACCCGCCCGCCGCGCCTCCCGCTCACCGGCGAGACCGAGGCCCGCGTACGGATCGCCACCGAGAAGGCCGTCGCCGACGGTCACCACTGACCCGCGGCCACCGCTGACCGCGGGCACTGCTGACCGCGGACCCCGCGAAACCCGTCCACCGAAAGGAAGCCCGTGCGTACGCGTCATGTCTTCCACGCCGTCGACTCGCACACCGAGGGCATGCCCACGCGCGTGATCACCGGCGGCGTCGGGGTGATCCCCGGCGCCACCATGGCCGAGCGCAGGCTGCACTTCATCGAGCATCTGGACCACCTCCGGACCCTCCTGATGTACGAGCCCCGGGGGCACGCCGCCATGAGCGGCGCCATCCTCCAGCCGCCCACCCGGCCCGACGCCGACTACGGCGTGCTCTACATCGAGGTCTCCGGACTGCTGCCGATGTGCGGGCACGGGACCATCGGCGTCGCCACCGTCCTCGTCGAGACGGGCATGGTGCCGGTGACCGAACCGGTCACCACCGTGCGGCTCGACACCCCGGCCGGCCTGGTCGCCGTCGACGTACGGGTGGAGGACGGCGCCGCGAAGTCGGTCACGTTCACCAACGTGCCCGCGTTCTGCGTCGGCCTGGAGCGCAAGATCACCGTTCCCGGGTACGGAACGGTCACGTACGACCTCGCCTTCGGCGGCAACTTCTACGCCTTCGTCGAACTGGACGATCTGGGACTGCCGTTCGACCGTGACCGCAAGGACGACCTCCTCTCGGCCGGTCTCGCGATCATGGAGGCGATCAACGCCTCCCCGGACCGCCCCGTCCACCCGGAGCGGCCGGAGATCGCCGGAGTCAAGCACGTGTACCTCGCGGCCCCCGGCTCCGACGCCCGCCACTCCCGCCATGCCATGGCCATCCACCCCGGCTGGTTCGACCGCTCACCGTGCGGCACCGGCACCTCGGCACGGATGGCCCAACTCCACGCCAGGGGCGAGCTGCCGCTCGACACCGACTTCGTCAACGAGTCCTTCATCGGCACGCACTTCACCGGCCGGCTCGTCGCCGAGACCGAGGTCGGCGGGGTGCCCGCCGTCGTCCCGACCGTCACCGGCCGCGCCTGGATCACCGGCACGGCCCAGTACTTCCTCGACCCGGACGACCCCTTCCCCGGAGGCTTCCTCCTGTGACCACCGACCCCACGGGCGTCGTGACCCTCACCTCCCGCAACCCGGCCGACCCCGCCGACGTACTCCTGAGCATCCCCGCGCCCGGCGCCTTCGCCGTGGCCGACGCCGTCGAGCGGGCGCGCACCGCCCAGACCGCGTGGCTGCGCGGCGGGGCGGCGGCACGCTCCGCCGCCCTCGGCGCCGTCGCGTCCGCCTTCGACGCGGCCTCGGCCGAACTGGCCGACCTCGCCGTGCGCGAGGTCGGCAAGCCGGTCGCCGAGGCCAGGGCGGAGGTCGCGCGGACCGTCGCGATCTGGCGCTACTACGCCCAGGCCCCCTACGAGCCCACCGGCACCGTCCACGAGACGGCCGCCGGCCCCGGACTGCTGCTCACCCGCCGCCGTCCGCACGGCGTCGCGGGCCTGATCACCCCCTGGAACTTCCCCTTCGCCATCCCGAGCTGGAAGGCCGCCCCGGCGCTCGCCGTCGGCAACAGCGTCGTCCTCAAGCCCGCCCCCGAGGCCACCGCCTGCGCCCTGCGCCTCGCGGAGATCGTCGAGAAGGCGCTCCCCGAGGGGGTGTTCACGCTCCTGCCCGGCGGAGCGACCGAGGGCGGGGCGCTCGTCTCCGCCGCCGACGTCGTCTCCTTCACCGGCTCGACCTTCGTCGGCCAGGCCGTCGCGGCGCGCGCCACGGCGCGGGGCATCCCCGTCCAGGCCGAGATGGGCGGCCTGAACGCGGCGATCGTGCTGCCGGACGCCGACATCGAGCGGGCCGCGGCCGACATCACCGCCGCCCTCGCCGGGTACGCGGGGCAGAAGTGCACCGCCACCAGCAGGGTGATCGCCGTCGGCGCCGCGCTCGACCCCCTGCGCGAGGCGCTCACCGAGGCGCTGCGCGCCGTTCCGGTCGGCGACCCCGCCGACCCGGCCACCGTCTGCGGGCCCCTCATCGACGAGCGGGCGCGCGACCGGGTCGGCGAGGCCTGGCAGGGTCTGCCCGTCCTCGCGGGCGGCACCATGCCGGCCGGACCCGGCTGGTACGCGGCCCCGACCCTGGTCGAGAAGGCCGCGGCGGACCACCGGCTGCTGCGCGAGGAGGTCTTCGGCCCGATCGCGGCCCTGCTGTCGGCCGACGATCTCGCCGAAGCGGTGCGGATCACCAACTCCGTGCCGTACGGTCTGGTCACCTCGGTCCACACGGCCGATCTGGACACGGCCCTGCACGGCCTCGACGCGCTCGACACCGGCATGATCCGGATCAACGCCCCCTCCAGCGGCGTGGACTTCCATCTGCCGTTCGGCGGGGCGAAGGAGTCCAGCCACGGTCCGCGCGAACAGGGCCGGGCCGCTCTGGAGTTCTACACGTCGAGTCGCACGTACACCCTGTCACCTGCGAGGACAACGTGACATTGTACGGTGGTGGTCCAAACCCGAACGAAGGGATCACCGTCGCCATGGGGCACCTGAAGCACCGCGACCTCAACGCCTCCCGGGAGCGGCTGCGCGACCAGGTCGCCCATGCCCTGCGCGCCGCCCTGATCTCGGGCGAGCTGCGGCCCGGCGTGGTGTACTCCGCGCCGGCGCTCGCCGAGGACTTCGGCATCTCCGCCACCCCCGTGCGCGAGGCGATGCTCGACCTCGCGCGCGAGGGGCTGGTCGAGCCGGTCCGCAACAAGGGGTTCCGGGTCACCGAGGTGGACGAACGCGACCTCGACCAGTACACCGAGATCCGCGCGCTCATCGAGATCCCCGTCGTCGGCCGGGTCGCCAGGACCGCCGCCCGCGAGGACCTGGAGGCGCTGCGGCCGGTCGCCGAGGCGATCGTGCGCGCGGCCCGGGACCACGACCTCATCGGCTACCTGGAGGCGGACCGGCAGTTCCACCTCACGCTGCTCGGCCTCGCGGGCAACGAGCGGCTCGTCGAGACCGTCGGCGAACTGCGCAAGCGGTCCCGGCTGTACGGGCTCACCGCCCTGGACGAGCGCGGCGAGCTGATCCCGTCGGCCGAGGAGCACCTGGAGCTCCTCGACCTGATGCTCGCGGGGGACGCCAAGGGCGCGGAGCGGTGCATGAAGCGGCACCTGGGCCACGTCCGCTCCCTGTGGGCGAAGAGCGAGCGGGCGGCCGAGACCGCGGGCTGACACCCCCTGGCGCCGGCCTTCCGGCGCCTGGGCAGGCCTGTACGTACCGGTGAAATGTCACATGTTATAGTGGAGGGATCGGATGAACCCCGCGTACGCGACCGTCGACCATGTCTTCACCGTCCCCCTGGACCACCAGGTCCCCGACGGGCCCACCCTCGACGTCTTCGCCCGGGAGGTCGCCGACCCGGCCCGCTCCGGCGAGCAACTCCCCTGGCTGCTCTACCTCCAGGGCGGACCCGGCGGCAAGTCGCCCCGCCCGTCCGCCGGTTCGCCCGGATGGCTGGACCACGCCCTGAAGACCCACCGCGTGCTGCTCCTCGACCAGCGCGGCACCGGCCGCTCCACCCCGATCACCGCGCGGTCCGCGTCCCGCTTCCCCTCGGCGGAGCGACTCGCCGCGTATCTCGGCCACTTCCGGGCCGACTCGATCGTGGCCGACGCGGAACTGATCCGCCGCAGGCTGTGCGGCGACACGCCCTGGGAGACCCTCGGTCAGAGCTACGGAGGCTTCCTCACCCTCACCTATCTCTCCCGGGCCCCCGAGGGCCTGCGCGCCTGCTACGTCACCGGCGGACTGCCCGGCCTCACCGCCACCGCCGACGACGTGTACGCCCGCACCTACCCCCGCGTCCGCGACCGCGTCCACGACTTCTACGCCCGCTACCCCGACGACGCCCCGCTCCTGCGAAAGATCGCCGACCTCCTCGCCACGGACGACACACGTCTCCCGGACGGGGACCGGCTCACCCCGCGCCGGCTGCGCACCCTCGGCCTCGCCCTCGGCATGGGCGACGGCTTCGAGCGCGTCCACTGGCTGCTCGACGAAGCCCTCGACGAGCGCGGCGAGTTGACCGACACCTTCCTCCACCAGGTGACGACCCTGACCGGCTTCACCGACAACCCGCTCTTCGCCGTCCTGCAGGAGACCCTGTACGGACAAGGGGCCGGCCCGACCGCCTGGGCGGCGTCCCGTGCGCTCGCCGACTTCCCCGAGTTCGCCGAGGACGCCGACCCCCTCCTCCTCACGGGCGAGATGATGTACCCCTGGATGTTCCGGGACATCAGGGGCCTGCGCCCCTTCGCCGAGGCCGCCGAACTCCTCGCGGCGCGCACCGACTGGCCGCCCCTGTACGACCCGCACCGCCTCGCCGTCAACGAGGTCCCCCTCGCCGCGGTCGTCTACCACGACGACATGTACGTCGACGCAGGACTCTCCCTGCGTACGGCTCGCGCGGTCGGCTCCACCCGCGTCTGGGTCACCAACGAGTGGGAACACGACGGCGTCCACACCTCCGGCGACCGCGTCCTCGCCCGCCTCATGGACCTGGCCGCCGGCCGCGCGTAAGACCTCACCTTTCCCCCCAGCCTCCGACGGGAGATCCGCACGTGCCTGCCCCGATGCCCCGCCTCGCCGCCGCCCTCCTCGCCTCCGCCTCCTGCCTCGCCGTCCTGACCGCCCCCACCGCCCACGCGCGCCCGCAGCCGTTCGCCGCCCCCGCCCCGGCCACCGACTGCGCGCTGCCCGGCCGGACCGGCTGGACCGACGAGGGCCACGACACCGACCCCGTACAGTTCCAGCCCTCCACCGGAACCCGCCGGGTCCTGACCCTCTTCGTGGACTTCCCCGACGCCCAGGCCGACCCCGACGGCGACCCCACCTCCGCCTACGCCGCCCAGCTCGCCCCCGCCGCCGACTGGATGCGCACGGCCAGCTACGGCCGCGCCGAACTCGCCGTCAGCTCCCTGCACCGCTGGATCCGCATGCCGGCGGACTCCGTCTCGTACGGATTCCAGCGCGGCCTCACCTTCGAGGCCCACGAGGCGTACGTGCGCGACGCGATCGCCGCCGCCGACCCGTACGCGGACTTCTCCCGCTACGACATGGTGAACATCGTCCCCACCAGGGCGGCCACCGCGATCCCGTTCTCCCCGACCTACCTCTACGACCCCGCCGGCCCCGGCGTGACCGCCGACGGCACCCGCCTCAAATGGGCCGTCACCTTCGGCCAGGACCTGTGGCGCTGGGGCCACAAGGTCGTCGCCCACGAGACCGCCCACACCTTCGGCCTGCCCGACCTGTACTCCTTCACCGGCGCCACCCACCAGTACGTGGGCGGCTGGGACGTCATGGGCAACATCGCCGGACACGCCCCGCAGTACCTCGGCTGGCACTCCTGGAAGCTCGGCTGGACCCGCGACGACCAGGTCGCCTGTCTCTCCGCACCAGGGCGGCGCACGGTACTCCTGAGCCCCGTGGAGCGCCCCGGCGGAACCAAGATCGCCGTCCTGCGCACCGGCGCCACCACGGCGTACGTCGCCGAGTCCCGCCGCGCCGAGGGCAACGACCGCTCCGCCTGCTCCAGCGGAGTCCTCATCTACCGGGTCGACTCCGCGACCCCGACCGGCGAGGGCCCCGTCCGCGTCATGAACGGCCGTCCCGACACCACCCCGCCCGCCGGCTGCACCCCGCTGGACCTGGGGGCGTACCGGCCGGGCCAGACCTTCACCGACCCGGACGGCGGAGTCCGGATCGAGGTCCTCGCGGGCGGCGAGTGGGGGGACGTGGTCCGGCTGACCACCTCCTGAGCCCGGCGTCGCCCCTCGGCCGGGGCCTGGCCCGGCCGGGGAGGCGTGCACCACAATGTGGCCCTGGCCCACAGCCGTCGGCGCCCGCGGGGTGTACCGTCCCGGCCTCGGGGAAACAGGAGAGCCATGAAGATCCTGATCAGTGCCGACATGGAAGGCGCCACCGGCGTCACCTGGCCCGCCGATGTGCTGCCCGGCACCCCCCAGTGGGAGCGCTGCCGGTCCATGTTCACCTCCGACGTGAACGCGGCGGTCCTCGGCTTCTTCGACGGCGGCGCCGACGAGGTGCTGATCAACGAGGCGCACTGGTCGATGCGGAACCTGCTCCTCGAACAGCTCGACGAGCGGGCCGAGATGCTCACCGGCCGCCACAAGTCCCTCTCCATGGTGGAGGGCGTGCAGCACGGCGACGTCGACGGCATCGCCTTCGTCGGCTACCACACGGGCGCGGGAGCCGAGGGCGTCCTCGCGCACACCTACCTCGCCAACTCCCTCACCGGCGTCTGGCTGAACGGCGAGCGGGCGAGCGAGGGCCTGCTGAACGCCCGTGTCGTGGCGGAGTACGGAGTGCCCGTCGTGCTCGTCACCGGCGACGACCTGACCTGCGAGGACGCCCTCGGATACGCGCCCGGGGCGCTCAAGGTCGCGGTCAAGGACCACGTCTCGCGGTACGCGGCGGTGTGCCGGACCCCGAAGCGTACGGCGAGCGAGATCCGGGCCGCCGCGAAGGCGGCGGCCGCCCTCGCCGTACGGCACGAGCCGGCGCGGGGCGGGCCCTTCACGGTCGAGCTGGAGTTCGACGCCGATCATCTGGGGGCGGCCGCCACGGTCGTGCCCGGCGTGGCGCGGAGCGGCGAGCGCCGGGTCGCGTACACCAGCGAGACGATGTACGAGGGCATTCGCACGTTCAAGGCGGTCACGACCATCGTCTCGGCCGCGGTGGAGGAGCAGTATGGCTGACGACGTGGACAGCACGGCGCTCGACGAGGTGGTGACCTTCACCTCCGAGCTGATCCGGATCGACACGACCAACAGGGGCGGCGGAGACTGCCGGGAACGGCCCGCGGCCGAGTACGTCGCCGAACGCCTCGCGGCCGTCGGACTCGAACCCGCCCTCCTCGAACGGACTCCCGGCCGCACCAACGTGGTGGCGCGCATCGAGGGCACCGACCCCTCCGCCGACGCCCTGCTCGTCCACGGCCATCTGGACGTCGTCCCCGCCGAGCCCGCCGACTGGGCCGTCCACCCCTTCTCCGGCGAGGTCCGCGACGGAGTGGTCTGGGGGCGCGGCGCCGTCGACATGAAGAACATGGACGCGATGGTCCTCGCCGTCGTCCGTTCCTGGGCCCGCCGGGGCATCCGGCCGCGCCGCGACATCGTCCTCGCCTACACCGCCGACGAGGAGGCCAGCGCCGAGGACGGCTCGGGCTTCCTCGCCGGCCACCACCCCGGGCTCTTCGAGGGCTGCACCGAGGGCATCAGCGAATCCGGGGCGTTCAGCTTCCACCCGGCCCCCGGCATGACGCTCTACCCGATCGCCGCCGGCGAGCGCGGCACCGCCTGGGTCAAGCTCACCGCCCACGGCACAGCCGGACACGGCTCCAAGGTGAACACGGCCAACGCGGTCACCCGGCTCGCCGCCGCCGTGGCCCGCATCGGCGCCCACCCCTGGCCCGTCCGCCTCACCCCGACCGTACGCGCCGCACTCACCGAACTGGCCGCCCTGTACGGCATCGAGACCGACGTGAGCGCCGACGGCTTCGACGTCGACCAGCTCCTGGAGAAGCTCGGCCCGGCCGCCGCGCTGGTCGAGCCGACCGTGCGCAACAGCGCCAACCCGACCATGCTGGAGGCCGGTTACAAGGTCAACGTCATCCCCGGGCACGCCGTCGCGTACGTCGACGGCCGGATGCTGGCGGGCGGCGAGGAGGAGTTCGCCGAGACGATGGACCGGCTCACCGGACCGGACGTGGCATGGGAGTTCCACCACCGCGAGGTCCCGCTGGAGGCCCCGGTCGACTCGCCCACCTTCGCCAAGCTGCGCGCCGCCGTCGAGCACTTCGACCCGGACGGACACGTCGTCCCGTTCGCCATGTCCGGCGGCACCGACGCCAAGCAGTTCTCCCGGCTCGGCATCACCGGCTACGGCTTCTCACCGCTGAGGCTGCCCCCGGACCTCGACTACGGCGCGCTCTTCCACGGAGTCGACGAGCGCGTCCCCGTCGACGCCCTGCACTTCGGCGTCCGCGTCCTCGACCACTATCTGAAGTCCGCGTAAGGGGAGTCGACATGGTACCCACGGGGGCCTACGGGACCTGGCCTTCCCCCATCGACGCCGCGCTCGCCGCCCGCCACGACGGGCGGCCCGAGTACGTCGGCGTCGTCGGCGACGAGGTGTGGTGGACCGCGCCCCGCCCCACCGAGGGCGGCCGGCGCGCGCTCGTACGCCGACGGGCCGACGGCACCGAGGAGTCGGTGCTCCCCGCCCCGTGGAACGTCCGCAGCCGGGTCGTCGAGTACGGCGGACAGCCCTGGGCGGGCCTGGCCCGCGAGGACGACGGCCCGCTCGTCGTGTTCAGCCACTTCCCCGACCAGCGGCTGTACGCGTACGAGCCCGACCGGGAACCGGCCGCCGAGCCCCGGCCGCTCACCCCCCTCTCCGCCGTCGGAGGCGGACTGCGCTGGGTCGACCCCGTGATCCACCCCGAACGCGGCGAGATCTGGTGCGTCCTGGAGGAGTTCACCGGCCCCGCCCCCACCGACGTGCGCCGGGTGCTCGCCGCCGTACCCCTGGACGGATCGGCCGCGCGGGACCGTGGGGCCGTACGCGAACTCTCCGACGACCGCCACCGGTTCGTCACCGGACCCCGGCTCTCCCCCGACGGACGGCAGGCGGCCTGGATCGCCTGGGACCACCCCCGCATGCCCTGGGACGGCACCGCGGTGATCCTCGCCGACGTCACACCCGACGGCACCCTCCACGGCGCGCGACCCGTCGCCGGCGGACCCGAGGAGTCGGTGCCCCAGGCCTGCTGGAGCGCCGACGGACAGCTCCTGTACGTCAGCGACCGCAGCGGCTGGTGGAACCTCTACCGCCACGGCGACGACGGCGAGCCGGTCGCCCTGTGCCCCCGGCCCGAGGAGTTCGGCGGACCGCTGTGGAAGATCGGCCTCGGCTGGTTCCACCCCCTGGACAACGGTCTCGTCGCCGTCATCCACGGCAAGGGAGCCACCGCTCTGGGGATACTCGACCCCGACAGCGGCGAGCTCGTGGACGCGGCCGGCCCCTGGACCGAGTGGGCCTCCACCCTCGCCGTGCACGGCACCCGCGTCGTCGGCGTCGCCGCCAGCCCGCGCAGCGCCTACGAGGTCGTGGAGCTGGACACCCGTACCGGCAGGGCCCGGGTCATCGGCTCCGCGCACGACGACCCGGTCGACCCGTCGTACTACCCCGAGCCGCAGATCCGCACCTTCACCGGACCCGACAACCGCGAGATCCACGCCCACGTCTACCCGCCGCACAGCCCCGACCGGATCGCCCCCGGCGAGGAGCTGCCGCCCTACGTGGTGTGGGCGCACGGCGGGCCGACCGGACACGCCCCGCTCGTCCTCGATCTGGAGATCGCCTACTTCACCTCCCGGGGGATCGGCGTCGCCGAGGTCAACTACGGCGGCTCCACCGGCTACGGGCGGGAGTACCGCGAACGGCTGCGCGAGCAGTGGGGCGTGGTCGACGTCGAGGACTGCGCCGCCGTCGCCGAGGCGCTCGCCGCCGAGGGCACCGCCGACCCGGCGCGGCTGGCCATCCGGGGCGGGAGCGCGGGCGGCTGGACCACCGCCGCCTCCCTCGTCACCTCCGAGGTGTACACCTGCGGCACGATCATCTACCCCATCCTCGACCTGATGGGCTGGGCCACCGACGAGACCCACGACTTCGAGTCCCAGTACCTGGAGTCGCTCATCGGCCCCCTCGCCGAGGTGCCCGCCCGCTACCAGGAGCGCTCGCCGCTGGACCACGTCGAGCGGATCTCCGTCCCCTTCCTGCTGCTCCAGGGGCTCGACGACCCGATCTGCCCGCCGGCGCAGAGCGAGCGGTTCCTGGCGCGGATGGCGGGGCGGGGGATCCCGCACGCCTCCATCGCCTTCGAGGGCGAGAGCCACGGCTTCCGGCGGGCCGAGACGATGATCCGCGCCCTCGAGGCCGAACTCTCCCTGTACGCACAGACCTTCGGCATCGCCCGGCCCGACGTCCCCCAGCTGGAGCTGAAGAAGTGACGGTGACCGCGCTGACCCGGCCCCCGCGACTGCGCCCCGGCTCCCGGGTCGCCGTCGTCGCACCCAGCGGGCCGGTCCCGGAGGAGCGGCTCACGGCCGGCCTCGACGTCCTGCGCGGCTGGGACCTGGAACCGGTCGTGGCGCCCCATGTCCTCGACGTCCACCCCGGGTTGGACTATGTCGCCGGTACGGACGAGGCCCGCGCCCGTGACCTTCAGGAGGCCTGGTGCGACCCCGCCGTCTCCGCGGTGATCTGCGCCCGGGGCGGCTACGGGGTCCAGCGGATGGTGGACCTGCTCGACTGGCCGGCGATCCGGGCCGCGGGACCCAAGGTGTTCGTCGGCTACAGCGACATCACCGCCCTGCACGAGGCGTTCGCCGTCCGCACGGGCCTCGCCACCCTGCACGGGCCGATGGTCGCGGCGGGCACCTTCCTCAAGGACCCCCGCACCCAGGAGTCCCTGCGGGCCACCCTCTTCGAGCCCGACTCCGTCCGCACCCTCGGCCTGGAGAGCGCCCGGACCCTCGTCGGCGGCCGGGCCCGCGGTGTCACCCTCGGCGGCTGCGTCAGCCTCCTCGCCGCCGATCTCGCCACCCCGCACGCCCGCCCCTCGGCCCGCGGGGGCCTGCTGCTCCTGGAGGACGTGGGGGAGGAGCCGTACCGCCTGGATCGCATCCTCACCCAACTGCTGCGCTCCGGATGGCTGGACGGGGTCGCGGGCATCGGCCTCGGCTCGTGGGAGGAGTGCGGTCCGTACGACGAGGTCCGGGCGGTGCTCGCCGACCGGCTGGGCGGCCTCGGCGTCCCGGTGGTGGAGGAGATGGGCTTCGGCCACAGCGAGACCGCGCTGACCTTCCCGCTGGGGGTGCCGGGCGTCCTGGACGCGGAGTCCGCCACACTCACGCTGGACGTTCCGGCGCTCGCCTGAAGCGGGCCACCGGACCTTCACTGAATCTCCGTCAATAACCCCTGTCAGGCGCGTTGACGCGGTCTGACACGTGTCACACGATGGGCCCGGCTCGGTACTTACCAGTCGGTAATCCTCAGTGTGGAGGCCCCGTGTCCGTGTCCCGTGCGCTGCCCCTGTCCCGGAGACTTCTCGCCCTTGCCGCGAGTACGGCGCTGGCTGCACCACTCGCCCTCGCGGGGCCGGTGTACGGCTCCGAACCCGCCCCGTACACCGTCACCCCGCTGCGGTTCACCGTCGAGGCGGGCGGGCGCACCTGCGCGGTCGACGCCGATCTCTACCGGCCGGCCGGGGTGGACGCCGCACACCCCGCGCCCGCCGTGCTCGCCACCAACGGCTTCGGCGGCAGCAAGGCGGACGGGTCCACCGACGCCATCGGGAAGGCCTTCGCCGCGCGGGGGTACGTCTCTCTCGTCTACTCCGGGCTCGGCTTCGGGAAGTCCGGCTGCCTGATCTCCCTCGACGACCCGCGGATCGACGGACAGGCCGCCTCCCGGCTCGTCGACTTCCTCGGCGGGACCCGCGCCGCCGACGACGGCACCCGCGCCGACTTCGTCACCCAGGACCGTACGGGCGACCCGCGCGTCGGCATGATCGGCGGCTCCTACGGAGGCGCCATCCAGCTCGCCACCGCCTCCGTCGATCCCCGGCTCGACGCCCTCGTCCCGCTCATCACCTGGAACGACCTCGCCTACTCGCTCGCCCCCAACGGCGCCGACCGCGCCACCCCCGGCGTCTTCAAATGGCAGTGGGCCAACGGCTTCTACCTCATGGGGGAGGGGCAGCCGCTGCTCGTCCCCTCCCTCGACCCCACCCGGATCAACAGCCTCGGCTGTCTGCACTTCGTCACCGACGCCTGCGAGACCGTCCGGCTGCTCAACTCCGGCCGCTACCCGCAGGCCGAGACGGAGAAGATGCTCGACTTCGCCCGGAGCGTGTCCCCGGCCTCGTACCTCGACCGGGTCACGGCACCGACCCTGATCGTCCAGGGCCAGTCCGACAGCCTCTTCAACCTCAACGAGGCCCAGGACACCTACGAGAAGCTCCAGGAGCGGGGCGTCGAGACCAAGATGATCTGGCAGTCCTGGGGACACAGCGGAGGCATCTCCGACCCCGTCGCCGGCGAGCTCGACCTCGGCCGGGGAAATCTGGAGACCAGCTACGTCGGACAGCGCGTCCTCGCCTGGTTCGACCGGTACCTGGGCGGAGACCGGAGCACCGACACCGGCCCGGAGTTCGCCTACTACCGCGCCTGGCAGAGCGGCTACGGCACCGCGGCCACGGTCCCGGCCCTCAGCCAGAAGCTCTACCTCTCCGGGGACGGCAAGCTCGTCGACAACCGGGCCAAGGTCGCCCGGGGTTCGCGCGCGTACAGCAACTGGCTCGTCCCGACGAGCCACTCGGAGTCCTCGCTCGCCGGAATGATCGGCCTGCCCGACCCCCAGCCGTACGACATCAAGGGCACCTTTCTCGGCTGGACCAGCGCCCCGCTCACCGCCCCCGTCGACCTCGTCGGCGCCCCGAAGGCGACGCTCCGGGTCGTCTCCCCGCAGACCGAGCGGGTCCAGGACTCCGGCGACGCCGCCGACAAGCTGGTGCTCTTCGCCAAGGTCTACGACATCGCGCCGGACGGGAAGAAGACGCTGGTCAACCGGCTCGTCGCCCCGGTGCGGGTGCCGGATGTCACCCGGCCCTTCACGGTGGAGCTGCCAGGGATCGTGCACCGCTACGAGACGGGCCACCGCCTGGAGTTCGTGATCGCCGCGAGCGACACGGCGTACACCGGCAACCGCGGGATCAAGACGGTGACGGTCGTCGGCGGACCCGAGGAGACGGGGACGCTGGAGCTGCCCGTCGTGCGAGGGACCGTGGGCTCGTAGACGCCTTCCCGATCGTGAATCGCGGGCCCCGGGGCGAGGGGCTCGGCTTCACCCGACTGCCTGCTGGCCTTTACCTTTTCTTTCCCCAATCCGTCCGCGATGGGACAGATACTGTGCCACCGCCTTCACATCGCGATCACTGGCGCGGTGAGAAAGGCAGCACACCCCTCGCAGAAGGACCGAAGGCCCCGTGCCAGTTCCCGTTGCGCTCACCGGCCGTTCGGTTCGGCTTGAGCCCCTTGCCCCGCAGCACGCCCCGGCCCTTGCCGCCGCCGGCGGACAGGACCGTACGACGTACGGCTTCACGCCCGTGCCCCACGATCTGGACACGGCCTGGAGCTATGTCGAGCGGGCCCTCGACGAACAGAGGGCCGGCCGGCAGCTGGCTTTCGCCGTCGTCGACACCGCCGACGGCCAGGTCGTCGGCTCGACCCGCTTCCTGGAGCTCGACTACTGGCAGGGGCCGCTGGTCTGGCCCTCCGTGCCCGGTGTGCCGTACGGGGATCCGGCCACCGCGGTGCCGGACGCCGCGGAGATCGGAAACACCTGGCTCGCCCCCAGGGCCCAGGGCTCCGGCATCAACACCGAGACCAAGCTGCTGATGCTCCGCCACGCCTTCGAGGTGTGGGGAGTGCGGCGGATCTCGATGCGCGCCGACGCCAGGAACCTGCGCTCGCGGGCCGCCATCGAGCGGCTCGGCGCCACCTGCGAAGGCGTGCGCAGGGCCCATTCCCGAGGCCTCGACGGCGCCGTGCGCAGCACCGCCTTCTACTCGATCCTCGACGAGGAGTGGCCGGCGGTCCGGGGCGTCATCGAGGCGCGCCTCACCGCCGCCCCGCACCGCTCCGCGGCCCTGCGCGCGCCCCTCGTACCCGCCTAGGGGGGCGGGCGGCGCGGGCCCGGCTCGGAGGGTTCCGAGCCGGGCCCGGCGCGTGGGCTAGCGGGCGGCGAGCGCCGCGTAGCCCGGGCGCACGACCTCGTCGATCAGCCGCTGCCGCTCCGGCAGCGGCAGGAAGGCGGAGTCGAGCGCGGCGACCGTGAACTCCTGGAAGACCTCCGGGCCGTAGCCGAAGGCGTCCGCCATGTGCTGGAACTCCTCGCTCATGGTGGTGCCCGAGACCAGGCGGTTGTCCGTGTTGAGGGTGATCCGGAAGCCGAGGCGCCGCAGCTCGTCGATCGGGTGCGAGGCGTAGTCCTTGGCCGCGCCGGTCTGGAGGTTGGAGGTCGGGCAGACCTCCATGGCGATCCGGTTGTCACGGACGTACGCGGCGAGGTGGCCGAGCGTGCCGTCCTCGGCGATGTCGTCGGTGATCCGCACGCCGTGGCCGATCCGCTCCGTGCCGCAGATCTGGACGGCCTCGTGGATCGACTCCGCGCCGACGGCCTCGCCGGCGTGGATCGTGAAGTGGCAGTTGTGCCGCTTGAGGTGCTGGAACGCGGGCAGGTGGCGGGCCGGCGGGTTGCCGATCTCGCCGCCGGCGATGTCGAAGCCGGCCACGCCCTGGTCGCGGTGGGCCACGGTGAGCTCGGCGATCTCCAGGGAGCGGTCGGTGTGGCGCATGCCGGTGAGCAGGGCGCGCACGGTGATCCGGCCGCCGGAGCGGCGCTCGCCCTCACGGAAGCCGTCGTTCACGGCCTCGACGACCTCGTCGAGGCTCAGCCCGCCCTCCAGGTGCTGCTCGGGGGCGTAACGGATCTCGGCGTAGACGACCCCGTCCGCGGCCAGGTCCTCGCCGCACTCGGCCGCGATCCGGTGCAGCGCCTCGCGGGTCTGCATCACCGCGCACGTGTGGGCGAAGGTCTCCAGGTACCGCTCCAGCGAACCGGAGTCGGCGGCGTCCCGGAACCAGACCGCGAGCTCGGCCGGGTCCTCGGTCGGCAGCGCGGTGTAGCCGCACTCCCGGGCCAGTTCGACGATGGTGGCGGGGCGCAGACCGCCGTCCAGGTGGTCGTGGAGGACGGCCTTCGGCGCGCGGCGGATCCACTCGGCGACGGGTATGGAGACCGGGGAGCTGAGCGGGGCGGCAGGGTTGTCAGACAAGTGCATGGCGCGGAAGTGTACGCCACGACCGGGGCCGGGTGCTGTGACGCCGGTCGCCCGCCCGGTGCGCCCGCTCAGTTCGACTGGAGTACGGGGAGCGCCGGGGCGCCCGTCGGCAGCATGTGCTTGGCCGCGAGGACCGGGGTGTCCCCGACCCGTACGACCTGGGTGACCAGCACCGCCGGGGTGTCGGCGGGGCGGCCGAGCTGATCGCCGCGGCGCTGGCCGAGCAGGGTCGCGGTGACGCTGCTGTGCGCGCCCAGCGGCACCCCGCGCGAGGCGGCGGCGAGCACCGCCAGCATCGAGGTCCGCTCCGGCGCCGACTCCGTGCGCAGCGCCTCGGCGAAGGCCGGGTGCGCCCGCTCCAGTACGTCGTCGGCCGCCGCCCATTCCTGGCTGAGCGCAGCCGCCGCACCCTCTCCGGCCAGCAGCGACTCCCAGAACCGCAGCTCCGCCCTGGCCGGGGCCAGCAGGTGCTGCGTGGTGAAGTCGGTGGGCTCCTCGACGGCCCGAAGCAGCGCCCGTACGCGCAGCGGCGCGCCCGCGCCGATCAGCTCCTCCAGGGGCTGGATGTGCTCGAAGCCGCGTCGCGGCGGGTGGTCGTTGACCGTGCGGCCCACCCCGCGCCGTACCGAGAGCAGCCCGTCCTCCTGGAGCAGCAGCAGGGCCTCGCGCAGGGCGGGCCGGCTCACGCCCAGCTCGCCGGCGAGCTTCGGCTCGGAGGGGAGGGTGGAGCCCGGGGGATAGGTGCCGTCGTGGATGGCGTCCGCGATCCGCTCGTAGAGCACCACGACCGGTCGCCTCTGCTGTCCGCTGACTGCCACTGCCCCTCCTCGGCCTCACTTGTCGGCAAGTGAACGGTATCCGTGATCACAGGTCAAAGGGACTTGACGTGTGACGCGCGTAGAACTCACTCTGTTCTGCGCGCGCTTGTCAGACAAGTTTGCCGTGCGGCGTGCGTCATCACGTGACATTCAAGGCAAAGGGGCCCCCATGTCAGCAACATCCGACCTCAAGGGCCGTGGGCCCATGCTCCTGGCGATGGTGCTCGCCGTTCTCGGGTACCAGATCAACGCCACGATGCTCAGCCCCGCACTGCCGGATGTCATCGAACGCCTGGGCACCACCACGGCCGCCGCCGGCCTCTCCCAGACGCTGTTCTTCCTGATGGCGGCCATCGGCCAGGTCACCCTCGCCCGCCTGAGCGACCAGCGCGGCCGCAAGCCGATGATGATCGTCTGCGCGTTCGTGCTGATCGCCGGAAACCTGCTCTGCGTCTTCGCGCCGAACATCGAGATCTTCATCGCGGGCCGCGTCCTCCAGGGCATCTCGGCCGCGATGTTCACCCTCGCCTTCCTCACCCTCAACCAGCTGCTGACCCCGGCCGGCTTCGGCAAGGCCGCCGGGATCATCACCGCCGTCAACGGCGGCCTCGCGGGTGTCGACGCCATCGCCGGCGGCCAGATCGCCGACACCATCGGCTTCCGCGGCATCTTCGTCTGCTCCACCCTGATCGCCGTCGCCGGCCTGATCGGCGTACGGAAGTACGTCCCCGACGTCCCGGCCACCGCGACCGAGGGCCGCTTCGACTCCCGGGGCATCGCCGCCCTCGCGCTCGGCCTCACCGGCATCCTCGTCGGTCTCGCCCAGGGCGCCGCCTGGGGCTGGACCTCCGTCCTCACCCTCGGCTTCCTGCTCGGCGGACTCGCCTCCCTCGTCTTCTTCGTCGTCTCGCAGAAGAGCGCCGCCAACCCGGTCATCGACATCGACGTCCTCGCCTCGCGACGCGCCTGGCCGCTGCTGCTCACCACGATCTGCACCCTGGGCGGCGCCTTCGGTGCCATCGCGCTCACGATCCCGCTCTTCTCGCAGGACGCGCGGGTCGGCCTGGGTCTGTCAGCCGTGACCGCCGCCGTGCTCTTCCTCACCCCGATCCAGCTGATCGGCGTGATCTCGGCCCCGCTGACCGGGCGCCTCGGCCCGAAGATCGGCTGGCGCAGGATCGTCGTCACCGGCGCGGTCGCCAACTTCGCGATCTTCCTCTTCGCCACTCTCTTCCTGCGGAGCGAGTGGATCCTGGTCGCCTCGCTCGCCGCGCTCGGCGTCACGTACGGCGGCTTCATGCTGACCGGCCTCAACGGCCTCGCCGTCACCACCGCCCCGAAGGACAAGCCCGGTTCGCTCTCCGGCCTCAACGGCGCCTGCTTCGGCATCGGGGCCTCGCTCGGCATCGCCCTGGCCTCCGCGATGATCACCGCGGGCAGCGACGCGGGCGGCCCGACCGAGGCCGGCTACCAGCACGCGATGTACACGGCGCTCGCCCTGCTCGGCATCGGCGTCGTCACCGCGCTGCTCATCCAGCGCCCCGACCCGGCCGAGGAGCCGGCGGCCGACGAGCCGCGGCTGGTGCTCGCCCACCACTGACCCGGCCCGCCGGGCGAGGCCGCACCCTCACCCGTACGGCCCTTCCCACGCCCCCGTGCGGACCGGATCCCTCCATCCTGGTCCCACGGGGGCGTCCGTGTACGACGGAGGAGAGGACCGGGCCATGAGCCGCAGGGAGACACCGAGCGCGACGGCCCTGCTCGGCGCCATCGGGGCGGGGGCGGTCCTGGCGATAGCGGCGGCGGCCGTCACCTCGGGCGAGGCGGTGGCGGCGGAGGAGGACTCCGCGCCGATGCCCGGCTTCCTGGGCAAGGGCCTGTGGCGGGTCTTCACCACGCTCGACCACCGCACCCGCGTCGACGTCCACGACGCCGGCGGGCGCGACCGGCGGGTGCTGTGGCCGCCGAACTGGAAGGTGTGCACGCAGTACCCGGCGCAGGGCGTGGAGCTCGACGGCCGTGCGACCGTACTGATCGGCGTGGTGAAGAGGGGCGAGACCTGCCC
Source organism: Streptomyces vilmorinianum (assembly GCF_005517195.1). Classification (NCBI taxonomy): domain Bacteria; kingdom Bacillati; phylum Actinomycetota; class Actinomycetes; order Kitasatosporales; family Streptomycetaceae; genus Streptomyces; species Streptomyces vilmorinianum. The sequence continues at coordinate 4,858,702 of NZ_CP040244.1, read as the reverse complement.
GTCGAGGGTCCGCTCGGCCCGCCGCTGAATGACAGCGGCGGGCGCGTGCTCGGCGTCGTCGGCGCCGGCGGCATAACACGGCCGCAGCGGGACAGGAATGCGGCGACGGACCGGGCGCACCGCATGGTTCAAGGGGGCCAAGGCGCTCAGGGGGCTCAAGGGGGAGATCGTGGAGTATCCAGCTGTTTCCTTGGGCGTGGGGGCAGCCGCACAGGCCGCCGCCTCTCTCATCAACACTCATCGCCAACTCAAGGCGGAGGAGCAGGCCAGGGCCTCGCGCCAGGACTTCGAGAAGGTCCAGGCAGAGGCCCGGTTCGGTCGCGAGCTCCAGCTGGAGGCCGTCCGCCACAAACGCCTGACCCGGATCGCCGAGCTGGAGAGCCGCCTGCGCCGCGACACCGATCTGGCGGCACTCCGCAACCGCAGGCTCATCGACAGCTACCCCGTCGAGGAAGGTCCCGGCCATCTCCGGGAGAGCCTGCGGCTGCTCTCCTCCGACCTCACGACGCTCCCGCTGGTCGTCCTGCTGCCGACCTTCCACGGCTCCCCGGAGGGCCACTGGGCGGGACTGCGCGCCTCGGTGATCGACGCGCTCAGGCGCCGGCTCGCCGCCGACGGGCTGATCGAACTCCAGGACTCGCTACGGACGTTGGCCTGGCCGCACGCCGCCTTCTACTGGAACGACCTGTACGGCATACCCACCCTCGTCGTGCAGGTGCGCTACTTCCGCGACACCCTCGACATCAGCCTCGGCGGCTGCCATCTGCGAGCGGGCGCCGAGTCGCCGGCGGAGGGGCTGCGCAGCATCTACCGGCACCGCATCGCACGCCCCGACCGCTGGACGCCGGAGGCCGTCGCGGAACTCAACGCCTCGGTGCCCGCCAGCCACCGGCTGGCCGTCCCCACGGACGACACGGAACGGGTACGGGTCGACATCGAGATCGCCGCCCGGGCCGCGACCGCCGTGGTGACCGCCGCCGTGGACGCGTACTACCTGGGCAACTCCGCCCGCTACCGGCAGCGCCTGGACGAGGCCGCCGCCGCACTCGGCGCCGGTGCCCTGGCCGACTGGGAGCCCGACCTCGGCATCCCGCTCTGGCAGGTCGCCGACCCGGCCTTCCACCTGCTCACGGTCGCCACCCGGCAGGCGAGGCGGAGGCAGGGCGAGGCGGCGGTCGCCTCGCTGCGGCACTCGCTGGCCATCCTGACCCACCCTGACTACGCCGTCACCGGCCCGCCCTTCCCCCCGGTCGCCGACGCGGCCGAACCCCTCGCCGCGGCCGACTCCCTCTACCGCACCGCTTTCCGCCAGGCCCTGTCGGAGGCGGCCACGGCCGTCCCGGCGGTGCCGGCCGTTCCGGGTGCCACGGACAGCGCCTCGCGGCAGGACCTCGACGAGATGGCGGGAGTGCTCCATGACTGACGACCGGATGGGCGGCGACCGGATGGGCGGCAACCGGATGGGCGGCAACCGGATGGGGGGCAACCGGATGGGGGGCTCGGGCGAGGGCGGTACCAGTCCCGGCGGTGACCCGACCGTGGCTCCCCCCGTCACCGAACTCCTCGACGTCCTCCAGCGCCACCAGGGTCTCCTGCCCTCCCTCGCCCCAGCCGTACGGGACGCCCTTGCCGCCGTCCGTCGAGCCGCCGAGCGCAGCCACCTCGTGGTGGTGGGCCCCGAGGGCGCGGGCAAGTCCACCCTCATCAGCGCGCTCGCCGAAGCCGATGTCACCCCCACCTCCGCCTTCCTGCCCGGCACCGTCGCCCCGGTCCACATCCTGCACGGTGAGGGCGCCGCGCCGGGCTTCACCGTGTTCCGCGCGTCCGAGGAGCCCGGCGGCCCGCCGCGGGCCGACCCGACGGACCGAGCGGGGTTCGACGGCTGGCTGCTCCAGGAGCACAACCCCGAGAACACCCGGCGCGTGCTGCGCGGCGAGGTCCGGCTGCGGTCCGACCTGCTCAGCGGGGGCCTGCGCCTGGTCGACCTGCCGGGTGCCAACAGCGTCTCCCGGGAGGTCACCGCCCGGACGGCCGAGGACCTCGCGGGCAGCGCGTTCACCGCCGTACTCGTCAGCTTCGGCAGGGTCAGCATCGCCGCCCTGGCGGACGTCGTACGGGAACTCGCCGAGAGCCCGTACGAGGTGAAGGTCGCCGCGATCGTGTTCAACGAGGTCGCGCCACCCCCGTCCGAGCGGTTGGCGGACCACCTCACCATGCGGCGACGGAGCGTCGCGGAGTATCTGCTGCCCGCCGACGCGGACGGCACGCTCGGCCTCGCGCGGGCCGGAATCCACGCCCTGCACCTGCCGTCCTTCCTGCCGGCCGCCAGTGCGGCGGCGGCGCCTGCCGCGGGCCCGAGGCAGGAGGAGGAGCAGTGGAAGGCGTTCCGCGCCGAGGTGGCCGACCGGGTACGGCGCAATGTCGCCTCGACCGCCGCCTCCGCCGCCCGGTACGCCCTTCCGCTGCTCGACACCGCGCTGGCCGACCGGGCACGGAGTATCGATCGCTCCCTCGACGGCAAGGTCCCGCGGAGCGAGGCGGCCGCGCTCGCCCGGGAGCTGACCGCCTCGACGAGAAAGCGGCTGGGGGAGGTGGAGGCGGCCTCCCGCGCGGCGGACTGGGCCGAGATCGAACCGACCGTGCTCCGTACCGCCGCCACGCTCCGCGCCGACCTCGATCGCATCAGGTCCCGGATCACCACCGGCCTCACGCTTCCGAAGGCGGAGGCGAAGAAGCTCAACGACGAGATCGAGGGGCTGCTGACCCGGGCGGCGACCGGTCTGGCCGCCGAGGCCGAAGCGGCGTTCGAGCGGCTGGGCGCGGAGCTGCGGGCGGTCACCGAGGCCGCCGTCGTCGAGTACGACACGCGGATTCCGCTCGGGGCCACCGGGAACCCCGGACATGCCGACAGCTCCGTCTCGTTCACGGTCGGGAGCTACCACTACCAGTCGTCGGGCGACGAGTTCGAGGATCTGGCCAACGACGGGTTCGGGGGGCTGGTCGCCGCCCTGCTGCCGACGGTGTGGATAGCCCTCATCGGCCAGCACTATCTCGGCGGCGGCCATCTCGGCCACACACTGCGGGCGATGGGCAGGACGCGGAAGGAGATCGAGAAGGCGCTCTCCCCGGATCCGGACACCGGCTGCGCACCCGTCTGGCTGCAGGTCCGCACGCGGATGGTGGAGCGGGCCCGGAGGGAAACCGGCTCGCTGCTGACCGGTTTCCAGAGGAAGGCCGTCGACAAACTCCCCCAGACGTCGGTCCGCGACCTGACCGCCCAGCGCGACGGCATCAAGGCGGCCCGCGCGCAGCTCGCCGAGTGGCGCGGCCGTCTTGACAGCCTCGGTGGCCTCGGGGGTCAGTAGTCCAGCGAGGCGTCGCCGCCCCAGGACGAGGTGTCCGTCACGGTGCCGTCCTCGATGGTGGTCGCATTCTCGTGGTGGATCTCGCCGCTGACGGTGACGCTGCTGTCGTCGTCATCGGCGGGACCCCAGGAGTCGGGGTAGTCGACCGTCAACGAGCCACCGGCCTCCTGGCGTTCGGTGCTGGTGCCGCCCTCGATGGTCCGGCTCTCCCGGACGTAGACCTCCCCGGAGAGCGAGACACCGCTCTCGTCGTCCGTGGAGCCCGACTCCCCCTGGTAGTCGTCCCAGTTCGACTCGTCCGCCATGACCGCCCCTCCCGTGGACCGACCACACACCGTCACCACTGTTGCGTCTACCCGTGGGCCGATGCCTTCACGCCGTGGCAGGGCGAGACCAAAGTCCTCCTGGAGCACTGGCTAGTCTGGGACCATGCCCGACGATCTCGGCCCGTACCTCACCGCCGGCCCCCGCGTCGGCCTGCGGCACTACTCCCTCGACGACGCCGAGGAGTTCACCGCCCGGGCGCGGGAGAGCCGTGAGCTGCACCGCCCCTGGCTCTTCCCGCCCGACCACCTCGACACGTACGCGGCCTACGCGCGGTCGATGACCGACGACCCGGCCAAGGCCGGGTTCCTCGTGTGCGAGCGGGCCGAGCAGGGGCGGATCGCCGGGTTCGTCAACATCAACAACATCGTCCGCGGCGCCTTCCTCAGCGGAGCCCTCGGCTACGGCGCCTTCGCGCACGCCGCCGGGCGCGGCCTGCTCACCGAGGCGCTGGGCCTTCTCCTCCCGTACGCCTTCGGGCCCTTGGGGCTGCACCGCCTCGAAGCCGACATCCAGCCGGGCAACGCCGCCTCCCGCGCCCTCGTCCGCCGGGCCGGCTTCCGGCTCGAAGGGTTCTCGCCCGCCATGCTCTTCATCGACGGCGCCTGGCGCGACCACGAGCGGTGGGCGATCACCGCACCCGAGCCCGCTCCCTGACCCACACCGGCGGCGCGCGGGCTCAGTGCCTGTAGTTGATCTTCATCGTGTCCATGTCGGTCACGGAGGACTTCAGCTCCCCGTGGCCGTGGCCCAGCTCCTTCAGCGCGGACTCCACGCGGTCCTCGGCGATCGCCGCGGCCATCTCCTCGCCGTCCGCCGCGTCCGAGACCACGACCAGCCGGTACGAGAAGTGCTTCAGCGTCCTGTCGTACGCGAGGGAGCCCTCCGGGGTGAACCGCATCGCCGCCATCCCGTGCGCGTCGACCTCGGCGAGCAGCCGGGCCCGGCTCTCCTCCGACAGACCCTCGAACGTACCGCGCACGATCACTCGGTAGGTGTGCCGCGTGCTCATCTCTCTCCGTACTCCCGTCACCGTTGAAGATCCAGACTACGGCGGCGAGGATGGCGCGCATGCGGAATATCGTGGCCCTCGACGCCCCTTCCAACCTCGGTCTGCGCCCGCCGGCCCCCGGCACCGTCCCCGGCTGCTACAAGCTCGCCGGTGCCCTGCGCGAGAACCGGATCGTGCAACGGCTCGGTGCGCTGGAGGGCGGAGTCGTCGTCCCGCCCCGCTACGACCGGGGCGACTGGCAGGAGGGCGACGGCGTCTTCAACGCGGCCGCCCTCGCGACCTACACCCGTACCCTCGCCGACCGGATCGAACAGCACGTGCGCGCGGGCGACTTCCTCCTCGTCCTCGGCGGCGACTGCTCCATCCAGCTCGGCGCCTCCCTCGCCCTGCGCCGCGTCGGCCGCTACGGGCTCGCCGCGATCGACGCCTCCCCGGACTTCCGCCACCCCGGCAACTCCGACCGTGTCGGGGCCGCCGGCGGCGAGGAACTCGCCCTCGCCACCGGCCGGGGGCAGCGCTACCTCACCGACCTGGAGGGGCTGAAGCCCTACCTCCGGGACGAGGACATCCGCCTCTTCGGCATCCGCGACGCCTTCCACGACGAACCCGAACTCGTCGAGCTGCGCGCCCTGAAGGTCCCCACCGTCACCGTCTCCGAGCTGCGCGCGTGGGGACCGGCCGAGCTCGCCGCGGCCACGGTCACCAGTCTCGAGACCACGGCCCTCGACGGCTTCTGGGTCCACCTCGACGCCGACGTCCTCGACCCCTCCGTGATGCCGGCCGTCGACAGCCCCGACCCCGACGGCCTGCTGCCCGGCGAACTGACCGAGCTGCTCGGGCCCTTGGTCCGTTCCGAGCGCTGCGTCGGGCTCAACATCACGATCTACGACCCCGATCTCGACCCGGACGGTACGGCCGGAGCGCTGCTCACCGACCTCGTGGTGGCCGCCTTCGCCGGCGCCTGACGTTCAGGAGCGCCGGTCGACGTACTCGAAGACCGAGCCGTCCGGGTGGACCGCGATCAGATTGCGGCCCACCGGCGTCGGCACCGGACCCGCCAGGATCTTGGCGCCCGCCTCGGTCAGCGCCGTGAACGCCGCGTCCACGTCGTCCACGGACAGGGTCGCGGCGACCTTGCGCAGCACCTCCAGCTCCGACTCCGGTCCGCTCATCAGCAGAAACGAGCTGACGGCCGCGACCGCCACCCCGCCCCGCTCGAAGCGCTGGGCGGGGGCACCGGTGAGCCGCTCGTAGAAGTCCACCGCCGACTCGAGATCGTCGACGCAGATGCGCAGCGTGGTACCCAGAATCTCCATACCACCGAGCCTAGTTGAAGACGCGCGGGCCACGGCAGGGGTTCCGGATCAGGAGACCCGGCACACGATCTCGCCGTGCGGGACCATGAACCAGGCGTCCTCCTGCCGGCCCCACTCCCGCCACGCCTCGGAGATCGCGGCCAGCCCCTCGCGCGTGGTGTGGCCGCCGTCCACCGCCAGCTCCGCGTAGACGGACTCGGAGGTGCGGTCCGCCCACAGCCCGCTCCACCAGGCCCGCTCGTCCGGTGTCGCGAAGCACCAGGTGCCGGCCGTCGTCGTGACGTCCGTGAACCCGGCCTGCCGTGCCCACGAGAACAGCCGCCGCCCGGCGTCCGGCTCGCCGCCGTTGGCCCGGGCGACCCGGTGGTACAGCTGCTGCCACTCATCCAGGGCGGGCGACTGCGGATACCAGGCGAAGGCCCCGTAGTCGCTGTCCCGGGCCGCGACCACACCGCCCGGGCGGCAGACCCGCCTCATCTCGCGCAGCGCCCGCACCGGATCGCCCACGTGCTGCAGCACCTGGTGGGCGTGGACGACGTCGAAGGAGTCGTCCGGGAAGTCCAGGGCGTGCACGTCCGCGACCGCGAACTCCACGTTCTCCAGGCCCCGTTCGGCGGCCACGGCACGCGCCTTGGCCAGGACGTCCTCGGCCGCGTCCATGGCGGTCACCCGGCCCGGCGCGACCAGCGCGGCCAGATCGGCGGTGATGGTGCCCGGCCCGCAGCCCACGTCCAGGACGTCCAGGCCGGGACGCAGCTCGGGGATCAGATAGGCCGCCGAGTTGGCCGCGGTGCGCCAGCTGTGCGAGCGCAGCACGGACTCGTGGTGCCCATGGGTGTAGACGGCGGTCTCATGGGGCCTGGACTGCTCGGAGGTATGCGTCATGACCGGACTCCCTCGTCTGGGTTGGTACGGAGAACCGTACGTGCCTCAGCCGCATACTGAGACCCCGATCTTGCGATGTGGACATCGGCTCAAGGGAACAGGCGCCGCCGGTAACGGAGTTCGTCGAGCGTCCGGCCCGCCGTCGTGTCCTGGACGACGGTGCCGTCCGCCCGCCAGCCCGCCGCCTCGTAGAAGCGCCGACCCCGGTCGTTGTCCGCGAGCACCCACAGCGCCGCCTCCCGGAACCCGGCCGCCGCCAGTGCCTCGACGGACGCGGCGAGCAGCCCCCGGCCCACCCCCGTCCCCCACACCTCCGGCAGCGCGTAGAGCGCCGCGATCTCCCCGGTCGTGGCGGGATCGAGATCGCCGTCCGAAGGCCAGGCACGGAAGCAGCAGAACCCCGTCACCCGCCCGCCCGGCTCCTGCGCCACCAGGACCGCGGGCCGCTCGGGCGCCCCCAGCCGGGCCGCCCAGACGGCGGTGCGCTCCTCGACGTCGAGGCCGTCGAGATACGGCCCGGGAAGCAGGTCACGATAGGCGGCCTGCCAGGACCGGACATGGACGGCGGCGATCGCCGCCGCGTCCGCGGGAAGAGCTTCACGGATCGGCATGCGCCGCATTCTCGGCCCGCCCGCGCCGCCCCGGCCACCGCATATCGCCCGGGCCGGCACGCATTGCGGGGCATACGCCCCCGCCCCCTGGGTACCCGGGCGGATGTGGGCCCGCATCCCCGTCCGCCGACGCGAACGTTCCTGGAGGAAGGTGCCCGATGTACGAAACGATGTCCGATCTCGCCCGGCAGCTCCGCGTGGACGCCGTACGCGCCGCCGACGCGGCCGGCTCCGGCCATCCGACCTCCTCGATGTCGGCCGCAGAGATCGGCGCGGTCCTCCTCGCCCGTCACCTCCGCTACGACTTCGACCGCCCCGACCACCCGGGCAACGACCGCCTCGTCCTGTCCAAGGGGCACGCCTCGCCCCTGCTCTACGCCATGTACCGGGCCGCGGGTGTCGTCAGCGAGGGGGAGCTGCTCACCTTCCGCCGCCATGGCAGCCTCCTCGAAGGCCACCCCACGCCCCGGCTGCCCTGGGTCGACGTCGCCACCGGCTCCCTGGGGCAGGGCCTGCCCATCGGGGTCGGCATGGCGCTGGCCGGGAAGTTCCTCGACCGCGTCCCGTACCAGGTGTGGGTCCTGTGCGGGGACAGCGAGATGGCCGAGGGGTCCATCTGGGAGGCCGTCGAGCACGCCTCGTACTGCCGTCTGGACAACCTCACCCTGATCGTCGACGTCAACCGGCTCGGCCAGCGCGGACCCACCCGCCACCAGCACGACCTCGGCGCCTACGCCGCCCGCCTCGAGGCCTTCGGCTGGCACACCGTACGGATCGACGGCCACGACGTCGAGGCCGTCGACGCGGCGCTGCGCGAGGCCCGCGCGACCGTCCGCCGGCCCACCGCCGTCCTCGCCGCCACCCGCAAGGGCCGGGGCGTGGCCTCCGTCGAGAACCGCGAGGGCATGCACGGCAAACCCCTCCCGGACGCCGAGGCCGCCATCGCCGAGCTGGGCGGCTACAGCGACCTGCGGGTCCAGGTCACCGATCCGCCCGCCGCGCTCGTACCCAGCCCGGCCGGCGGCGGCGTACCGCGGCTGCCGCGGTACGGCAGGGGCGAGAAGGTCGCCACCCGGGACGCCTACGGGCAGGCGCTGGCCGCCCTCGGCCACGCGCGCGGCGACGTGGTCGTGCTGGACGGCGAGGTCGGCGACTCGACGCGCACCGAGTTCTTCGCCAAGGCGCACCCCGATCGCTACTTCGAGTGCTGGATCGCCGAGCAGCAGCTCGTCGGGGCCGCCGTCGGGCTCCAGGCGCGCGGCTACGTCCCGTACGCCTCGACCTTCGCCGCGTTCCTCACGCGCGCGTACGACTTCGTCCGGATGGCGTCCGTGAGCCGGGCCGGGATCAATCTGGTCGGCTCGCACGCCGGTGTCGCCATCGGCCAGGACGGGCCGAGCCAGATGGGCCTGGAGGATCTGGCCATGCTGCGGGCCGTGCACGGCAGCACCGTCCTGTACCCCTGCGACGCCAACCAGACGGCGAAGCTCGTGGCGGCGATGGCCGACCTGGACGGGGTCCGCTATCTGCGCACCACACGCGGCGGCACCCCCGTCGTCTACGGGCCCGAGGAGGACTTCCCGATCGGCGGGAGCAAGGTGCTGCGCAGCCACGGCGAGGACGACCGGGCGACCGTCGTCGCGGCCGGGGTGACCGTGCACGAGGCCCTGCGGGCCGCCGACCGGCTCGCGGAGCTCGGCATGCCGGTCCGGGTCATCGACCTCTACTCGGTCAAGCCGGTGGACACCGACACCCTCGACCAGGCGGCCGGCACGACCGGCTGCGTCCTGACCGTGGAGGACCACCACCCCGAGGGCGGGCTCGGCGACGCGGTCGCCGAGGCCTACGCCAACGGACACGGAGGGATGCCCCGCCTGGCACGGCTCGCCGTACGCTCCATGCCCGCCTCGGCGAGCCCGGAGGAACAGCTTCACGAGGCCGGTATCGACGCGGACGCGATCGTCTCGGCGGTCGAGCTGATGCTGGAACGCGTCCTGGTCCGCTGAGTCCGCCGACCGTCCGGTGCGGGCCGGCGTCACCCGGTCACCCGGTCACCCGGACGGCCCTCCTCCCCGCCGTGACGAGACACCCGGTCACCGTCTTCTGGGGCGGCGAACCCCGCTGAACCTTCGTATAAAGGGCACTGGGGCGCCGCGTGGGGCGCCCTTCGGAGCTCAGGAGGTGCGGAAGATGCGGCAGACGGCACCGGAAGGCCGTGGCCCGGTGCGCTACGGGCCTCCCGCCCCGGAACCCGACCTGCCCGTGCTGCCGGTCCTCGCCGCGATCCTCGCCGCCGCGGCGGACCGCACCACCGTCGAGCCCCCCGGCGGCGGGCCGGTGCTGCGCGAGGCGGCCGCCGGCTACTGGTGGCGCCGCGGCCTGCGCACCCACGCCGAGGACGTGGTCGCCGCCCCCGGCGCCCAGCCCCTGCTGCTCGCCCTGATCGCCGCCCACGGCGGGGACGTCCTGATGCCCCGGCCCTGCCCGGCCTGGTGGACCCCCCAGGCCCGCCTCCTCGGCCGCCCCGCTTACCACGTGCCGACCCCCGCCGAGTGCGGCGGCGTACCCGACCCGTACGCCCTGCTCGAAACCGTCCGCCGGGTCCGCGCCGAGGGCGGCCACCCCCGCCTGCTGCTGCTCTCCGTCGCCGATGACCCCACCGCCACCGTCGCCCCGCCGGAACTGGTCCGCGAGGCGTGCGAGGCTGCCGTCGCCGAGGGTCTGCACATCGTCAGCGACGAGACCTGGCGCGACACCCTGCACCGGCGCCACGACACCGTGCTCCTCAGCCCCGCCGAGATGTGCCCCGACGACGTCACCGTCCTGTGCGACCTGTCCGCCGCCCTCGCCCCGGCCGCCTGGCCCTGTGCCGTGGCCCGCTTCCCGCCCACCGACCCCTCGCGCGCGGACCGCTGGACCGACCCCCGCGCCCGCACCCTCGACGTGCTGACCGCGCTCGGCGCCTGCGTCGCAGGGCCGGTCGCCCCCGCCGCGGCGCACGCCCTCGACGAACCCGAGGACGTCACCGTACGGGCCGCCCTCGCCGCCGCCCTCCACGCGCGCGTGGCGGCCGCGGCCCACCGCGCCGTCCTCTCCGCCGGCGCGCTCGCCCGGCCCCCGCAGGCCGGCCGCCACCTCTACGCCGACCTCGGCCCGCTGCGCGCCGGGCTCGCCGCCCGGGGCGTCACCGACTCCATGGAGCTGGAGACCCACCTCACCGAGCGGCTCGGGACCCCCGTCCCCGGCGGCCACCGCTTCGGCGACGAACTCGGCGCCCTGCGGGCGCGTTTCGACACCGGGGTGTTCCTGGGATCGACGGAGGAGGAGCGGAACGAGTCCCTCACATCGGCGGACCCCGTGGAACTGCCCCATGTGGCCCGGGCGTTGAGCTCCTTCGGAGCCGCCCTGGAGGAACTCCGGTGACCTCCGGGGCACTTCGGACCCCTGTACGCCCGTAAGACGTCCCCGACGAACTGCGCAGAACGGAGCTCGCAGATGACGGAACAGACGGCACGGCCGACGCAGGCCCCGCACCCCGCGCGTGACGGCCGGACCGCCTCCGCGCCCGGCCGCCCGGCGCCCGGCCCGGCCCCGGCCGCCTCCCCGGCCGCCTCCCCGGCCTCGGCCCCGGCCTCCGCCCCGGCCCCCGTCCTCCAGCCCCTCGGCCGGATCCGGGACGACTGGCCGCGCTCCTTCGTCGAGCGGCTCACCGCACCGCTCCCCGGCGTCCGCGCCATGGCCCGCCTCGCCCGCGAGGGCGCCGTGCGCCCCGGCCCCGAGGGCCTGCGCGACATCCCGCTGCTGCCGTTCGCCCCCGGCCCGCTGCCGCCCGCCGGGCCCGACACCCTCGCCGTGACCTGGGCGGGCCACGCCAGCTGGATCCTGCGCGCCGGCGGCCTCACCGTCCTCACCGACCCCGTCTGGTCCCGCCGGATCCTCGGCACCCCCGCCCGGATCACCCCCGTCGGGGTGCGCTGGGAGGACCTGCCGCCCGTGGACGCGGTCGTCATCAGCCACAACCACTTCGACCACCTCGACGCCCCCACCCTCAAGCGGTTGCCCAAGGACACCCCGGTCTTCGTCCCGGCCGGGCTCGGCCGCTGGTTCACCCGCCGCCGCTTCAGCCGCGTCACCGAGCTCGACTGGTGGGAGGCGGCCGAACTCGACGGCGTACGCTTCGAGTTCGTCCCCTCCCACCACTGGTCCAAGCGGACCCTCCTCGACACCTGTCGCTCGCTGTGGGGCGGCTGGGTGCTCACCGACCGCTCCCAGCGGCGAGTGTACTTCGCCGGCGACACCGGCTACGGCCACTGGTTCGCCGAGATCGGCCGCCGCCACCCCGGCATCGACCTCGCGCTCCTCCCGATCGGCGCCTACGCCCCGCGCTGGTGGCTCAGCGACGTCCACACCGACCCCGAGGAGGCCGTCCGCGCCTTCCAGGACCTCGGGGCGCGGCGGATGGCGCCGATGCACTGGGCGACCTTCGTGCTCTCCTCCGAGCCGGTCCTCGAACCCCTCACCCGGGTCAGAGCCGCCTGGGAGCGGGCCGGGCTGCTCCGCGAGGACCTGTGGGACCTCCCCGTCGGAGGCTCACGCGTGCTCGCTCCCTGACGCCTCCGACGCGCCCCGCCGGCCCCCGCGCACCCGCCGCCACAGCGCCGGAACGACACTGATCAGCAGCGCCAGACCCACCGCGGCCACCACGCCCTGCCACGGCTCCGGGAACAGCGAACCGCCCAGGATCCCGATCAGCTGGTACGTCGCCGCCCACGCCAGACAGGCCGGCAGGTCCCCGCGGACGAACCGGCGCAGCGGCACCTGCGCCAGCAGGCACGCCAGCATCACCGGAATCCGCCCCGCGGGCACCAGCCGGGACAGCACGAGCACCTTCACCTGATGGGTGTCCAGCCGCGCCCGCGCCTGCGCGAGCCGGTCGGGCGTGACCCGGCCCCGCAGCGCCGCCAGCCACCGCGAGCCGTTCCTGGAGCGGACCCCGCGCTGCCCCAGCCAGTACAGCGCCACATCGCCCACGAGCGCGGCGGAGGCCGCCACCAGGAAGACGAAGAGCAGCGCCAGCGGAGACGTCTGGTGGAAGGCGACCACGGCCGCCGAGCTGACGATCGCCCCCGTCGGCACCACCGGCACCAGCGCACCCAGCGCCACCAGCAGGAACAGGGAGGGATAGCCGACCGCCTGCTGCGTCGACTCCGGCGGCAGCTCCCGTACCGCCCCCATCAGACCGTCGATCACCGGGCGACCTCGGGCCGCACCCGCTCGCCGTGGCCGAGCAGATGCACCACCACCTTCGGCGCGAGCCGCGCCGCGTGCCGGACGAACTCGTCACCCGGCGCGTGGAACTCGTGCGGCCGCACCCCGTCCATCCCGATCGGCCAGTACGTGCCGTAGTGCACCGGCACCGCCGCCGCGGGGGAGAGCGCCGCGAGCGCCTGCGCCGCCCGCCCCGCGTCCAGATGGCCGTGTCCCAGATACGGCCCCCAGCCGCCCACCGGCAGCAGCGCCACGTCCACCGGACCGACCGCCTCCGCCATCTCGTCGAAGAGACCGGTGTCGCCGGCGAAGTACGTCCGCGCCTCGCCCTCCACGACATACCCGAGCGCGGGGGAGCGGTGGGGCCCCAGCGGCAGGCGCCGGCCGTCGTGCAGCGCCGGCACGGCCCGTACGGTCACACCCTCCACCGTCACCACGTCGCCCGGCCCCACCTCGGTCAGCCGCAGCCCCTGCCCGTCGAGTCGGCGCAGCCCCGGTACGGCACCGGGCGCGCCGCGCGGCACGACGATCCGCGTCCCGGGCGCGAGCCTGGCGAGCGAGGGCAGATGGAGGTGGTCGGCGTGCAGATGGGAGACGAGCACGACCTCGGCGCGCGCGGCCTCGGGCGGGGGCAGCGCGCCGCGCCGGCGCCGCAGATGCGCCAGCCGCCGCGCGAAGAGCGGATCGGTGAGGAACCGGACCCCCGAATCCTCGACCGTGCAGGTGGCATGACCCCACCAGGTGACCTCCACCGGCCCGCCGCCCTTCCGCTCGGCACTCCCTTGTCATGAGGGTAAATGTCCGCAGGGGGCGACGCGGGGCGTCTACGGTGGGTCGTGGGGGTAGCCATCCGTCGGCAAGGGGATGGGAGTCGCGGTGAGCACGATGGGGACGACCTGCAATTCTGCGCAGTGTCCGCGCTGCGGGGGCGTCCTGGCCGTCACCCAGGACGGCTGGAGGATCTGCCACACCTGCGGCTACTCCTCGCCGCCGTGACGCCGGGCGTGGCCCCGGGGGACTCCCTCCTCGCGGGACACGGTTCGGAGTAGGGTCGGCCCATGGACGACGTTCGGGTGGCGGCGATCGCCAGCCTCACCCCGCTCGAGGAACTCGACAGCGACCCCTTCCTGGTCGACACGCGCAGCCAGCACGCGATGTGCGCCCGCTGGGCCCTCGACAAGGGCTACGTCGTGACGAGACAGCTGCTCTGCTACGGCATGCGCCCCGACCACGACGCGCTCTGGGCGGACGTCGACGCCGGTCACGTCGACCTCTTCGTCGCCCCCAACGAGCGCGTCCTCGCACGGGCGTTGACCGACGTGTCCGCGTTCTTCGCGGAGTGCGAGCGGCGCGGCGTGCGCCTGGAGACCGCGGGGCTCGACGAGCCGTCCTACGACGCGGCCGGCAAGGCCGACGTGCACCGCAGACTCTCCATGCCGACCGCCGGCTACGACGGCTGCTGAGGCGCCGCAGCCCCGCCCTGCGCCGCGTGGGCGATGTGCCACGCTTGAGGCAGGAAACGGGCGAAAGGTGAACCAGGCGTGGGTGACGGGCGATGGCGTACCGCCGGCCGCTGGCGGACCGCGGGGCGCGCCCTGGTGCGGGTGATCGTGGTCTGGGCGGTGTCGACCCTGACCTTCCTCGCCCTGGCCGGACTGCTGCCCGACTTCCAACTCCAGTCCGCCGACGGCGACAGCATCACCAGGACCGCCGTCACCGCCGCCTGGGGAGCCGGCGCCTTCGGCCTCCTCAGCGCGCTCGTGTGGCCCGTGATCGTCCGGGCACTGCTCCTCGTACCGGCCCTGGTCCTCGGCCTGTTGGTCTTCTTCCTCAACGGCTCCCTGCTGCTGATCGCGCTCTGGCTCATCCCCGACGGCCGAGGCGTCGCCGACCCCGAGACCGCCGTCGTGGTCGCCGCCGTCATGTCCGCCGTCGCCTCCGCCACCTCCACCGCGCTCGCCGTACGCGACGACGACGCCTACCGCCGCCGCCTCTACCGGCTCGCACACCGCACCCGCCCCCGCGGCCCGGCCGGCGGCCCGGAGCCCGACCACGGCACCGTCTTCCTGCAACTCGACGGCGTCGGCCACCGGGTGCTCCGCGAGGCCGTCGCCGGCGGGCTGATGCCGACCGTCGCCGACTGGCTCGACACCACCCACCGGCTCACCCCCTGGCGCACCGACTGGTCCAGCCAGACCGGCGCCAGCCAGCTCGGCATCCTGCACGGCTCCAACGAGGACGTGCCCGCCTTCCGCTGGTACGAGAAGGACACCGGCCGGCTGATGATCTCCAACCGGCCCGCGAGCGCCGCCGAGCTCCAGCGGCGGGCCATCGCCCGCACCGGGGACGGCGGGCTGCTGACGTTCGACGGGGCCTCCCGCGGCAACCTCTTCAGCGGCGGCGCCGACCAGCTCGCCCTCGTCCTGTCGATGGCCGCCCGCCGCGGCCGGAGCAACCGCTCGCGCGCCGGGTACTTCGCGTACTTCTCCGACCCCGCCAACGCCGTCCGCACCGCGGGCTCGTTCGTCGCCGAGGCCGCCCGCGAGATGGTCCAGTCGACCCGGGCGCGGGTGCGCAAACAGACCCCGCGGGTCTCGCGCGGCGGCGCCTATCCCTTCATCCGGGCCTTCGCCACCGTCGTGGAACGGGACGTGGTCGTGGCCGCGCTGATCGGCGACATGCTGGCGGGGCGGACCGCCGTCTACGCCGACCTCGTCGCCTACGACGAGGTCGCGCACCACTCCGGCCCGCACGGCCGGGACACCGACCAGGTCCTCGCCCGGCTCGACCGGTCGATCGCGCTGATCGCGAAGGTCGCCGAGCACGCGCCGCGCCCGTACCGGATCGTGCTCCTCTCCGATCACGGCCAGAGCCCCGGCGTGACCTTCGAGAGCGCGTACGGCCTCACGCTCAAGGACCTGGTGCGCGCCGGGTGCGGGCTTCCCGTGCCGCGCAGGGTCGGGCGCACCCCCAGCGGCTCGGAGGCCAGGGACGCGGCCCGTGACGCGCTGCGCAGCGCGCTGCACCGGCCGGTGGACGAATACGGCGAGGAGGCCGCTGACGCGGAGGCACCGGCGGTCCGGCCGTCCGAGCCGGTGGTGCTCGCCTCCGGGAACCTCGGGCTCGTCTCCTTCCCCGGCGTGCCGCACCGGATGACCCGCGAGGAGATCGACCGGCGCCATCCGGCGCTGCTGCGCACCCTGGCCAACCATCCGGGCATCGGCTTCCTGCTCGTCGCGAGCGCCGAACACGGCTCGGTCGTGCTGGCGCGGGACGGCACGGAGGTGCCCGTGGCCGAACTCGCCGACGACGGGCCGCTCGCGGTCTTCGGGCGCGGCGCGGCGGACGCCGTACGGCGCGCGGACCGCTTCCCGCACGTCGCCGACATCATGGTCAACTCGATGTACGACCCGGTGACCGGCACCGTCCACGCCTTCGAGGAGCAGATCGGCTCCCACGGCGGTCTCGGCGGCGAGCAGTCGCACCCCTTCCTGATGTCGCCGGTGGCCCTCTCGGCGCCTCCGGCCGATCTGGCCGGTGCCGAACAGGTGCACCGCGTGCTGCGCAGATGGCTGCGGGAGTGTCACGGCCCGCAGGTGCCGCTGGAGATTTCGCCGTCGACAGCCGATTCGGAAGCACTTCTTCCGGTTGATGGCCCCGTCGTACCGGACAAAAACAGCTGATTTGGTGGCGCGTCTCGCCTGCCGGACCATGTTCGGGTTTGTACGACGGAAGGCGCACCACCCCTCATGAGCACGGCCACAACTCCATCCCCCGAAGAGAACAGGCACGCCCGGCGGTTCGGCCTGCCGGTCGCCACCGCCCTGGTCATGGGCAACATCATCGGCGGCGGAATCTTCCTGCTGCCCGCCTCGGTCGCCCCCTTCGGCACCATCAGCCTCGTCGCCTTCGGCGTCCTCACCCTCGGCGCGATCGCCCTCGCCCTCGTCTTCGGCCGGCTCGCCCGCCGCCACCCGCAGACCGGCGGCCCGTACGTCTACGCCCGCGAGGCGTTCGGCGACTTCGCCGGATTCCTCGCCGCCTGGTCGTACTGGATCACCGCCTGGGTCTCCAACGCCGCCCTCGCCGTGGCCGCCGTCGGCTACCTGAACGTGCTGCTCCCCGTCCACGAGTCGACGGCCGCCACCATCGCCGCGGCGCTCGCGCTCCAGTGGCTGCCGGCGCTCGCCAACCTCGCCGGCACCCGGTACGTGGGAGCCGTCCAGCTCGTCGCGACCGTGCTCAAGTTCGTCCCCCTCCTCCTGGTCGCCGTGGGCGGACTGTTCTTCTTCGACAGCGCCAACCTCGGCCCCTTCCAGGCAGGTGGGGACAGTGCGCTCGGCGCGGTCTCCGCCTCCGCCGCGATCCTGCTCTTCAGCTACCTCGGCGTCGAGTCGGCGGCCGTCAGCGCCGGCGAGGTCCGCGACCCGCGCCGCAACGTCGGCCGCGCCACCGTCCTCGGCACCCTGGGCGCCGCCGCGATCTACCTCCTCGGCACCATCGCCGTCTTCGGCACGGTCGCCCACGACCGGCTCGTCGACTCCACCGCGCCGTTCTCGGACGCCGTGAACGTCATGTTCGGCGGCTCGTGGGGCGGCACCGCCATCGCGTGCATGGCCCTGGTCTCCATGGTCGGCGCGCTCAACGGCTGGACACTGCTCAGCGCCCAGACCCCCTACGCGGCAGCGAAGGACGGGCTCTTCCCGAAGGTCTTCCGCCACAAGCGGCGCGGTGTCCCGACGGTCGGCGTCCTCGTGACCGTCGTCCTCGCCTCGCTGCTCACCGTCTACAACTACACGGCCGGCACGGAGGGCGTCTTCGAGATCCTGGTCCTCGTCACGACCTTCACCGCCACCGTCCCGTACCTCCTGTCGACCGCCGCCCAGATCTACTTCCTGCTCTCCGGCCGGTCCGAGCGCGTCGACCGCGCCCGGCTGATCCGCGACGGGGTCCTGGCCGCGGCCGCCTTCGCCTTCTCCATGTGGCTGGTCGCCGGCTCCGGATACGCGGCCGTCTACCAGGGCGTGCTGTTCCTCTTCGCCGGTGTGCTCGTGTACGCGTGGATGGCGGCGCGCAGGGTACGGGCCCAGGCCCCGGCGACGGCATCGGCGGAGGCACCGGCCGAAGCCGACGACGCGGCCCTGCCGGCGCCCGGGAGCGCACCCGAGCCGGTGAAAACGGGCGCGCCCGCGTAGACCGCCCGGGCGGTTTCGCGCCCCGACCCGGCACGTCGGTCCGGCCCCGGGGCAGGACGTACCCCGATGAGCACCGCGTCCGCGCACCCCGCCGAACCCTCGGCCCCGCCGGGCGCCGCGGCACCGGTCCGCGCGACCGGGCCACGGCGCCTCGCGGTCGTGCTGCTCCTCGTCCTCGCCATGCTGCTCGGGACCGCCGCCGCTGCCGGCGCGGGTCTCCCGGCGGCCGAACCGCGGGCCGCCGCGTCCGGGACGCCGGACACCGGTGGCGAGACGTATGACGTCGCCGAGACCGTGGCGGCCGCGACCGTGCGTGCCCGGAGGCGCCGTGCCGTCGTCAGGACCGGGGAGCGGGGGCCCGGGCGCCGGCCCCGGAACTGGCGCCCCGTACCCGCCCCCACCCCCGTACCGCTCCCGCGAGGCGACGCACGCCGGTGCGTGGTGATGCGCTGCTGAGAGGCCCCGCCCTCGCAGCCCCCACCCCCCACCGCAAGGAGCTTCGCCATGCCCGTCGACCCCTTCGCCGTCCTCCACGCCCTGCTGCGCGCCGAGGCCGCGCGCGCGGAACGGACCACGCGCGCCGCCACGGCCCTCCCGCCGGAACGCGCGCCCGGCAGCCGCCGCACCCAGCAGGAGACCGCGGCGCGGCAGGACCGCCCCACCCGCTGAACACCCGGCGCGGGGCCGGACGGAGGATTGCGCGACGGCGGGGCGTCGCGGCGAGGCTGAGCCGACGACCTCGACCGACGGCACACGCCCCCCGAGCGGTCGCCGAGCCCCGCGTACGGCTCCACGTCCGGCCTCGCCCGTCCCCTCCGGCCGGCGGCCGTCTCGCGCGGCGTGCAGGCACCGCACGGCCACCGCTACGCGGCGGCCACCGCAGACGGCCGGGCCGCGATGGCCCCGCCGGAGGGCTGGACGGCCGCGGAGACGGCCCGCCTGCGCGGCTTCCTCCGGCACCGCCAGGCCGCGTACCGAGCTGTCACGCGTACAGAGCCGTCACGCGTGCCGATCCGTCACGCGCCCCGCACTCCGCCCCTGCCGTGCAGCCCCACCAGGGCCGTCACGCCGGCGGCCAGCGCGACCAGCGCCACCAGTGCCGGGACGTGGCCGACGAGGGCGCCGGAGGCGAGGGCGCACACGCCGCCGACGGCGAGGACCGTCGGGCGGCGGCCCGTCGCCCGCAGGACGATCGCGGCGCCGCCGAGCAGGAAGACGCCGACGCCGCCCGTCAGCGACCAGGCCACGACCCCGTGCAGCGGCTCGGCGAGGCCGTAGTGGCCCGTGTCCGCGACCTGGTGCAGGATCTTCTTCATCCCGAGGGCGCACAGCACCACACCCGCGACCAGCGGAAGATGCAGGAAGGTGTACGTGTCCCGGGCGAACCGGGTCCGCTCGTCGCCCTCCAGGCCGGCCAGCCGGTGCTCCGCGGCCCCGCCGAGCTGCCGGAAGTACAGCGCCCACAGCGCGGCCGCGAGCAGCAGCCCGGCGGCCGTGGCACCCAGGACCGCGTAGGTGAGCGGCAAGCCGGACACCCCGACGCCCATCGCCACGATGGACTCGCCGAGCGCGATGATGACGATCAGACCGTGGCGCTCGGAGAAGTGCCCGGGGGAGTTGACCCGCCAGCCGGAGCCTCCCGTGACGTAGATCCCGCCGTAGTCGATGGCCACCGCGCCCAGCCACAGCAGGAGTTGGGTCTTCCCGCTGTACGCGCTGCCGATCAGCAGCAGCACCAGCGGCGGCGCCACGGACAGCAGCGCGGTGCGCCGCAGGGTCGCCCGCAGGACCGGGTCGTCCTGGCTGGAGAGCCAGTACGAGACCAGATGCAGCACGCGCACGGCTCCGTAACAGAGCACGAACACCAGCGGCGCCGAGAGCCCGCCGGGGGCGTCCGCGAAGACGTCGGGCACGGCGAGCGACACGATCAGGACGACGGCCATCACGGTGACGACCACCGCGAACAGCGCGCCGGAGTCCGCCCGTACGACATTGCCCAGCCAGGCGAAACAGCACCAGCACCACCACAGCAGCGCGAGCACCGTCATCGCACCGACCACCCGCATCGGCGACGGGCCGGCCGCCATCAGAGCGGTGACCTGGGTGATCGCGTACACGAACACCAGGTCGAAGAAGAGTTCGGCCGGCGTCACCCGGTGATCGTCCGTGGCCGCCACCATCCGCGCCCGGTCCCTGCCCCACGCCATGTGCGTCTCCCCACCGTCCCCGGGGCGGCCCCCGCCGCCACCAGCGCGCACCCTACCCACGTACCCGCCCGCCGCGAGGCGCTGTCCCCCAACCCGCATTACCTCGCGCGTAATCGACCCGCGCAGCCCCGGGCGGCATCGTGGTGTCCACCGGAGCTCGGCCGGCGCACTCCGGCCGAGCTCCGGTCCCACCACCAGCGCGAACGTCCCCCATGGAGGGTGATCCGTCATGTCCCAGGCCCTGCTCACCGGTCTCTCCCGCACCACCCAGCCGCAGTCCATGGTGCGCCGGTTCCTCGCCCTCGACGCCGTCGTCACCGGCGGCAACGGACTCGCCTACCTCGCCGCCTCCGGGCCGATCGGCGAGCTGCTCGGGGTCGACTCGGCCCTCCTGCTCGAACTCGGGCTCTTCCTCACCGCGTTCGCCGCCGGAGTCGCCTGGCTCGCGTGCCGCCGCCGGCCCCCGGCCCTCGGCGTCAAGCTCGTCGTCGACGCCAACATCCTCTGGGCCGTCCTGAGCGTCGTCGCCCTCGTCGCCTGGCTGGAGCCCACCACCGCCGGTCTTGTGTGGACCCCGACGCAGGCCGCCACCGTCGCCGGCTTCGCCGGACTCCAGTGGTCGGCGCTGCGCGCCGCTACCCCCTGAGCGCCTGCAGATACGCGACCGTCGCCGGGTCGGCCGGGAGGAACGTCTCGATGGCCAGCTCGGCGACCGTCACATCCATCGGCGTGTTGAACGTCGAGATCGAGGACACGAACGACAGCACCTGCCCGTCGTGCTCGATCCGCAACGGCAGCGCGAAGTACGGATACGGCTCCGGGTCCTCCCGGTCGTCCGGATCCCCGGCGCCCTCCGGCAGCGGGTACGCCGCCACCTCCTCGTACAGCTCCCGCAACGCCTCCGAACGGGCCAGGCCGATCTGCCGCTCCATCTGGGCCAGCAGATGCCCCCGCCACTCCCGCAGATTCCGGATCCGCGGCGCGAGCCCCTCCGGATGAAGCGTGATCCGCATCGCGTTCAGCGGAGGCGTCAGCAGATGCTCCGGCAGCCCCGCGAGCAGCATCCCGATGCCCTGGTTCGCCGCCACCACCGTGTACGAGCCGTCCACGACCAGCGCCGGATACGGTTCGTACCCCTGCAGCAGCTGCCCGATGCCCTCCCGCAAGGTCTCCAGCTGAGGATCGTCCAGCGTCGACTCGCCGTACCGCGGGGCGTACCCCGCCGCGAGCAGCAGCGCGTTGCGCTCCCGTACCGGCACGTCCAGATGCTCGGCGAGGCGCAGGATCATCTCCTCGCTCGGCCGGGACCGGCCCGTCTCGATGAAGGAGATGTGCCGGGCCGAGGAATCCGCCCGCAGCGCCAGCTCCAACTGGCTCAGCCGTCGCTGCTCACGCCAGCCGCGCAGCAGCGGTCCTACTCCCGTACCGGTTGCGACAGTTGTCATGTGCAGACGCTATCCCAGGTGTCGGCCCGGGTATCCAGTCCCCGGGACCGTATCGTCACCGTCAGCAACCCCGACCGGAGGGAGTACGGACATGCCCACAGAGCCGCTGTCGCAGAAGGAGATCGAGGACCGCCTGCGAGAGCTCCCCGGCTGGTCCCTGACGGAGGACCGGATCACCCGCACCTACCGTCTCGGCGACCACTTCGCGGCCACCGCGATGGTCGTCCACGTGGCACAGATCCAGCAGGAACTCGACCACCACTCCGATCTGACGCTCGGTTACAACACCGTCGCGGTGTCCGTGAACACCCACTCCGCCGGAGACGCGGTCACCGAGAAGGACTTCGAGCTGGCCGCACGCGTCGAGAACATCGCCCCCGGGCACGGCGCGAGCTGACCTCAGGGAACTACCCTCTCCCGCATGGGGGAGACCGTGCTGGACTACGACGCCGAGGCGGACCGCTACGACGAGACGCGCGGCGGTGTGCCGCGTGCCCGGGCCGCGGCCGACGCCGTCCTGCGCCTCGTGCCGCCCGGCGCCCGTACGCTCCTCGACCTCGCCTGCGGCACCGGCCTGGTCACCAAGCGGCTCGCCCGCCCGGGCCTGCGGGTGTACGGCGCCGACACCGCGCCGGGCATGGCCCGCAAGGCCGCGGAGCGCGTCCCGGGCTCGATCGTGCTCGCCGACGCGCGGCGCCTTCCCCTCCCCGACGCCAGCGTCGACGCGGTGAGCGCGGTCTGGCTGCTGCACCTGCTCCCCTTCTCGGCAGCCGTCGTCGCCGAGGCGGCCCGGGTCCTGCGCCCCGGCGGCGTGCTCGTCACCACGGTCGACAAGGACGCGGCCCACGACGTCGGCTGCGACATCGACCGCGTCCTCGCCCCGCACCGCTCGTACGACCGCTCCTCGGACCGGGCCGATCTGATCGACGCCCGCGCGGCCGCCCACGGCCTCACTCCGTCCGGCGCCACCCGCTTCACCGGCCACGGCCAGGGCAACTCCCCGCGCGGCGTGGCCGAGAAGCTGCGCAGCGGCTATTTCGCCTCGTGGTTCCGCGGCGACGCGGAGACGGCCGGCGCACTGGTCGAACAGCTCGCCGCCCTGCCGGACCAGGACCGCCCCCGTGACGACCCCGCGTACCGGCTCGTCTCCTACCGGCGCCCGCTCAGACGCGGCTGAACTCCATCACCCAGTTCGCCACCCACTCCCCGCCCGCCGGCGCGAACGCCTGCTCCCAGCGGGCGGTCACGGCCGAGATCTCCGACCAGCGGAAGCGGACGCGCACGTCCGTGCCCCCGTAGCGGTCGTCCCCGTGGAACTCGCCCGTGCCGTCCTCGGCGAACCGCCCCCTGACCGGCGGATCGAGTCGGCCCGTACGGCTGTCGGACCAGTTCAGGGTCCACTCGCCGGTCTCCGGCTCGTACAGCCGCAGGGTCAGTCCGCTGAACCCCTTCGAGGGGAAGACGATCTCGTCGACATGGGCCCGGTCGCCCCAGAAGAGCCGGCCCGTGGTGTGCCCCTCGAACTCCTCCCAGCCGCTGTCGGGGTCGAGGAAGTCGGCGAGCCTGCGGTTGCGGACGCTCCAGCGGCCGTCGAGGAAGGCGAAGCCGTGGGCCGGGGTCATGCGCGGTCCCCCGTCGTGCCGGCGGGGAGGGAGTCGAGGACGTACGCGTCGAGGTCGGGGGTGCCCGGGGCCAGCATGTGCCGTACCCAGGCGTCCCGTTCGTGCTGGACCGGCACGAGCTCCCAGACACAGCCGATCCAGGAGCGGTCGACCCGGGTGAAGTGGGTGGGGTCCTCGTCGGGACAGCCGAGGACCGGCTGGCCGGCCGCCGCGCCGCCGAAGTGGAGCACGTTGTCCCACACCCAGCTGTACGCGTTGAGATAGGCGCCGCTGTCTCCGCCCCGGTGCAGCACGACGAAGGTCGCCGGCGGCGTGCCGTCCGGCTCCGGGAGGATCTCCGACAGGAAGGCGTACGCCGCCTTCTCCACCTCCGGCTCGATGCCGGCCGGGTCGGCGGTGACGTGGTAGCGCTTGACGCGACGGCCGCCCGACTCGATCGGCGGCGGCGTGAACAGGAGTTTCTCTGCGAAAGCCATGACTGGACCGTACGAGCGGTTCACTGACACCTTGTGTCAGTGAAGTCCAGCCGTCTCCTCTCCATCCTGCTGCTGCTCCAGACCCGGGGCCGCATGACCGCCGCCCAGCTCGCCGACGAGCTGGAGGTGTCGGTACGGACGGTCTACCGCGACGTCGAGTCCCTCCACGCGGCCGGTGTGCCGCTCTACGGCGACGCCGGCCACTCCGGCGGCTACCGGCTGCTCGACGGCTACCGGTCCCGGCTGACCGCCCTGTACACCGGCGAGGCCGAGGCGCTGTTCCTCGCCGGGCTCCCCGGGGCGGCGGCCGAACTCGGGCTCGGCGCCCACTTCGCCGACGCCCAGCTCAAACTGCGCGCCGCCCTCCCGGCGCCGCTGCGCGACCATGTCGACCGGCTCCGCGCCCGGTTCCACATCGACGCACCGGGGTGGTACGCGGAGGAGACCGAGGCACCCTTCCTGCCCCAGGTGGCCGAGGCCGTGCGGGCGGGCCGGGTGATGGAGGCCCGCTACCGCCGCTGGAAGGAGCCGACCGACGTCGACCGGCGCCTCGAACCGTACGGCCTGGTCCTCAAGGCCGGCCGCTGGTACCTGGTCGCGGGACCCGGCCCGCGCACGTACCGCGTCGACCAGATCCTCGAACTCCGGCTCACCGACGAGGAGTCCGAGATCCCCGGCGACTTCTCCCTGACCGCCTACTGGACCGAGCACCAGGCCGCCTTCCGCGCCCGCCTCCACGGCGGCGACGCCCTCGTCCGGCTCTCCCCGGACGGCGCGAGGCGCCTGACGGGCGAGGCCGCCCGGGCCCTCGCCACCACCGGCACCCCCGAGCCGGACGGCTGGACCCGCGCCACCCTCCCCATCGAGTCCCTCGCCCACGCCCACGACACCTTCCTCGCCCTCGGCGCGGACATCGAGGTCCTGCACCCCGCCGAACTCCGCGACCGCATCACCACCACGGTCACCGCCCTGGCGGCCCGCTACGCACCCTCCAGGCCACGTCCGGGCGAGTGACGCCCGCGCACGAGACCGGACCACGTGTGTGGGGACAAGGCGTACAGCTCACGTCGGAACGGGCCGTCCTCCCGGCAACGTGTGGATCCACCCGCCCGGGGAGATGAGCAGGGCCCCTGTTATCGTGCGCCGATGTCAACGATCAAGCAGTTCCAAGTGACCTTCGACTGCGCGGAACCTGCGCGCCTCGCCGCCTTCTGGTGCGAGGTGCTGGGGTACGTCGTACCGACAGTCCCGGAGGGCTTTGCCACGTGGGAGGAGTACCACCACTCGCTGCCGCCCGAGGACGGGGTCTACTTCGCGTGCGCTGATCCCTCGGGTGTGGGCCCGCGCGTGCTCTTCCAGCGCGTTCCCGAAGGCAAGGTCGTCAAGAACCGGGTGCATCTTGATGTGCGGGTCGGCACAGGGCTCGTGGGTGACGAGCGCCTGGCCACACTCGAGGCCGAATGCGCACGGCTGATGGCGCTCGGCGCGAAACACGTGCTGACGCAGCGCGCCGATGGCGTCAACGAGTCATGCATCACGATGCAGGACATCGAGGGCAACGAGTTCTGCCTCGACTGATTCTCCTCCGAGACTGCGAGGGGGGAGCCGTCTCCCTGGTCCTCTCAGGTCTCGTATGCGGCAGAAGCTGTCCCGTGAGAGCGAGGTTGCGCAGTCGGGCGATGCCGAGCATGGCGTGTCGGACCCCGTCGCCCTTGAGACGGCAGTCGCGGATGATCTTCCAGGTCTTCATGCGGGCGAAGACGTGCTCGACGCGGGCCCGGACCTGTTTGTGCGAGCGATCGTGCTCGCGCTTCCAGCCCGGCAACTCTTCGCCCGGGGTGCGGCGGTGGGGCGTGAGGAGGCCGGCGCCCGGATAGCCGCCGTCGGCCATCGTGAGGGTCCTGCCCACGGCGGCCTGCGCGCCGGACTCCGCCCATGCCCGGCAGTCGTTGCGATTGCCGGGCAAGGGCTCACCGACCCAATGACGACCTGGTGGTTGGTGGAGTACCGGTAGTTCTTCGACTGTTCAGCGATGCTGTGGTCCCGGGTAGGCACCAGGGTGCCGTCGACCACCAGCACGGTGTCCTTGGCGAACCGGCGCCGAGGCTGGAACGCGATGAGCGGGCCGAGTTGGTCGATGATGCGGTCGGCCGCATGGGGCGAGTTGGCGCATCGTCAGGTTCGTGCGCCAGTAAGCGACTACCAAGAGCATTCGGTCCTCCAGCGGCAGACCCCACGGCCGCCCCTGGCCCGGGGAGCCGGCGCCCTCGCGGCGAAGCGCGGTCACCAACTTGCCGAAGACGCGCGGGCTCAGCCGGTAGACGGGGCTGTCCAGGACGGTTCCGACGCCGTGATCACACCTGACACGATCAAGATCATTGCAGGGCGAGATCACTTACGGGACATCCCTCAGGTGACGCGCTGAGGTGCCGGACGCCAAGGGCGGGCAGGAGTCGAGTCAACGGTCAACCAGCCGTGGACGCGGGGCCTCACCCGTGGATTCCGCGTCGGTGTCGTCGGTGCCGACCGGGCCGCGGGGAAGCATCCGGTCCAGCCACTTCGGCAGCCACCAGTTGGTCCGGCCGAGGAGTGTCATGGTCGCCGGTACCAGCACCATGCGTACGATCGTGGCGTCGATGAAGATCGCGGTGGCCAGGCCGAGCCCGAACATTTTGGTGGAGGGGTCCTCGGCGACGGCGAAGGACAGGAAGACCGCCACCATGATGAGGGCGGCCGAGGTGATGATCCGGGCGGTGCCCGAGACGCCCTCGACGATCGCCGGGCCGTTGTCGCCGGTGCGCACGTACTCCTCGCGTACGCGGGAGAGGAGGAACACCTCGTAGTCCATCGACAGGCCGAACAGGATGGCGAAGAGGAACATCGGGATGAACGACACGATCGGAACCGTCGCTTCCAGCCCGATGAGGGCGCCTCCCCAGCCCCACTGGAAGACCGCGACCATGATGCCGTAGGCCGCGCCGATGCTCAGCAGATTCAGCAGCACCGCCTTGAGCGGTACGAGTATCGAGCGGAAGACCAGCATCAGCAGCAGGAACGACATCGCCAGCACGGCGGCGACGAACGCCGGCAGGCGTTGGCTGGTGCGTTGGCCCACATCGGACAGGCTCGCGGCGGCGCCGCCGACGTGGGCCCTGGCCGGGCCGTGCCCGATCGCCGTGGGCAGCACGTCGGTGCGCAGCCGGGCGATGGTGTCGGCCGTGGCCTTGTCCTGAGGGCTGGTGGTCGGGAACACCACGAGGGTCGCGATGCCGGTGGCCCGATCGATGTGCGTCGGCGCGACGGATGCGATGCCCGGATCCGCCGCGACCGCCCCGACGAGTCGGTCCAGCACTCCCGGATCACCGGTGGGGTCCGCGGCGATGACGAGGGGACCGTTGGTGCCCGGGCCGAACCCCTCGGCGACGAGGTCGTAGGCCCGGCGCTCGGTACGGCTGTGGGGCAGTGAGCCGTCGTCGGGCAGGCCGACGCGCAGGCCGAGCACGGGCAGCGTCGCGGTCAGCAGCAGCCCCGCCGCGCCGACCGCGTACGGCACCGGGTGCCGGCTGACGTGCCCGATCCAGCGACGCCACCCGGCGGCGTGGGCGGAGCCTGCCGCCGGTTCCCGCCGCCGTGCGAGTCGGCCCGGCTTCCTGGTCTGCAGAGCCCGGCCGATCCGGCCGATCCGGCCGGCCCGGGCCAGGCGTGGGCCGGCGGCGCCGAGGAAGGCCGGCAGCAGCGTCACCGACGCGAGCACCATGGTCAGGACGACGATCGAGACGGCAAGCCCGCCCACCGTCATGAACGGCACGTTCGCGACCGCCATGCCGAGGATCGACACGACGACGGTTCCGCCGGCGAAGACCACCGGCCGCCCCGCCGTGGCCACCGCTCGTCCGGCCGCCTCGTGCGGATCGAGCCCGCGCGCGAGGTACTCCCGGTGCCTGGCGAGCACGAACAGCGCGTAGTCGATGCCCACTCCGAGCCCGACCATGCTGCCCAGGACCGGTGCGAAGGTGGGGACGTCCGTGACCCCCGCCAGTACCGTCATCGTGGCGACCCCGACGGTCAGTCCGAAGACCGCCATGCCGATCGGCAGCGCGGCGGCGACGAGCGAACCGAACGCCAGGAACAGGATCGCGGCCGCGGCGACGAGGCCGATCAACTCGCTCACGCCGCCGTCGGGGTCGGAGAAGGCGTAGAAGAGGTTCCCGCCCATCTCGATGCGCAGCGGCAGCTCGGCGCGCAGCCTGTCGCCGAGATCGACCAGGGCGTCGAGGTCTTCGGCCGACAGCCGGCTCTGGTCGGGGTACTGCACCCGGACGACCGCGATCCGCCCGTCGGCCGAGACGAGGCCGCCGCGCACGGCGGTGTCCCCGCCCGCGTCGAGTGCCCCCGCCGGGTCGCTCGTGCCGAGCACGTGCGGCAGCCGCTTCACCTCGGTCCGCAGCCGCGCGAGAGCGGTGCGCGCGCTGTCGTCGTCGAAGAACGTCGCACCGTCGTCGAGGGGGGTGACGACCACTTGGGCGGTCATCCCCTCCTGGCCGGTGCCGGCCCGCTCGATCAGTTCCGCGGCCCGCTGGGAGTCCAGTCCCGGAGCGGTCATCGAATCCACATTCCGCCCGCCGAACGCGACGGCGGCGAGGACGGCGAGCGTGGCGGCGACCAGCCATGCCGCGATCACCCGCCAGGGATGGCGGGCGGCGCTTGCGCCCAGGCGCAACAGGGCTTTCGAGAGCATCGGGTCCTCCAACCACCTCGTCGGCCGTCCTTGTACGGCCGCCGATGCCGAGGCTCGTCGCCACGGCGCTCCGCGGCATCGGCCCGCGGGCCACGGATCCGTCGGCCCCAAGTCGGAGTGAGGCCCCGTCCTTTCGGCCGATGCGCGGCACGGCGCGGTCCCTAGGCTGAGAACCGTGCTGCGAGACGACCTGCGAACCCTGTGGACCGAACCCCGGCCGCCCGACGCGCCCGCCCGGGTGTGGCGGGACTGGGCCCTGCTCGCCGCGAGCCTTGCCGGTGTGGCGCTGGAGGCCACCCTGCGCGAGAACGTCGTGTGGCGGCCGGTGGCGGTGGTGTTGGCGGTGTGGCTGTGCCTGCTGCCCCTGTGGCGCCGGACCCACCCGCTGGCGATGGTCACGCTGGCGTTCGGTTCGGTGATGCTGCTCCCGGTGGCCACGCTCGTCGTCGCACCGCGCGAGCCCGTCGGCCTGGACACCGGCGCGGTCGTGCTCGTGCTGGTGTACGCGCTGCTCCGGTGGGGGTCGGGACGGGAGATCGTGCTGGGCGGCGCGGTGATCGTCGTGGTCGGCGCGCTGTGTGTCGTCACGTACGAGAGCCCGGTCGTCGAAAAGGTCGTGGGCTTCGTCTTCCTGCTGCTGCCCGGCGTGGTCGGGGCTGCCGTGCGGTTCCGTGTGACCGCTCGCGAGCGGCAGTTGGAGCAGGTGCGCTCGCGCGAGCGCGAGCAGCTCGCCCGGGAACTGCACGACACGGTGGCCCACCACGTGTCGGCCATGGTGATCATCGCCCAGGCGGGCCGGGTGCTCGCGGGCACCGACCCGTCCGCCGCCGTCGAGGCACTGGAGGGGGTCGAGGAGGAAGGGGCGCGCACGCTGGAGGAAATGCGCGCCATGGTCGCCACGCTGCGCGACCGCGGGGTCGGCGCCGAGCTGGCGCCCCCTGCCGGAGTCGCGGATCTGGAGCGCCTGGTGCGCACCCCGGGTGGTCGCCTCAGGGTCGACCTGGGGCTCGACGGCGAACTGGACGCGCTGCCCCCGGCCGTGGACGCGGCCGTCTACCGGATCGTGCAGGAGTCGGTGACCAACGCGCTGCGCCATGCGGTCGACGCGACCGAGCTCGTCGTTCGAGTCGCCGCGGAACGGCACACGGTACGGGTGAGCGTGCGCGACAACGGCCGGCGCACCGGCCGGGGGCGCGACGGATACGGACTTACCGGACTGCGCGAGCGCGCGACGCTGCTCGGCGGCACACTACGAGCCGGCCCGGGTACCGACCGGGGCTGGCATGTCGAAGCCGAACTGCCGAGAGCGAGGAGCGAGAGCGGTGTCCATTCGCGTCCTCGTCGCTGACGACCAGACGATCATCCGCACCGGGTTGCGGATCATGCTGAACGCCCAGCCCGGCATCGAGGTGGTCGGCGAGGCCGCCGACGGACACGAAGCGGTACGTCTGGCCCGCGAACTACGCCCCGACGTCTGCCTGTTCGACATCCGCATGCCCGTACTCGACGGGCTCGAGGCCACCCGGCTGATCGCCGGCCCGGGCGTCGCCGACCCGCTGGCCGTGGTCGTCATCACCACGTTCGACCTCGACGAGTACGTCTACGGCGCGCTGCGTGCCGGCGCCCGCGGATTCCTCCTCAAGGACACGGGACCGGACCTTCTGGCCCAGGCCGTACGGTCGGCGTCCGACGGTGAGGCGCTCATCGCGCCCAGCGTCACCGTCCGTCTGCTCCAGGCGTTCGCGGACCTGCCCGCCGGCCGGCCCGCGGCCCAGCCGGTCTCCCCCGTCACCGCCCGCGAGGAGCAGGTGCTCCTCGCCGTCGCTCGCGGGCTGACCAACACCGAGATCGCCGACGCGCTGCACATCAGCCTCAGCACGGTGAAGACGCATCTGGCGAGCCTGATGGCCAAACTCGGCGCCCGCAACCGTGTCGAGATCGCGATGTGGGCCTACGAAACGCGCCGTATCCTCCCCGGAACCTGAGCCGGGGTGCCGGGCCATGTCCCATGAGTCCCCGCCCGGACATCAGTGCACCGGCCGGCTCACGTCGGCTCCACGTGCCTCACCCGCCCCAGAGCGTGACGTACCAGGAGGTCAGTCTCCACCCGCACGCCTCGATGATCTCGATCAAAGGCCTCACCAGGACCACCCGATGATCACGACTCGATACGCGCCCTAGCGCGCCGTAGTGAGCCCGACAGGAGCTGTCCGGGTTGCGGCACGCCAGGCGGTGGGGCTGCTTCCGAACCGGGTGTGGAACCAGCGGGAGAAGGTGCCGAGGGCCGAGAACCCGAGGAGTTCGGCGACCTCGGTCAGGGGGCGGTCCAGCCTGGTGACGTAACGCTGCGCGAGGTCGGCTCGTACTGCCCCGAGGAGAGAGGAATAGGTGTCGCCGGTTCGGGCGAGATGACGTTGAACGGTGCGGACATCGGCGTCGAGGGTGCGTGCGACCTGTTCGATCGTGCAGCGCCCGGTGGGCAGGAGCGCTTCGATGATCCCGCGGACGTGCTGCGGCAGCGGGCTTTCCCGGTGCGCGGGGAGGCTCAGCAGGAACTGGCGCGCGTAGGCCCGGAGCAGGGGGTCGGCCAGTGTGTTGCGCGCATTGAGATCGGCCGTGTACAGGACGATGCCCGCGTAGTCCTGGTCGTAGGCGATGGCGGGGCCAAGGACGCGGTGATGGGTCGTCGGGTCCGCGGGGGCGCTGTGGGTGAGGCTGACCGAGACCGGGCTCCAGTCCGAGGCGATCAGGCTTCGGATGATGCGGTGGCACACGCCGACCAGTAGTCCCATCACCTGGCGCCGCCTGCCGGGGGCCATGTCCAGCTCCAGGTCGACGGTCAGCGTCGCCAGACCGTTGGCCTCGGTGATCCGGGCGCGGAGGGCTTCGTTGTACAGGTGGAGGTACTGGATGAGCAGGTCGAGGGCGCTGCGGACATCCGGCTCCTCGCGTGCGACCAGCCCCAGCGGCCCCAGGTTCGACAGTCGGCCGATCGAGGAGGAGCAGATCGCGGTCGCCGACAACTTCATCGCCTCGGTCGCCACCGCCCGTCAGCAGGTGCTGGGACAAGCCCTCATCGCCAACGGCATCGAGGTCGACGAGCCGGACGCCTACTACCTCTACAAGGCACGCACGCAGATGATCTGGCCGTACGACGACCGTGGCCGGATGATCGGCGAGGACGTCTGGGAGACCGACGCCGACACGTCCGAGATCGTCAGGCTCGACGCGGCCGACGTGATGACGACGCAGGACGCGGCCCGGCTGCTCGAGCCGCTCATCAAGCCGCTCCCGGACTTCGACGAGTACGTTCTCGGCGCGTCGGCGCTTCTCCAGCGACTCGTCTGCCATCGGCCTCTCCCAGGTACTCCAGCGAACCCCGTCCGAGCCCGAAGCTATGAGCGCCGCCCGCCGCCCGCCGCCCGCGCGGCCAGTCCGCCCAACGGGTGACGCCATGGTGCTGAGGGCCAGAGGGGCCTGAGGGGCCTGAGGGCGCAGAGTGCCGCAGTCAGAGGCACGGGACGACGGCCGCGGCCTCGCGCCGGACGATCGCGCGGCTGCGGCGCCGGTTCAGGCCGTGGATGTGCCCGCCCGTCGGACAGGGGCGTCACACCCAAGCCGACGGGCGCCCTTCGCCATGGTCGCGTCCGGCACAGCCATCGGACTCATGCGTCTAGGCGCTCCACGCCTCGGCTGCGAAGAGGCTGAAGTCGCGCGGCTCGCGGCCCAGGACCCGCTTCACACCGTCCGTCACCGACGCGTTGTGGCCGTCGAGCAGCATGCAGAACAGTGCCGACAGCCACTGCGCCTCCGGCGCCGGCAGGCCGAACCGCTCCAGCAGGGCGGCGTATTCGCCCTCGCTCATCGGCGCGTACACGACCTCGCGCCCGGACGCCCGGGAGATCTCCGCCGCCACCTCCGCGAAGGTCAGCGGCCGCGGGCCGGTCAGCTCGTGCACCAGGCCCGCGTGACCGTCCCGCGTCAGGGTCTCGATGATCACCTCCGCCAGGTCCTCGGCGTCGACGAACGGCTCGGCCGTGTCACCTGCCGGGAACGCGATCGTGCCCGCCGCGACTCCCTCCGCCATCGCGCCCTCCGTGAAGTTCTGCGCGAAGAACGAGGCCCGCACGACGGCCAGTTCGACCCCCGACTCGCGCAGCGCCTCCTCCGCCCCGACCGCCTCCGGCTCACCGCGCCCGGACAGCAGCGTCAGCCGCCGCACCCCGTTCGCCACGGCCAGCCGGCCGAAGGTCCGCATCGCCTCGACCGCGCCGGGCGCGGCGAGGTCCGGGTAGTAGTTCACGTAGGCGGCGTCCGCGCCCTTCAGCGCCGGGGCCCAGGTCGTCGTGTCCTCCCAGTCGAACCGGGTCGTTCCGGAGCGGGACCCGGCCCGCACGCTCGCGCCGCGCGCCGCGAGCCGCTCGGCCACCCGCCGTCCCGTCTTGCCGGTCGCGCTCGTCACCAGAACCGTCTGCGTCGTGTTCGTGTTCGTCGTCATGGCTCAAGATTCGCGGTCCGCGCGGCTGCTTCCCATGCTCCACAGACTCACTCCCATACGCGTCCGTCTACGCTTGCGCCCCATGGACGCTCTCGCCGGACTCCTCGACGGACCGCGGGCCAAAGGGGCCTTCC
Source organism: Streptomyces vilmorinianum (assembly GCF_005517195.1). Classification (NCBI taxonomy): domain Bacteria; kingdom Bacillati; phylum Actinomycetota; class Actinomycetes; order Kitasatosporales; family Streptomycetaceae; genus Streptomyces; species Streptomyces vilmorinianum. The sequence goes on along the minus strand of NZ_CP040244.1, from coordinate 4,825,606 downwards.
TGCTCCGGATGATCATGGAGCCGCCGTGGTCGGTACGGATCGAGGACCGTGCCCCGCTCTGCCTCATGTGCGTCACCGAGGGCGAGGCGTGGATCGTCCCCGACCGGGGCGAGCCCGTCCTGCTGCGGCCCGGCGACATCGCCATCGCCCGCGGCCCGGAGCCGTACACCGTCGCCGACGCCCCCGACGCCCCGCCCCGCGCGGTGATCGGCCCCGGCGGGGTCTGCACCACCCTGAGCGGGGAGCCGCTCGCCGAGTCCATGCACCTGGGCGTACGGACCTGGGGCAACGCCCTGGACGGCTCCACCACCGTGCTCGTCGGCACCTACCCGTTGGACGGCGAGGTCAGCCGGCGGCTGCTCGACGCGCTCCCGCCGCTGCTCCACCTGCCCGCCGAGGTGTGGAGATGTCCCCTCATGCCGTTCCTCGACGAGGAGATCTCCCGCGACGAACCCGGGCAGAGCGTCGTCCTCGACCGGGTCCTGGACCTGCTCCTGATCGCCGCCGTGCGCGCCTGGTTCTCCCGGCCGGGAGCCGAGGCCCCGGCCTGGTACCGCGCCATGGCCGACCCCGTCGTCGGCCGGGCCCTGCGGCTCCTGGAGAACGACCCCGCCCACCCCTGGACGGTCGCCTCGCTCGCGGCCAAGGCGGGCGCGTCGCGGGCCGGGCTCGCGCGCCGGTTCACCGAACTCGTCGGGGAGCCGCCGATGGCGTACCTCACCGGCTGGCGGCTGGCGCTCGCCGCGGACCTGCTGCGGGCGACGGACCTGACGGTCGAGTCCGTGGCCCGGCAGGTCGGCTACAGCAGCGCCTTCGCGCTCAGCGCCGCCTTCAAGCGGGTACGGGGCGTCAGCCCGCAGGAGCACCGCATACGGCTCTGACGGCGGCCGGCGGGCGGCGGGTGGCGGGCGGCGGCCTACCGGATCGGCGACTTGCCGGAACAGCAACAATCCTGGCGCTTTCCGCGCACGCGGCAGAGCCTGGTCCCATGAGTCGACACCACCATCACCACCACACCACGGACCTGAACTGGACCGAGATGGCCCCGCTCCTCGAGCGCCAGGCCGAGATCCAGGGCGACGCCTACGCGCGGGCGGCCGCCTGGATCGGCGACCTGCTCCCCGCCGCCGGCGTCCGCAGGATCCTGGACATCGGCAGCGGCCCCGGCGTCGTGACCGCGCTCCTCGCCGAGGCGTTCCCCGCCGCCGAGGTCGTCGCCGTCGACGCGAGCCCGGAACTCCTGGAGCGGGCCCGCGCCCGCGCCGAAGCCCGCGGGCTCGGCGCCCGGGTCTCCACCCTGCACGCCGAACTGCCCGCTGGATTCGACGACTTGGGTGAGGCCGACCTGATCTGGGCCGGCAACTCCCTGCACCACCTCGGGGACCAGCGGGCCGCCCTCGCCGCCTTTGCCGGACTCCTGCGGTCCGGCGGCCTCGTCGCCCTCGTCGAGGGCGGACTGCCCGGCCGTCACCTCCCCTGGAACACCGGCATCGGCCGGCCGGGCCTGGAGGCCAGGCTGGACGCCGTGAACGCCGAGTGGTTCGGCGAGATGCGCGAGGGGCTGCCCGAGGCCAAGGAGGAGGTGGACGACTGGCGCGCGCTCCTCGCGGCCGCCGGCCTCACCCCCAGCGGCACCCGCTCGTTCCTGACCGACGTCCCCGCGCCCGTACCCGCCGTCGTACGGGAGCAGATCGTCGCCCACTTCACCCACCAGCGCGAGGTCATGGGCGAACGGCTCGCGGACGACGACCGGAACACCCTCGAACGGCTCCTCGACCCGGCGGAACCGGAGTCCCTGCACCGGCGCACGGACCTCTTCCACCTCACCGCCCGCACGGTTCACACCGCGCGCAAGGGCTGAGCGGAAGGCCGCGCCGGACAGGCGACCGGCAGCTGGCAGCTGGCAGCCGGCAGCCGGCAGCCGGCGGGCGGCGGCGGAGAATCAGAGCACCGGCTCCAACTGCCACCACTGGGCGGGGGAGTCGGTGTCCTCCCACTGCCGCACATTGCCGCCGTCGTCCATCGAGCCGTCGGCCACCTCCAGGAGCAGTCCGCTGATGAAGCTCACCAGCGCGACCGTGCCCGGGGACTGCAGGTCCTGCTCGATGATCCACTCCTGCGCGCCGAAGTTGTTCGCCTTCCACTGCTGGACGTTGGCGCCGTTCTCCGTCGAGGCGCCCGCCACGTCGAGCCGCTTGCCGCTGGCCGCGTTGACCAGGTGGTGGAGGCCGCTGCCGTTCGGCACGGAGGTGATGTGCCAGTGCTGGCCGGGGGTGCCGTTCTCCTTGCCCTGCTGCACGTTGGCGCCACTGCGGTGCGAGCCGTCGTACACCTCCAGGACCAGCCCGCTGGCCACGTTCCGTACCCGGTAGAGACCGTCCTCGACCGGCGCGGGCGAACCGCTCACTGTCCGTACTCCTTGTGTCTCGTCGTCTCGCCAGGGCATACGAAGGGGCCGGCCCGTGCCGGGCCGGCCCTCTGCCGCCGCTCAGGCGCCGAGGTTGAACTCGCCCGGGTTCGGGCCGAGGCGCCGGTTCTCGTCCAGGGCGGCGATCGCGGCCATGTCCTCGGCGTCCAGCTCGAAGCCGAACACGTCGATGTTCTCCCGGATACGGGACGGCGTCACCGACTTCGGAATGACCACGTTCCCGGTCTGCAGGTGCCAGCGCAGCACCACCTGGGCCGGGGTCCGGCCGTGCTTGCGCGCGACGGCGACGATCGCCGGGACCTCCAGGAGCCCCTTGCCCTGACCCAGCGGCGACCAGGCCTCGGTCGCGATGCCGTGCCGGGCGTGCGCGTCGCGCGAGGCCTGCTGCTGCAGATGCGGGTGGAGCTCGATCTGGTTGACGGCGGGGACGACGGAGGTCTCGCCGATCAGCCGCTCCAGGTGCTCCGGCAGGAAGTTGGAGACACCGATCGCCTTAGCCCGGCCGTCGGCGTAGATCTTCTCGAACGCCCTGTACGTCTCGACGTACGCGTCCTTCGCCGGCACCGGCCAGTGGATCAGGTACAGGTCGACGTAGTCCAGACCGAGCCGGTCGAGGGAGGCGTCGAACGCCCGCAGGGTCGAGTCGTGGCCCTGCTCGGTGTTCCAGAGCTTCGTGGTGACGAAGAGCTCCTCGCGGGGGACGCCCGAGGCGGCGATCGCCCGGCCGGTGCCGGTCTCGTTCCGGTAGATCGCGGCCGTGTCGATGGAGCGGTAACCGGCCTCCAGAGCCGTGGCCACCGCGCGCGTCGCCTCGTCGTCCGGCACCTGCCAGACACCGAAGCCGAGCTGCGGCATCGGCACGCCGTTGTTCAGGGTGAGAGAAGGGACCGTGTTGTCCGTGCTCACGTGAGGTCGATCCTAACGTCGTCGGGTGATACTCCCAGGGTCAACGATCGACGCCGCGATCGCATTCCGCGGGCCCCGGGGCCGTGCCCAGATACGCCTCGCGCACGGAAGGGTCGGCGCGGACCTCGGCCGCCGTCCCCTGGGCCAGGACCCGGCCGAGATCCAGGACCACGACGCGCGAGCACAGCTCCATCACGAAGGCCACGTTGTGCTCCACGAGGAGCACCGCGCAGCCCTTCTCGTACGCCATGTGGCGCACGACGGTGGCGAGTTGGCGGCGCTCCTCGGCGGTCGTGCCGGAGGCGGGCTCGTCGAGGAGGAGGACGCGGGGCGGGTCGGCGAGGGCGCGGGCCAGTTCGACCATGCGGGCCTGCCCGACGGGCAGCGCGCCGGCGTACGACTCCGCGAGCGCGTCGAGCCCGCACTCGCGGAGCACGGCGGCCGCCCGCTCCCGGTGGCGGCGTTCACCCGGCCGCCAGTCCTGGGCCACGACCAGGTTGTCGGTCACCGTCAACTGCCCGAAGAGCTGCTGGCGCTGGAAGGTGCGCCGGATCCCGTGCCGGGCCCGCCACACGGGGGAACGGCGCGTGATGTCGCCGCCGGCGAACTCGACCCTGCCGGAATCCGGCCGCCGCATCCCGGACAGGACGTCGAACAGCGTGGTCTTCCCCGCGCCGTTCGGCCCGATGAGGCCGCAGACCTCACCGGGGCGTACGGAGACGGTCACGTCGCGCAGGGCGTGGACGCCGCCGAAACGGACGTCGATCCCGGCGGCCTCGAGCAGCGCACTGGTCATCGGCGGACTCCCGTCCCCAGGTAGGCCTCGGCGAGCCGGTCCGTGTCCACCTCGGACCGCGGCCCGCACCAGGCGATCTCGCCCTGCGCGAGGTAGGCGACCCGATCGGCGATGCCGAGCACCTCGGCCGCCTTCTCCTCGACCAGGAGCAGCGCGGTGCCGCTCGCGCGGAGCTCGGTGAGGAGGCGGAACACCTCGTCCACGACGCGGGGCGCGAGACCGAGGGAGGGCTCGTCGGCGACGAGGGCGGCGGGCGGGCGCTGGAGCAGCGGGGCGAGGGCGAGGAGCTGCTGCTCCCCGCCCGAGAGGGAGCCGGCGGTGACGGTGCGGCGGGCGGCGAGCGCGGGAAAACGCGTGTACACGGCGTCGCGGTCGTCGGGCGCGGGCAGCTGCAGGGCCAGGTTCTCCTCGATCGAGAGCCCGGCGAAGATCCCCCGGCCCTCGGGCGCGAGGCGCACCCCGCGCCGCGCCCGGGTGACCGCCGTGTCGCGCGTGGCGTCCGCCCCGCGTACACGTACGACGCCCTCGGCGGGCCGCAGCGCCCCCGCGGCCACCCGGCACAGCGTGGACTTCCCGGCCCCGTTGGGCCCGAGCAGCACGAGCACCTCGCCGCCGCGCACCGCGAGGTCCACGCCGTGGAGCACGACCGCGCCACCGTACCCGGCCCGTACACACCGCAACTCCAGCGCGAGCGCTGCCTCTTCCGGCCCGCCGCGCGAACCCGGGGCTGCGCCCGCGTCACCGTACCCGGCCCGTACGCGCCGCAACTCCAGCGCGAGCGCTGCCTCTTCCGGCCCGCTGCGCGAACTCGGGGCTGCGCCCCTGGCGTCGACGATGTACGCCCCCGTCGGCTTCGGCTTCGGCTCCGGCCCGGGCTTCGGCTCCGGCGCGCGTGGCGGATGCGGGTCGCCGATCGTCTGCGCGGTGGCGCCCTTCGGGCCTCGCGGCGCGAAGCCGCCGCCGACAAGGCGTCGGGGGCCCTGCCCCCGATCCTGCTCCCCGGGGGTCCGGGGGCCTGCCCCCGGTTTCGGGAAGGGGAGGGGTGGGGCAGTGGCCCCCGGCACGGGCCCACGCGCCCCGCCCGCCCGCGCCGCCCTCCTCGACGGCCACGCCGCGCAGTACCCGTCCGGGTCGTTCGCCAGGGCCAGGCCCGCCAGGCCGAAGAGGATCACCGGCAGATGCGCGGACTCCGTCACGTACGTCGTCATCAGATGAGGGACCACCGCGAAGACCAGCCCCGCCACCACCGCGAACTGCGGCCGCCGCACGCCCGCCGCGACCACCACCGCCAGCCACACCAGACCCGTCATCGCCGTGAAGTCCGTGGCCGTGATCCGGGTGTTGTACGAGGCGTACAGCACGCCCCCGAACCCCGCGAGCCCCGCCGACACCGTGAAGAGCAGCAGCTTCGTCCGCACCACCGACACCCCCGAGGCCGCGGCGGCCTCCGGCGCCGAGCGGACCGCGAGCATGGCCCGCCCCCACCGGGAGCCGCGCAGCCAGGTCAGCAGCGCCACCACCGCCGCGCACAGCAGCACCAGCGTGAGACCCAGCGCACGGTCGTCGCCCAGGTCCACCGGGCCGAGGACGGGGCGCGGGATCTCCCACCCGGTGTCCCCGTTGCGCAGCCACCCCATCTGGAAGAGCACCTGGTCCGCCAGGAAGGCGAGCGCCAGCGTGGCCAGGGCCAGCGAGCGGCCGCCGAGCCGCAGCGCGGGCAGGGCGACCACCGCGCCGAGCAGCGCCGCCGCGGCCGTGCCGATCACCGCCGCGGCCGCGAACGGCCAGCCGTGGCTCATCAGCAGCCCCGCCACCAGCGCCGCGCCCGTCACGAACGTCGCCTGGGCGAGCGACACCATCGCGCCGAGGCCCGTGACCACCGTGAACGACATGAACACGAGCCCGATGGCGAGGCCCTGCGCGAGCATCCCGCTCCAGAAGGGCGTGGTGACGGTGTAGAAGGCCGCGCCGAGGAGCACGGCCGCCACGACCCAGGCGCCCCACCTGCGCCCCCACCCCTTCCCGGCGAGATAGTCGACCGGCGGCGGGTCCGCGGCCGCCGTGCCCGCCGCGCGCCGGCGCTGGGCCAGGACGACGAGCCCTGCGAAGAGGATCAGGAACGGCACCGCCGTACGGAAGCCGGTGATGCCCTCCGCGAACGAGGCGTACCCGGCCACCAGGTTCTGCAGCACGCCGAGCCCGAGCCCGCCCGCGAACGCGAGCGGCACCGACACGAACCGCCCCAGCACGGCCGCCGTCGCCGAGACGAACAGGAAGAGCGTGTAGTCGTGGGCGGAGAGACCGAGGAGCGGGGTGGCGAGGACGCCGGCGAGGCCCGCGAGCCCGGAGGACAGCATCCAGGCGATCGAGGACAGCCGGTCCGCGCTGATGCCCCGCAGCTCGGTCAGCGAGCGGTTGTCGACGGCCGCCCGCAGCCGCAGCCCGAGCCGGGTGTGCCGCATCAGCACCCACAGAGCGGCCGCAGCGAGCGCCGTAGCGACCCAGGTGATCAGCTGGTCGGAGTCGATGCCGACCCCGTCGAGCGGCTGCCAGGACACCGCCGGGCTCGGCCCGACGCCCGGCAGCCCGAACTGGTTCTCGGCCGGCTGGACCGGGGCCCCGGCCCGCTCCAGGAGCTCGACCGCCCACAGCCCGGCCGCCGGCAGGGCGACGAGGAGGCCGATCGTGGCCACGATCTGCGCGGTCTCGCCGACCCTGGCCAGCTTCCGGAACATCAGCCGGTCCAGGCCCCAGCCGAGACCGGGCGCGACCACGAACACCAGCAGCAGGGCCGTGGGCACGGCCGGCCACCCGAATCCGGAGTGGAGCTCGTGGAAGGCGAGGGCGCACAGGTAGGCGGTGGCGCCGTGCGCGAAGTTGAAGAGTCCGGAGGCGGAGTACGACAGGACGAGCCCGGTCGCGAGCAGCGCGTAGAGCGCGCCCGAGACGAGACCGCTCAGGACGAAGCCCAGCAGGTCACCCACGGGTGGGACTCCCTATCCGAAGGGGATCGGCGGGTAGCACGTGAACGGCACCGCCACCTCGTACCGGCCGTCGGTGAGTCGTACGAGCGCCCCGCAGCCGAAGCTCTCCTTCTGCCCCTTGGGCTCGGCCCGGTCGCCCACGAGCGTCCCGGTGTCGGAGAACCCGGCCGCGGCCTTCTGGAAGGACTCGGCCGTGAGATCCTTGCCCGCCCTGGCGGCGATGGCGAGGAACAGATCGGCCGACATGTAGCCGGTCATCATGTGCATGTTCAGCGGGACGTCCTTGCCGCCCGCCGCCTTCTTGATGTCCGCCTTGAACTGCCGCATCGCGGGGCTGTCCGCCTCGAACGGCTGGAACTGCAGCAGGACGTGCACCCCGTCGAGCGCCTGCCGCGTCGCGTCCTTGGCGAGCAGCCCGGGGTCGTAGTCCGTCGGGTCCGAGATCACTCCCTTGTACCCGGAGCGCTTGAGCGCGGTGAACAGGCCGATGTTGTACGGCGTCTGCATCACGGAGACGACGGCGTCGGGCGCGCCGCCGCCCGGGCCCGAGCGGAGGATCTCCTTCGTGTACGCCGACCAGTCGCTGGGCACCGAGGTCGCGGGCACCACGGCCTTGGCGTACGAGACCTGGAAACCGGCCGCCTTGAAGCCCTGGGTGAAGGTGCGGATGCCGAACTTCCCGGCGTCGTTGTCACCGGCGATCAGCGCGACCGACTTGCCCCGCGCGCCGCCGAGGACGGCGGCGAGGCCCTCGGGCCAGGTCTGGTTGAGGGTGCCGCCGGGGGTCGGGACGAGGCAGCCGTTGAAGCCGTAGATGTACGGCGGGCCGCAGAACGAGGGGAGCGTGCCCCAGCCCACGGTCGGCACCTTCTGCCCGTTGAGGAAGTCTGCCCCGGCGAAGGTGACCGAGCTCATGGGGGAGACGGCGAAGACCTTGTCCTGCTGGACGAGCTTGCGGGCCGCGGCCAGGTTCTTCGCCGGGTCCTGGCCGTCGTCCTCGGCGCCCAGGTAGTCGATCCCGCGACCGTTGACGCCGCCCTCGGCGTTGGCACGGTCGTAGCGGGCCCGGGCGCCGAGGTCGGTGTCCTTCTTTGAGTAGCCGCTGGCGGTCGTCATGGACACGATGCCGCCGACCTTGATCGAGTCCGCGGTGACTCCGCGTGCCGAGGAGCCGGGGGAGCCCGGCCTGTCCGAAGAGCCCCCGGTGGAGGCGGAGTTGCAGGCTGTGGCGAGGAGCAGGGCCGCTGCTGCGGCGGCGAGGGTGCGGATCGGTCGCAACACGGTCGGTCGTCCCTCCGTCGGGTGACCGCATTCTGTGACCGGGCTGATGAACCGTCAATAACTGATGCAACGTCAATTGATGATGCGTCAGAAACCCTTGACCGCTGCTCCGATCAGCCGTACAGCGCCTCGACCTCCGCCGCGTACGCCTTCTCGATCGCCTTCCGCTTCAGCTTCAGCGAGGGCGTCAGGAGCCCGTGCTCCTCGCTGAAGGGATGCGCCAGGATCCGGAAGGTCCGGATGGATTCCGCCTGCGAGACAAGGGTGTTGGCCGCCACCACGGCCCGCCGGATCTCGGTCTCCAGGCTCGGGTCCCGCACCAGCTCGGCCGGCGGCAGCGGCGCCCGCCCCTGCATCGCCAGCCAGTGCTCCACCGCCTCCTGATCCATCGTCACCAGCGCGGCGATGTACGGCCGGTCGTTGCCCACCACGATGCACTGCGCGATCAGGGGATGCGACCGCACCCGCTCCTCGAGCGCGGCGGGCGACACGCTCTTGCCGCCCGAGGTCACCAGGATCTCCTTCTTCCGCCCGGTGATCGTCAGATAGCCGTCCTCGTCGAGCATCCCCAGGTCCCCGGTGGCCAGCCAGCCGTCGTTGAGGACGGCGGCCGTGGCCTGCGGATTGTTGAGGTAGCCCGAGAAGATCTGACCGCCGTACAGCCACACCTCCCCGTCCTCCGCGATGTGCACCGTCGTGCCCGGAATCGGCTGCCCGACCGTCCCGTACCGGGTGCGCTCGGGCGGGTTCGCCGTCGCGGCCGCCGCGGACTCCGTCAGGCCGTACCCCTCGAACACCGTCACCCCCGCGCCCTCGAAGAAGAGCCCGAGGCGCCGGGCCATGCCCGAACCACCCGACATCGCGTGCCGGATCCGCCCGCCCATGGCGTCGCGGATCTTGCCGTACACGACCTTCTCGAAGAACTGGTGCTGCATCCGCAGCCCCGCCGACGGGCCGGGGCCGAGCCCGAACGCTTTGTGCTCCAAGGCCTCGGCGTACTTGACCGCCACCTCGACCGCCTTGTCGAAGGGGCCCAGCCTCCCCTCGCTCTCCGCCTTGCGGCGGGCCGCGTGGAAGATCTTCTCGAAGACGTAGGGAACGGCCAGGACGAACGTCGGCCGGAAGGAGACGAGATCGGGCAGCAGCGCGGCGGCCGCGAGGGCCGGCTGATGGCCCAGCTTCACTCCGCCCCGTACCGCCGCGACCTCCACCATCCGCCCGAAGACATGCGCGAGCGGCAGGAAGAGCAGGGTCGACGCCTCGTCTCCGGGCTTGGAGTGGAAGACCGGCTCCCAGCGGCCGATCAGCATGTCCGACTCGAACATGAAGTTGGAGTGCGTGATCACACACCCCTTGGGCCGGCCCGTGGTGCCCGAGGTGTAGATGATCGTGGCCACGGACTCCGGCGTCACCGCCCGCCGGTGGCGCTGCACCACGTCCTCGTCGATCTCCGCGCCCGCCGCGACCAGCTCGGCGACCGCGCCCTCGCCCGCGTCCAGCTGCCACAGCCGCTGCAGCCGCGGCAGCCGGTCGATGACCGAACCGATCGTCATCGCGTGGTCCTCGTGCTCCACCACGCACGCCGTCACCTCGGCGTCGTGCAGCATCCAGTAGACCTGGTCCGCGGAGGAGGTGGGGTAGATGGGCACCGGCTGCGCGCCCAGCGTCCACAGCGCGAAATCGAAGAGCGTCCACTCGTAGCGGGTCCTGGCCATGATGGCGACCCGGTCGCCGAACCGTACGCCGTGCGCGATCAGCCCCTTCGCGAGGGCGAGCACCTCGTCCCGGAACTGCGCCGCCGTCACGTCCCGCCACTGCCCGGCGGCGTCCTTGCGGCCCAGCGCGACCCGGTCCGGAGTCCGCTCGGCGTGATCGAACACGGCGTCCGCCAGGCCGCCGACCTGAGGCGCCGCCTCGACGGGCGGCACGGTGAACTCGCGCAATGACCTGCTCCTCGACCGCTCGTTGTCGCGCTCCGTACGGCGCGGGTGACGGTACCCCACCTGCCTGGGCCGTGGGAGGGCCTTCACCAAGCCGGGACATTGGGTGTTCTCACAGGTCAGGGCGGGGGAGGAGGGCGAGCGACGGGTGGCCGGGGTCCACTACTGACCGACGGGTAAGCAGTGGCGAACCGAATCTCCACCGAATCTGTACGGACCACTCACGTTCGGGCGCGGCCAGGGTCAGCGCGGCCGGTGCAGCCGGTCGCCGCCCGCGAGGATCGCCGAGGCCAGCGCGTCGGCCGCCTCCTGGGTCGTCCCGCCGCGCCGGCCCTTGCGCAGGACGAAGTCGACATCACCCAGATCGGGCAGCCCCACCCGGGCCGGGACCTGGGTCAGACCGGGCGGCACCAGCCCACGCGTATGGGCCATCACGCCGAGGCCCGCGCGGGCGGCGGCGATGTTGCCGCTCAGGCTGCTGCTCGTACAGGCGATCCGCCACGCCCGCCCCTGCGCCTCCAGGGCCTCGAGCGCGCGGGCGCGGGTGATGCCGGGCGGAGGAAACACGATGAGCGGAACCGGCCGGTCGGGATCGAGCCGCAGCTGCGGCGAGCCGATCCAGACCAGCGAGTCCTGCCAGACCAGCTCGCCTCCACTCTCCTCGGCGCGCCGCTTGGCGAGGATCAGGTCCAGACGGCCCGCCTCCAGCCGCGCGTTGAGCGTCCCGGACAGCTCGACCGTCAGCTCCAGATCCACCTCGGGATGCTCGCGCCGGAACGACTCGAGAATCTCCGGCAGCCGCGTCACCACGAAGTCCTCCGAGGCGCCGAAGCGCAGCCGCCCACGCAGCCGGGTCCCGGTGAAGTACGCCGTGGCCCGCTCGTGGGCCTGCAGGATCGTACGGGCGAAGCCGAGCATCGCCTCGCCGTCCTCCGTCAGCTCCACGCTGTGGGTGTCCCGGGTGAACAGGGGACGACCGGTGGCGTCCTCCAGGCGCCGCACGTGCTGGCTGACGGTCGACTGGCGCAGCCCGAGCCGGCGGGCGGCCTGGGTGAAGCTCAGCGTCTGGGCGACCGCGAGAAAGGTACGGAGCTGGGCGGGGTCGTACACGAGGCCAGGCTAGCGCGGGCCATCGCGAAACGTGATGACAGTCAGAGCGCTGTACGGGATTCCCGATCGCCGGGCCGGGGGCCAGGATGGGGAGGGCACGATCCCGTCCGGATCCCGTCCGGTCCGTCCGAGAGCAGTGGAGCACATGAGCCGCCGTACGACCCTCCTGCCGTCCTGGCTGCCGATCGACCCGTACATCCTGGCGCTCCTCGGCACGGTCGGCCTCGCGGCACTGCTGCCCGCCTCCGGCGCCGCCGCCACGGTCGCGGACGGCGCCTCGACGGCGGCCATCGCCCTGCTGTTCTTCCTCTACGGCGCCCGCCTTTCCACCCGCGAGGCCCTCGACGGACTCCGGCACTGGCGGCTCCACCTCACCGTCCTCACCTGCACCTTCGCCCTCTTCCCGCTCCTCGGGCTCGCCGCGAAGGGGCTGGTACCGGCCGTTCTCACGCCCCCGCTCCACAGCGGGCTCCTCTTCCTCTGCCTGGTGCCCTCCACCATCCAGTCCTCCATCGCCTTCACCTCGATCGCCCGCGGCAACGTGCCCGCCGCGATCTGCGCGGGCTCCTTCTCCTCGCTCGCCGGGATCCTGCTCACCCCGCTGCTCGCCGCCGTCCTGCTCGGGGGCAGTGCGGGCGGCTTCTCCGCGGACTCGCTGCTGAAGATCGTGCTCCAGCTGCTGGTGCCGTTCCTGGCGGGCCAGCTGCTGCGCCGGTGGGTGGGAGGGTTCCTGCTCCGGAACAAGAAGGCGCTCGGGTACGTCGACCGGGGCTCGATCCTGCTCGTCGTCTACACGGCCTTCAGCCACGGCATGGTCGCGGGCATCTGGCACCAGGTCACCCCGGCGCGCCTCGGGCTCCTGCTCGCCGTGGAGGCGGTCCTGCTCGCGGTGATGCTCACGCTGACCTGGTACGGGTCGAAGCGGCTCGGCTTCGACCGGGCGGACCGGATCGCGATCCAGTTCGCCGGCTCGAAGAAGAGCCTGGCGGCGGGGCTCCCGATGGCGAGCGTGCTGTTCGGGGCGCAGGCCTCGCTCGCCGTCCTGCCGCTGATGCTCTTCCACCAGATGCAACTGCTGGTCTGCGCGATGATCGCAAAGCGCCGCGCCCGGGACCCCGAGGAGCACGATCACCCGGACCAGAGCGCCGGTCGATCCCCGACGCCCGAGGCCGTGACGGCACGCGGCTGAACGGACGGGCGGCACGGGGTGGTGGGTCGTGCGGGCGGGGCCGGTTCCCCTCCACCCCAGCTCACGGGCGGCGTCCGTGGGCGCACGGGCGGACGGCGGCGCGGGCCGGTCCGGCTCCGGCCCCCGGGTGAACGCGAGCCTACCGGCGGTCTTTGTGGACGCAGGCGCGGGCCGCCGAGGCCGGTGACGGCCGGAGGCTGAGCGCACCGGCGGCCTCCGGGGACGCGCGGGCGGACGGTCGTGTGGACTGGTCCGGCTCCGACCACCGCCGGACCCGAGCCCACAGGCGGTCTCCGTCGCCGCCCACGACCGCCCACCGCGAGCGGCCCCCGGCGGCCCGCCGGGCGCGGGGCAGCGCACCCGCGCTCAGCCGGTGCGCGGCGGCTGCCGTCCAGGGCACCCAGCCGCCTGCCGCCCCGCCGTCGGCGGCGGCCACGACCCGCCCCACGCCGGCCTGGCGCGGCCGCTCCCTGCACGGGGCCCAAGGCCCAGCTCGTGCCGGGCCTTGGCACGTACCGCTCTCTGCGCGGCGCACAGGGACCGACCCGCGTCGCCCCCCGCACCGCCCGGTCGTTGGCGGGACCGACCCACGCCAACCTCACGCACGGTCCGCGCGTTGGCGGGATCACATCCCACCCCGCCCGCGAAGATCAACGAGGCGGATACCGTGCTCCCATGCCCGCACTCGATCCCGGCCGCACCGCGCTCGTCCTCGTCGATCTGATGGAACGCATCGTCGCGCTGCCCCTCGCACCCCGCCCCGGAACCGACGTCGTCGCCGCCGCGGCCCGCCTCGCCGAGGACTTCCGGGCCGCCGGCGCGCCCGTCGTCCACATCAGGGTCGAGCGGCCGAACGTCGAGACCCAGCCGCCCGGCAGCGAACTCGTCCCCTCCCTCGTCCACGAAGGCGACCACGTCGTCGTCAAGCGGACCATCGGCGGCTTCCACGACACCGGGCTGCACGAACTCCTCGCCGAACACTCCGTCACCACCGTCGTGTTCGGCGGCATCGCCACCAACCTCGGCGTCGAGTCCACCGCCCGCGCCGCCTGCGACCTCGGCTACGAGCCCGTCTTCGCCGAGGACGCCATGACCGCCCTCACCGCCGACGAGCACCACGCCTCGGTGACGCTCGACTTCCCGCGCCTCGGCACGGTCGCCCCCGTCTCCGAGATCACCCTGGAAGGGCCGCGCGCGTGACGCCCGTCCCGATACGTTACGGCGCCCGCCCCTGCTCCCTCGTCGTCTGCCGAGGCTGCTGCTGCGGCGACGCCCGCAAGAACCCCGGCATCGACCACGCCGGACAGCTCGCCCGCCTCCGCGAGGCCGCCGCGGCCTCCGGTGGCCGGCTGTCCGTCCGTACGAGCGACTGCCTCGGCCCCTGCGCTCAGGCGAACGTGGTCGTCGTCCAGCCCTCCACCGAGGGCCGCCGCCGCGGCGGCCGCGCCGCCTGGATCGGCTTCACCGTGGACGACGACTGCCTCGACGACATCCTCGCCTGGACCGCCGCGGGCGGCCCGGGCATCGCCGAACCCCCGGCCACCCTCACCCTCCAGATGATCGACCCGCCCGCCGCGACGGCACGCCGCGCCCGCTAGAGGCCGTCCCCGGGGATCCGCGCGCAGCACCAGCTCCAGCAGCCCCGGGAAGCGGGCGTCGAACTCCGCCCGCCGCAGGCCCGCGACCACTCGGGCGATCCCGCCAACTCCCGTACGAGAGCCATGCGTACGGGGTCGGCGAGCGCGGTGACGCCACGCCCTGGATCCGTCACCGGTCCATCCGGGCCGACGCTTGCTGGCGACCGAGGTCGGACGCATCCTCGTCGACGGGAACGACGCGGTCGTCCTCGGTGAGATCCGCCGGGCGTGCTTCGCGCTCCCGCTGGTCACTCGGCGATGGCGAGTCATGCGAGGCGGAGTGCGTCAGCCCTGGGAGGCCGCGGCGCCGAGGGCGATCCGGTGCTCACCCGCGTACACGTTCATGTCCGGACCGCGCAGGAAGCCGACCAGTGTCAGCCCCGTCTCCGCGGCCAGGTCCACGGCGAGCGAGGACGGGGCCGAGACCGCCGCGAGCACCGGAATGCCCGCCATCACCGCCTTCTGCGCCAGTTCGAACGACGCCCGGCCCGACACCATCAGGACCGCCCGGTCCAGCGGCAGCCGGCCGTCGCTCAGCGCGCGGCCCACCAGCTTGTCCACCGCGTTGTGGCGGCCCACGTCCTCCCGTACGTCGAGCAGCTCGCCGTCCTCCGAGAACAGCGCCGCCGCGTGCAGCCCGCCGGTCCGGTCGAAGACCCGCTGCGCCGCACGCAGCCGGTCCGGGAGGCGGGAGAGCAGCGCGGGCGTCAGCCGGAGCGGGGGAGTGTCGGCGATCGGGAAGCGCGCGGTGGTGCGGACGGCGTCCAGGCTGGCCTTGCCGCACAGCCCGCACGACGACGTCGTGTACACGTTCCGCTCAAGGGTGATGTCCGGGACCGGGACCCCCGGCGCCAGCTGCACGTCCACCACGTTGTACGTGTTCGTGCCGTCGTCCTTGGCGCCCGCGCAGTACACGATGTTCCGTACGTCGGAGGCGGCGCCGAGCACCCCCTCACTGACCAGGAATCCGGCGGCGAGCGCGAAGTCGTCGCCGGGCGTGCGCATCGTGATCGCGAGCGGCCGGCCGTTCAGCCGGATCTCCAGCGGCTCCTCGGCCACCAGCGTGTCCGGCCGCTCGTTCACCGCCTCGCCGCGGATCCGGATGACGCGCCGTCGCTCGGTGACCCGTCCCATGTCACATCAGTCCCGGTTCTGTACGTGTTGGAAGCCGAAGCGGCCCTTGATGAGGTGACCTTCACGACCTCATTGTCCTGCACGTGCAGGGGTCAGGTTGCAGCCCGTTCCGCAGTACGCGCAGACCGTCGTCGTCTCGGTCGAGATGTTGCCGAGCAGCTTGCGCCAGATGTCGGCACGCAACTCCGGCTCGACCGGGTCCTTCAGGCCCCCGGCGCGCATCGCCTCGGCGAAGACCTCCCACCGCTCGGACGCCGAGCGGTCGGGTTCGCCCATGGAGAACCGGGTGCCTTCGAGGTGGCGGACGATCCCGGGGCCGCTCAGCTCGGTCGCGGCGTGGACGACGCAGCCGATGGCCGTTCGGGGGCGAGGACGCCGAGTTGCCCCTGCCCCAACCGCGAGAGAGGGGCATGTCGACGAAATATTGTCTGCAGTATGGAGGGGTGGCCGACAGGAGGTACGGAACGCCCCTTGTCACGGTCTCCCAACAGGTACGGGTGAATCTTGGTGGTTTACGTGCCTGGTTACCGATCAGTCGCTGGCAAGACTGGGTGGTTCCTGCTTCCGCACGAACCACAGCAACAACCACGCGTCACATGAACCCAAGGGGGTCCCGGGCATGACGGGCACTCGTATCGCCGCGCTCGGGCACTACCAGCCCGCCAAGGTGCTGACCAACAACGACCTGGCCGCGCTCGTCGACACCAGCGACGAATGGATCAGCAGCCGGGTCGGCATCAGGACCCGCCACATGGCCGGCCCCGACGAGCCGGTCGACGAGCTCGCCGCGCACGCCGCCGGCAAGGCGCTCGCCACCGCCGGGCTCGGCCCCGCCGACATCGACCTGGTCCTCGTCGCGACCTCCACGGCGATCGACCGCTCGCCCAACACGGCCGCCCGCGTCGCCGCCCGGCTCGGCATGGCCTCGCCCGCCACCATGGACCTCAACGTGGTCTGCGCCGGCTTCACACACGCGCTCGCCACCGCCGACCACGCGATCCGGGCGGGCGGCGCCCGGCGCGCCCTGGTCATCGGCGCCGACAAGATGACCGAGGTGACGGACTGGACCGACCGCACGACGTGCGTCCTCGTCGGTGACGGCGCGGGCGCGGCGATCGTCGAGGCGGTGGCGGACGGGGAGGGCGCGCCTGGCATCGGCCCCGTGCTGTGGGGATCGGTCCCGGAGATGGGCCACGCCGTCCGTATCGAGGGCACCCCGCCGCGCTTCGCGCAGGAGGGCCAGTCCGTCTACCGCTGGGCCACCCAGCAGCTGCCCGCCCTCGCCCGCCAGGCGTGCGAGCGGTCGGGGCTCGCGCCCGAGGACCTGGCCGGTGTCGTGCTGCACCAGGCCAACCTCCGGATCATCGAGCCGCTCGCCGCGAAGATCGGCGCGGTCAACGCGATCGTCGCCCGTGACGTGGTCGAGTCCGGGAACACCTCGGCCGCCTCGATCCCGCTGGCGCTCGCGAAGCTGGTCGAGCGGGGCGAGCTCCCGTCCGGGGCGCCGACCCTGCTCTTCGGCTTCGGCGGCAACCTCTCGTACGCCGGGCAGGTCGTCCGCGTCCCGTAGAGCCGCGCCGTGGAGCCGCGTTTCGGCCGAGACGGCGGCGGGCCGCATGGCCGGGACCTACGCGCCGGTAGACTGTAGACGATAGCCAATCCGCGATAGCCAATCCGCGCTGATCGCCTACGGCGAACCGAGGGGGCCGCGATGGTGTCCGCAGGACTGCCGCAAGGGGCCCTGCCCAGGCTGGAGCGGCCCGGGCCGCTGCGCGACCGGGTCTACGAGACGCTGCTCGAACTGATCACCACCCGCGCCCTGCGCCCCGGTCAGCATCTGGTCGAGAGCGAACTCGCCGGACACCTCGGCGTCTCCCGGCAGCCGGTGCGCGAGGCGCTCCAGCGGCTGAACACCGAGGGCTGGGTGGACCTGCGCCCCGCCCAGGGAGCCTTCGTCCACGAGCCGACCGACGAGGAGGCCGACCAGCTCCTCTCCGTCCGTGCGCTCCTGGAGGCGGAGGCCGCCCGGCTCGCCGCCGCGAACTCCGGCTCCGCCGGGACCGCCGCGCTGGAGGAGCTCTGCGCGCGCGGCGAACAGGCGGTCGCGGACGCCGACCTCGAGCTGACCGTGGCGACCGACGCGGCCTTCCACGCCAAGGTCATGGAACTGGCCGGAAACCTCGTCCTGTCCGAGCTGGCCGGCCAGGTCGACCGCCGCGTGCGCTGGTACTACACGCCGGTCGCCCGCCGGCGCGGCGAGCAGTCCTGGAAGGAGCACCGGGAACTGATCGACGCGATCGCGGCGCGCGACGAGGCCCGGGCGACGGCGGTCATGCGCGCCCACACGGAACACACCCGTACGACCTACCGCGCGCACAGCCAGGGCTGACCCCCCGTTCGGCGGAGCCCGGTGGCGGCGGGAAGAGGGCCCACCTAGCTTCGATCGCGTCGAGGGACATTTCCGGCCGTGTGCGGAGACCGCCCGCACACACACCCCCTCGCGTGATCTGGAGGATCGCCATGCGCGCGATACGTGTTGCTCCCGCAGCCCTGCTCGTCACCGCCACCACCACCGTCACCGCCGCCGCTGCCGTCTGCCTCGGCGCGCCGACGGCCGTGGCCGACGAAGGCACCGGGAACAACATCACGTCGTTCGGCTTCTCCGTCTCACCCTCGACGGTCGCCCCCGGCGGCACGGTCACCCTGAAGTCGGACGGCTGCGAGGTCCCGACCGTGACCGTCTCGTCCGGCGTCTTCGACACCGTCACCCTCAACGAGGGGCACGCGGGCACCGCCACGGTCGACGCCGACGCCAAGGTCGGCGCCGAGTACCAGGTGACCTTCGACTGCAAGGGCGAGAAGGGCACCACGCCCCTCACCATCGCCGGCGGGTCCCCGGGCCACACGACCGGCGGCCAGACCACCGGGGGCCAGACCACGGGCGGCCAGACCACCGGCGGCCGGACGACGGGCGGACAGACGACGGGCGGCCACGACACCGGCGCCCCCAAGGGCGTGAAGGCCGGCTTCGGCGGCGGCACGGACGCGCTCGGCACCACCGAGGTCGTCGCGGGCTCCGCGCTCATCGCCGGCGCACTCGGCGGCGGTGTGCTGCTGATGCGCCGCCGCCGCGCCGACGGCCGCTCCTGATACGGCTCCTCCGCCCCGGGGTGACGAGGTCCGGGGCGGAGGGGCGCCAGCGCACACATCGCGTACATCGCCCATATCGGCATACGACATACGGCATACGGCATACGGTGCGCGGCACACGCGCGTACGAGGGAGAGGGCGAACCGTGCAGGGGTCGAGCGGGTTGCCGAGCGGGCCGGGCACGCGCGGTGCGTGGGGTGTCCTGGCCGTCGTCCTGCTGGTGGGGGTCCACCTGGTGCGCGGCGGTACGGAGGAGTGGCCGACCGCAGGCCCCCCGCAGCCGCTCGCCGCCGCGGCCCCGGACCACGCCGCCGCCGTCGCCCGCCCCGATGTCGTCCCCGCCCCGCTGCCCGCCTCCCGCCCCGTACACGTCCGTGTCCCGGCCGTCCGTATCGACGCACCCGTCACCGGCGTCGGCCTCGACGCCGAGGGATGGATCGACACCCCGCCCCCGTACGAGAGGAACCTCGCCGGCTGGTTCACCCGCGCCGTCACCCCGGGCGAGAAGGGCACCGCGGTCGTCGTCGGCCATGTCGACACACCCGACGGGCGCGCCGTCTTCTACGACCTCGGCGCCCTGAACAAGGGGCATCGCATCGAGATCGCCCGCCAGGACGGCCGCACGGCGGTCTTCTCCGTGTACGGCATCGAGGTCGTCCCCAAGGACGGCTTCCCGGCCGAGCGGATCTACAAGGCGGCCGCCCACCCCGAGCTGCGCGTCATCACCTGCGGGGGAGGGTTCTCGAAGCAGAAGGGGTACGAGGGCAACGTCGTCGTCTCCGCCCGCCTCGTCGACGTGCGCTGACCGCCTCCTCCCGGACCTTCCCGCACCCGGCTTTGTCCTCACCCAGGAAAAAGTCCTACCCGATTCCTGCGCGACTTCTTCCCAGCCCGGGACACCGCTGCTACGTTCCCCTCGAAAGCCCGACGGAGAGGGAGGGGCGCGTGAGACGCATGACGGCACGGCCTGCCAACGCGCACCAGGCGCGACTGCTCCGGCTGCTGCGCGACGGAGGACCCAACTCCCGTGCGCAGCTGGGCGATCAGGTCGACCTCTCCCGATCCAAACTCGCCGTCGAGGTCGACCGGCTCCTGGAGACCGGACTCGTCGTCGCGGACGGACTCGCCGCCTCCCGGGGCGGCCGCCGTTCGCACAACATCCGGCTCGCCCCCGAACTCCGCTTCCTCGGCATCGACATCGGCGCCACCTCCATCGATGTGGCCGTCACCAACGCCGAGTTGGAGGTGCTCGGGCATCTCAACCACCCGATGGACGTCCGCGAAGGCCCCGTCGCCGTCTTCGAGCAGGCCCTGTCGATGGCCGCCAAACTGCGCGCCTCCGGGCTCGCCGAAGGCTTCGACGGCGCCGGCATCGGCGTCCCCGGCCCGGTCCGCTTCCCCGAGGGCATCCCGGTCGCGCCCCCGATCATGCCCGGCTGGGACGGCTTCCCCGTACGGGAGGCGCTCAGCCAGGAACTCGGCTGTCCGGTCATGGTCGACAACGACGTGAACCTGATGGCCATGGGGGAGCAGCACGCGGGCGTCGCCCGCTCGGTCGGCGACTTCCTCTGCGTCAAGATCGGTACGGGCATCGGCTGCGGCATCGTCGTGGGCGGTCAGGTCTACCGCGGTACGACGGGCAGCGCCGGCGACATCGGGCACATCCAGGTCGAACCGGACGGCCGCTCCTGCGCCTGCGGCAACAAGGGCTGCCTGGAAGCCCACTTCAGCGGAGCCGCCCTGGCCCGCGACGCCGAGGACGCGGCGCGCGGCGGCCGGTCGGATGAGCTCGCCGGACGCCTCGCGGCGGCCGGCCGGCTCACGGCCGTGGACGTCGCCGCGGCCGCCGCCGCGGGGGACGCCACCGCGCTCGGGCTCATCCGTGAGGGCGGCAACCGGGTCGGGCAGGTCATCGCCGGACTCGTCAGCTTCTTCAATCCCGGTCTGGTGGTGATCGGCGGCGGGGTGACCGGCCTCGGACACCACCTCCTCGCCAGTATCCGCACCCAGGTCTACCGGCAGTCCCTGCCGCTGGCCACCGGCAATCTCCCCATCGTGCTCGGCGAGTTGGGCCCGGCGGCCGGAGTCACCGGCGCGGCCCGCCTCATCAGCGACCACCTCTTCTCCCCGGCGTAACAGCTCGGTTGTGCCCACCACCGAGCCGCAGGGCGGGACGGGTGGGCACAAGCCCACCACCGAGCCGCACCCGCCGGCCCCACCTCAGTTCCCACCCGCTCAGGCGCACACCCGCACCCGCCGAGGGGACCTCACCCATGCCTCAAGATCCGCCCCTGCCTCAAGACCCGCCCGTGCCTCAAGACCCACCCGCGCCTCAAGAACCGCCCGTGCCTCAAGCCCGGCCCCTGCTCACCATGTCCGGCATCACCAAGTCCTTCCCCGGCGTCCGCGCCCTCGACGGCGTCGACCTCGAGGTCGCCCCCGGCGAGGTCCACTGCCTCCTCGGCCAGAACGGCGCCGGCAAGTCCACCCTCATCAAGGTCCTCGCCGGCGCCCACCAGCCCGACGGCGGCCGGATCACCTGGGCCGGCGCCCCCGTCCGGCTGCGCTCCCCGATCGCCGCGATGCGTCTCGGCATCGCCACCATCTACCAGGAGCTCGACCTCGTCGAAGGGCTCTCCGTCGCCGAGAACGTCCACCTCGGCCACGAACCCACCACGGCAGGCTTCGTCGTCCGCGGCCGCGCCGCCCGGACCTCCACGTCCGCACTCCTCAAGCGGCTCGGCCACCCCGAGATCGACCCGGCCCGACGAGTCGGCGAACTCTCCGCCGCCCAGCGGCAGATCGTCTCGATGGCCCGCGCGCTCTCCCACGACGTCCGCCTCATCGTCATGGACGAGCCGTCGGCCGCGCTCGACCCCGACGAGGTCGACAACCTCTTCCGTATCGTCGCCGACCTCACCGCGGCCGGGGTCGCGGTCGTCCACATCTCCCACCGGCTGGAGGAGATCCGCCGCATCGGCGACCGCGTCACCGTCCTCAAGGACGGCAGGGCCGTCGCCGGGGGACTGCCCGCCGCCTCGACCCCCACCCGGGACATCGTCGCCCTGATGACCGGCCGCGACGTCGAGTACGTCTTCCCGCCGCGCCCCGCGCAGCCCCCGGCCGCCCCACCCGTGCTGCGGGTCCAAGGGCTCGCGAGGGACGGCGAGTTCGCCCCCGTCGACCTCGACGTACGGCCAGGCGAGATCGTCGGACTCGCCGGGCTCGTCGGATCCGGCCGCTCCGAGATCCTGGAGACGATCTACGGCGCCAGGAAGGCCACCGCCGGACGGGTCGTCGTCGACGGCCGCACCCTGCGCCCCGGCAGCGTCCGGGACGCGGTCCGCGCCGGGCTCGGTCTCGCCCCCGAGGAGCGCAAGGCCCAGGGCCTGCTGATGCTGGAGTCCGTCACCCGCAACGTCTCGCTCTCCACCCTCGCCCGCTTCTCGCGCGCCGGCTGGATCGACCGAGGTGCCGAACGCGCGGCCTCCCGGGCCGCCACCCGCGAACTCTCCCTCAGGCCCGACAACCCCGACGCCCGGATCCGTACCCTCTCCGGCGGCAACCAGCAGAAGGCCGTCCTCGCGCGGTGGCTGCTGCGCGGCTGCCGGGTCCTGCTCCTCGACGAGCCGACCCGGGGGGTCGACGTCGGAGCCCGCGCCGAGCTCTACGCCGTCATCCGCCGGCTCGCCGACGACGGCCTCGCCGTCCTCCTCGTGTCGAGCGAAGTCCCCGAGGTGCTGGGCCTCGCCGACCGTGTCCTGGTGCTCAGGGAGGGCCGTGTCGTCCACACGGCACCCGCCCGCGAGCTCGACGAACACCGCGTACTCGACCTCGTGATGGAAGGGAGCCCGGCGTCATGACGCTGTCCACCGCCAAGAACACCAAGGCGCCTGTGCGGGAGGGGGGTCGGCTCACGCTCGGGCTCAGGGCCGACGCCCGCACCCTCTCCCTGCTGGGGGTGCTCGCCGTACTGGTCGCGGTCGGCGGCCTCACCAAGCCCGACGAATTCCTCAGCACCTCCAACCTCCAGCTCGTCCTCACCCAGGCCTCGGTCATCGGTGTCGTCACCGTCGGCATGACCTTCGTCATCACCAGCGGCGGCATCGACCTCTCCGTCGGCGCCATCGTCGCCCTCGCCTCCGTATGGGCGACCACGCTCGCCACCCAGGAGTACGGCTTCGCCGGCATCCTCTTCACCGCCGTCGTCGTCGGCCTGGGCTGCGGACTGGTGAACGGGCTCCTCATCGCGTACGGCGGGATGGTGCCGTTCATCGCGACCCTCGCCATGCTCGCCTCTGCCCGCGGACTCGCCCTCCAGATCACCGACGGCCGCACCCAGATCGTCACCGTCGAGTCCGTCCTCGACCTCGGCATCCCCGACGCCTACGTCCTCGGCATCCCGCCGCTCGTCCTCGTCTTCGCCGCCGTCACCGTCGCGGGCTGGCTCATCCTCAACCGGACCACCTTCGGCCGCCGCACCGTCGCCGTCGGCGGCAACGCGGAAGCCGCCCGCCTCGCCGGCATCGACGTACGCCGCCAGCGCCTCTACCTCTATCTGCTCTCCGGACTGTGCTGCGGCATCGCGGCCTTCCTGCTGATCATCCTGTCCGGCTCCGGCCAGAACACCAACGGCAACCTGTACGAACTCGACGCCATCGCCGCCGCCATCATCGGCGGAACCCTGCTCACCGGCGGCCGCGGCACCATCGCCGGCTCCGTCCTCGGCGTCCTGGTATTCACCACGATCACCGACATCTTCGCGCTCAACAACCTGCAGAGCGACGTCCAGCAGATCGCCAAGGGCGCGATCATCGTCGCCGCCGTCCTGGTCCAGCGCCGCACCGCGCGCACCGGCGAGGCCTGACCCACCGCCTCGCACCGAACCCCGTACCGCCCCCTCACCCAGAAGGGTCCCGCCGCCATGCCACAAACCAGCCGCAGAGGCCTCCTTTTCGGCACCGCCGCCGTCTCCGCCGGAGCGCTGCTCACCGCCTGCACCAGCAACGAGCCCAGGAACGCCGGCAACACAGCCCCGGCCGCGAGCGGCGTCCCCGCCGCCGACGACAAGCCCGGCACCCCCGTGACCATCGGGTTCGCCGGCCCCCAGGCCGACCACGGCTGGCTCAACGCCATCAACCAGAACGCCAAGGACCGGGCGAAGAAGTACTCCGACGTCACCCTGGAGATCACCGAGGGCTCCAACGACACCGCCATCCAGATCGGCCAGATCCAGACCCTCATCAACAAGAAGGTCGACGTCCTCGTCATCCTGCCCGCCGACGGAAAGGCACTCACCCAGGTCGGCCTCCAGGCCATGAAGGCCGGCATCCCCGTCATCAACCTGGACCGCATTTTCGCCTCCCCGCAGGCCTACCGCTGCTGGATCGGCGGCGACAACTACGGCATGGGCCTCAACGCCGGCCGCTACATCGGCGAGAAGCTGAAGGACAAGCCGGACGCCACCGTGATCGAGCTGGCCGGCATGGACAGCCTGGAGCTGACCAAGCAGCGCACCCAGGGCTTCGACGACGCCCTGAAGAACTACCCCAACATCCGCAAGACGGCCCGCCAGGCCGCCGACTTCACCGTCGAGTCCGGCCAGGCGAAGATGGCCCAACTCCTCCAGGCCCAGCCGAAGTTCGACGCCCTGTGGAACCACGACGACGACCAGGGGGTGGGCGCCCTGCGCGCCATCGCCCAGGCCGGCCGCAAGGACTTCCTCATGGTCGGCGGCGCCGGAGCCAAGTCCGCCATGGACGCCATCAAGGCCGACACCGGCGTGCTCAAGGCGACCGTCCTCTACCCGCCGACCATGGCCGCCTCCGCCATCGACCTGGCCCGCGCCCTCGGCCAGAAGAAGGGCGTGGGAGGGATGTCCGAGCTGGAGATCCCGGCCTCCATCACCCTCTACTCGGCCGTCGTGACCAAGGACAACGTCGACGAGTACCTGCCCACGGGCTTCAGCTGACCGGCCTCCGGCCGCCCCCACCGCGCAACCGACGAGGAGGAATCCGTATGGAACAGAGGGACAGCGAGGCCGGCGAGGCCACGCCGCCGACACTCGGTATCGGCATGGTCGGCTACGCGTTCATGGGCGCCGCACACTCCCAGGGGTGGCGCACCGCCGGACGCGTCTTCGACCTGCCGATGCGACCGGTCCTCGCCGCCGTCGCCGGCCGCGACGCGGCCGCCGTACGGGCCGCCGCCGCGCAGCACGGCTGGGCGGCCGCCGAGACCGACTGGCGCGCCCTCGTCGCCCGCGACGACGTCCAGCTCGTGGACGTCTGCACCCCCGGCGACAGCCATGCGGAGATCGCCGTCGCCGCCCTGGAGGCGGGCAAGCACGTCCTGTGCGAGAAGCCGCTCGCCAACTCCGTCGCCGAGGCCGAGGCCATGGCCGCCGTGGCACAGGCGGCCGCGGCCCGCGGCCAGGTCGCCATGGTCGGCTTCAACTACCGGCGCGTGCCGGCCATCGCGTACGCCCGCCGGCTCGTCGCGGAGGGCAGGCTCGGCGCGCTCCGCCACGTACGGGTCACGTATCTGCAGGACTGGCTCGTCGACCCGGGCTTTCCGCTGACCTGGCGCCTGGAGCGCGAGCACGCGGGATCGGGAGCCCTCGGGGACCTCGGCGCGCACGCCGTCGATCTCGCGCAGTATCTGGCGGGGGAGCTCCTGGTCGGGGTCTCGGCGCTCACCGAGACCTTCGTACGGGAACGTCCGCTGCTCGCCGGGGTGTCGGCCGGCCTCTCCGGGGCCGCGGCGGGCGGTGCGTACGGGACGGTGACGGTGGACGACGCCGCGCTGTTCACCGGGCGGCTCGCCTCCGGGGCCCTCGCCTCCTTCGAGGCGACCCGGATGGCCGCGGGCCGCAAGAACGCCCTGCGACTGGAGATCAACGGCGAGAAGGGCTCACTCGCCTTCGACCTGGAGCGGCTCAACGAACTCTCCTTCCACGACCACACCGAGCCGGCCGCCTCCGCGGGCTTCCGCCGCATCCTGGTGACCGAGCCGGACCACCCCTACCTGGAGGGCTGGTGGCCGCCGGGCCACGCGCTCGGCTACGAGCACACCTTCGTCCACCAGGCCCGCGACCTGGTCCTCGCCATCGCGTCCGGGACCGCCCCCGCGCCCTCCTTCGCCGACGGACTCCAGGTTCAGCGGGTCCTGGCCGCGGTGGAGGAGAGCGCCGCCAAGAACGCCGTCTACACCCCCATCGACACCCCCATCGACACCCCCGTCCACACCACCGCCCACACTCCCGTACCGCAGGAGTAAAGGAGACCGTCGCCGTGCCACGTCCCTTCACCCTCTTCACCGGCCAGTGGGCCGACCTTCCCCTGGAGGAGGTCTGCCGGCTCGCCCGCGACTTCGGCTACGACGGCCTCGAACTCGCCTGCTGGGGCGACCACTTCGAGGTCGACAAGGCGCTGGCGGACCCGTCGTACGTCGACGGCCGCCGCGCCCTCCTGGAGAAGTACGGCCTCACGTGCTGGGCGATCTCCAACCACCTGGTGGGCCAGGCCGTCTGCGACCATCCGATCGACGAACGCCATCAGGCGATCGTGCCGGCCCGGATCTGGGGCGACGGCGAGCCGGAGGGCGTACGGCGGCGCGCGGCGCGCGAGCTGGCCGACACCGCGCGGGCCGCGGGAGCCCTCGGCGTCGACACCGTCATCGGGTTCACCGGCTCGTCGATCTGGCACCTGGTGGCGATGTTCCCGCCGGTTCCTGAGC
This sequence comes from Streptomyces vilmorinianum, assembly GCF_005517195.1. Lineage (NCBI taxonomy): Bacteria > Bacillati > Actinomycetota > Actinomycetes > Kitasatosporales > Streptomycetaceae > Streptomyces > Streptomyces vilmorinianum. Next base: position 4,799,314 of record NZ_CP040244.1, on the reverse strand, counting down.
GGATGATCGAGCGCGGTTTCGAGGACTTCGCGGAGCGTTGGAACCCGATCCTGGACGTCTTCGACGCCGAGGGTGTGCGCTTCGCCCACGAGGTCCATCCCAGCGAGATCGCGTACGACTACTGGACCACCCAGCGGGCCCTGGAGGCGGTCGACCGCCGTCCGGCGTTCGGGCTGAACTTCGACCCGAGCCACTTCGTCTGGCAGGACCTGGACCCGGTCGGCTTCCTGTGGGACTTCCGCGACCGGATCTACCACGTGGACTGCAAGGAGGCCCGCAAGCGCCTCGACGGGCGCAACGGACGCCTCGGCTCGCACCTCCCCTGGGGCGATCCGCGGCGCGGCTGGGACTTCGTCTCGGCCGGGCACGGTGACGTGCCCTGGGAGGACGTGTTCCGGATGCTCCGCTCGATCGGCTACGACGGGCCGGTGTCGGTGGAGTGGGAGGACGCGGGGATGGACCGGCTGACCGGCGCGCCGGAAGCGCTGGCCCACCTCAGGCGCTTCGACTTCGACCCGCCGGCGGCCTCCTTCGACGCCGCCTTCGGAGGCGACCGGTAGCTCCCTGCCCGGACCGGATCGGCCCGGCTTGGCCCGAGAGAGGCTTTGTCCTCTCTCGGGGAAAAGTTCAGCGGTATCGGTGCACAAGGGCTTTGCGGAGTGGATGAACCCCGCTACGGTCCTTGATGTGTACATGACGTGACAGAGGTATGAGACCAGCGTGACGGCGCACGCCGGTCCCCGGACACCCCGCACACCCGGCCCTACTCCGGAGGACACCCGTGCACAGAAAACGCCCCCGAGCCAGGAAGTCGCTCGCCCTCCTCGCCGTCGGACTCCTCGCCCTCGGCGCGCCGCCACAGGCCCTCGCGGCCGACCCGGACAGCACGACCACCACCACCACCAGGACGACGGCGGCCGGCACGACGGCAGCTACCGCGGCCGCCGAAGCATTCCAGCAGGTCACCCTCGCCAAGGGCGGCGAAGAAGTCGGCGAACCGATGTCCTTGGCCGTGCTCCCCGACCGCAGCGTCCTGCACACCTCCCGAGGCGGCGAACTACGCCGCACCGACGCCGCGGCCAACACCGAGGTCATCGGCACGATCCCCGTCTACTCCCACGACGAGGAAGGCCTCCAAGGCATCGGCCTCGACCCGGACTTCGCCCAGAACAAGGCCATCTACCTCTACTACGCCCCACCGCTCACCACCCCGACCGGCGACGCCCCGAGCGACGGCACCCCCGCCGACTTCGCCCCGTACGAAGGCGTCAACCGCCTCTCCCGCTTCACCCTGAAAGCCGACGGAACCCTCGACAACGCCAGCGAGAAGAAGGTCATCGACATCCCCGCCACCCGGGGCATCTGCTGCCACGTCGGCGGCGACATCGACTTCGACGCCCAGGGCAACCTCTACCTCTCGACCGGCGACGACTCCAACCCCTTCGCCTCCGACGGCTTCACCCCCATCGACGACCGCCCCGGCCGCAACCCCGCGTTCGACGCCCGCCGCACCTCCGGCAACACCAACGACCTCCGCGGCAAGATCCTCCGCATCAAGGTCGCCGACGACGGCACGTACACCATCCCCGACGGCAACCTCTTCGCCCCCGGCACCGACAAGACCCGCCCCGAGATCTACGCCATGGGCTTCCGCAACCCCTTCCGCTTCAGCGTCGACAAGGCGACCGGCGTCCTCTACGTCGGCGACTACGGCCCCGACGCCGGCGCCGCCGACCCCACGCGCGGACCCGCCGGCCAGGTCGAGTTCGCCCGCGTCACCAAGCCCGGCAACTTCGGCTGGCCCTTCTGCACCGGCAACAACGAGCCCTACGTCGACTACGACTTCGCCACCAGGATCTCGGGCGCGACCTTCGACTGCGGTGCGCTCAAGAACGACTCGCCGCACAACACCGGACTCGTCGACCTCCCGCCCGCCGAACCCGCCTGGATCCCCTACAACGGAGGCTCCGTACCCGAGTTCGGCACCGGATCCGAATCACCCATGGGCGGACCCGTCTACCGCTACGACGCCGCCTCCACCTCCCCGGTGAAGTTCCCGGAGTCGTACGACGGCGACTTCTTCGCCGGAGAATTCGGCCGACGCTGGATCAAGCGCATCGAGCAGAGCGCCGACGGCGCCGTCCAGTCCATCAACCCCGTGCCCTGGACCGGCACCCAGATCATGGACATGGCCTTCGGCCCCGACGGAGCCCTGTACGTCCTCGACTACGGCACCGCCTGGTTCGGCGGCGACCACAACTCCGGCCTCTACCGCATCGAGAACGCCACCGGCGGCCGCTCACCGGTCGCCGAGGCGAGCGCCACGAAGACCTCCGGCGTGGCACCCCTGAAGGTCGCCTTCTCCTCGGCAGGCACCACCGACGCCGACGGCGACACCCTCACCTACAGCTGGGACTTCGGTGACGGCGGCACCTCGACCGCCCCCCACCCCACGCACACCTACCGCACGAACGGCACGTACACCGCCACCGTGACGGCCAAGGACACCAGCGGCCGCACCGGCTCCGCCTCCGTCCGCGTCGTCGTCGGCAACACCGCACCCAGGATCACCCTCGAACTCCCCGCCGACGGCGCCCTGTTCACCTTCGGCGACGAGATCCCCTTCAAGGTGACGGTCACCGACCCGGAGGACGGCACGATCGACTGCGCCAAGGTCAAGGTCACCTACATCCTCGGCCACGACAGCCACGGCCACCCCGTCACCTCCGCCAACGGCTGCACCGGCACCATCAAGACCGACGCCGACGGCGGCCACGACGACGACGCCAACATCTTCGCCGTCCTCGACGCCGAGTACACCGACGGCGGAGGCGGCGGCCAGGCCCCGCTCACCAGCCATGACCAGGCCAAACTCCAGCCCCGCCACCGCCAGGCCGAACACTTCGACGCCCAGAGCGGCATCCGTACCTACGACAAGACCCAGGCACACGGCGGCAGGACCGTCGGCGACATCGACAACGGCGACTGGATCTCCTTCACGCCCTACAACCTCACCGGCTCCACCCGACTCACCGCACGCGTCTCCTCCGGCGGCGCCGGCGGCTTCCTCGAAATCCGCACCGGATCCCCCACCGGCACCCTGCTCGGCTCCTCACCCGTCCCCGTGACCGGCAGCTGGGAGACCTTCCAGGACATCGACGTACCCCTGCGCAACGTACCCCGCAGGACCACCCAGCTCTTCCTCGTCTTCAAGGGCGGCGCGGGCGCCCTCTACGACGTCGACGACTTCACCCTCTCCGCCGCCGCGGCCGCCCCCGACGCCAAACGCGTCCTCGTCTTCTCCCGCACCGCCGGATTCCGCCACGACTCGATCGGCACCGGCATCACCGCCCTCAAGGAACTCGGCGCCGACAGCGGCATCACCGTCGACGCGACCGAGGAACCACGCCAGTTCACCACCAGCAACCTCGCCCGCTACGACGCCGTCGTCTTCCTCTCCACCACCGGCGACGTCCTCGACCCCCAACAGCAGGCCGCCTTCGAGAACTACGTCTCCACCGGCGGCGGCTACATGGGCATCCACGCCGCCGCCGACACCGAGTACGACTGGGAGTTCTACGGCGGACTCGTAGGCGCCCACTTCGCCTCCCACCCCCAGATCCAGCCCGCGACCGTACGGGTCGAGGACGACGCCCACCCGGCGACCGCCCACATCGACGGCCCCTGGCAGCGGACCGACGAGTGGTACAACTACCGCACCAACCCCCGCGGCCAGGCCCGCATCCTCGCCACCCTCGACGAAACCACCTACCAGGGCGGCACCATGAAGGGCGACCACCCCATCGCCTGGTGCCAGACCTACGGCGGCGGCCGCTCCTTCTACACCGGCGGCGGCCACACCAAGGAGTCGTACACCGAACCCGCCTTCCGGCAACACCTGCTCGGCGGACTGCGCTACACCACCGGCCAGGTCGCCGCCGACTGCCGGCCCCAGACCGGCTACCGGACCCTCTTCAACGGCGAGACCCACGAAGGCTGGAAGCAGGCAGGCCCCGGCGGCTTCGACATCGCCGACCGCGAACTGCGCTCGGTCGGCGGCATGGGGATGCTCTGGTACCAGGCCAAGGAGTTCACCTCGTACTCGCTCACCCTGGACTGGAAGATGGCGGGCGACGACAACTCCGGGATCTTCGTGGGCTTCCCCGCCTCCGACGACCCCTGGTCCGCCGTGAACAACGGCTACGAGATCCAGATCGACGCCACCGACGCCGCCGACCGGACCACCGGAGCCGTCTACGGCTTCAAGTCCGCCGACCTGACGGCACGCGACGCGGTCCTGCGGCCACCCGGCCAGTGGAACACCTACGAGATCCGCGTACAGGGCGAACGGCTCCGGGTGTTCCTCAACGGGGTGAAGATCAACGACTTCACCAACACCGACCCGGCCCGCAGCCTCAAGGGCGGCCACATCGGCATCCAGAACCACGGAGCCGACGACCAGGTGTCCTTCCGCGACATCCAGCTCAAGGAGCTCCCCTCGACCCCATAGAGCTCCCGCTCAGCCGGCGGCGGGCGGGGAGGCGCCGTACCCCCCGCCCGCCGTCTCCACCGCACCCCAAAGACCCAGGGAGGCTGGCCATGCCACGCACACGAGTCGGAGTCTGGTTCATCGGCGCGCGAGGCTCCGTCGCCACCACCGCGATCGCCGGGTGCGCCGCGGTCACGGCAGGACTGCACCCGCCCACCGGCATGGTCACCGAGACCGAGCCCTTCGCCTCCGCGGGCCTCCCCGCACTGCCAGACCTGGCCTTCGGCGGACACGACACCGCCGCCTGCCCCCTGCCCAAACGCGCCGAGCGACTCACCGCCGCCGGCGTCCTGTCCCACGGCCTCGCCACAGCCGTCGCCACCGAACTGGCGGCCGCCGACGCGGAGATCCGCCCCGGCGGCCCCCTGCCCGGGGAGACCCGCGACGAGGAGGAACTGATCGCCGCCTTCGCCGCCGACCTGACGGACTTCCGGCGACGACTGGACCTGGAGCGGGTGATCGTCGTCAATGTGGCGACGACGGAGCCGGCGTCGGGGGGCGCCGGACTTCCGCCCAGCACGCTCTACGCGGCCGCGGCACTGCGCGCCGGCTGCCCCCACGTCAACTTCACCCCCTCGACCGGGCTGCGCCACCCCGCCCTCGCCACCACCGTCACGGCGAGCGGCCTGCCCCACGCCGGCCGGGACGGCAAGACCGGCCAGACGCTGCTGCGCTCCGTCCTCGCCCCGATGTTCCTCCAGCGGGCCCTGACCGTACGGGCCTGGTCCGGCACCAACCTCCTCGGCGGCGGCGACGGGGCGGCCCTCGCCGACCCGGCCGCCGCCGCGGCGAAGAACGCGGGCAAGGAACGGGTACTCGCCGAGATCTTCGGCCGGGCCCCGGAGGGCGAGGTCCACATCGACGACGTACCGGCGATGGGGGAGTGGAAGACCGCCTGGGACCACATCGCCTTCGACGGCTTCCTCGGCTCCCGCATGACACTGCAGACCACCTGGCAGGGCTGCGACTCCGCCCTGGCGGCCCCCCTCGTCCTGGACCTGGCCCGCCTGACCGCCCGAGCCCACGAGCGGGGCCTCACGGGCCCCCTGGAGGAGCTGGCCTTCTACTTCAAGGACCCGGACGGCGACACCGCCCCCGCGGGCCTGGCGGACCAGTACGCCCGCCTGATCGCGTTCGCGGCACGGCTGGGGGAGGGCCGGTGAGCGGGGAAACGCGTACGGGGACGCGGACGCGTACGGGTGGAGCCCAGACCGGGAGCGGCGTGGGCTCCGAAAGCGCGACGCGCACGGTGGGCGCGCGCCTGACCGCCTGGGCGGAACTGTTCCGCGTCTCGGCACTGTTCACCGTGCCGGGTGACGCCCTCGCGGGCGCGGCGGCCGCAGGCCTGCGCCCGAACCGGCGCACACTCCTCGCCATCGGCTCCTCCCTCTGCCTGTACGAGGCGGGCATGGCGCTCAACGACTGGGCCGACCGGGCCGAGGACGCCGTCGACCGCCCCCACCGCCCGATCCCCTCGGGCCGGATCTCCCCCCACGCGGCCCTCGCCGCCTCCGCGGCGCTCACAGCCGCCGGCCTCGGCCTCGCCGCCCGCGCGGGCCGCCCGGCGCTCGGCGTCGCCACCGCACTCGCGGCCACCGTCTGGTCCTACGACCTGCACGGGAAGCACACCCCGGCGGGGCCGGCGGCGATGGCGACGGCCCGCGCCCTGGACCTCCTCCTCGGTGCCACCGCCACGGGGGGCGGGTCCCCCTCCCCCCGCCCCCTCCCCTCCGCCGCCCTCCTGGCCGCCCACACCTACGCGGTCACCGCGGTCTCCCGCCACGAAGCCCACGGCGGCTCGACCCGCGCCCCGCTGCTGGCCCTGGCCACCACCCTCGCGGTGGCCGCGGCCGCAGGGGCCCGCCCGCCCGGCGCAACGGGCGCAGCCTCCATCCTCGCGGTGAGCCACGCGAGACGCTCGGCCCGGGGCTCCACCGAACGGGCGGCCCACCGGCGCCGGGGGCCGGCCGACGGCCCGACGGGCTCGCCCCTGGGCGCACCGCCCCGCGGTTCCGGGGCGCGTACCGCCACCACAGTGGGCCCCCTCCTCACCACCACGCTTGCCGCCGCCTACGCCCGCACCCCCGCCACGCCCCTCCTCCACGCGACCCTCAACCCGTCACCTCCTCTCACCCAGCGCTCCGTCGGCGCCGGCATCCGCGCACTGATTCCCCTCCAGGCCACCCTCGCCGCCCGAGCCGGCGCACCCGTCACCGCACTCGCGCTGCTCGGCCTCGCCCCGCTCGCCCGCGCTCTCGCCCGGAAGGTGAGCCCCACATGAGCCCCCGACCCCCCGCCGTGCGCCTCGGCTACGGCACCAACGGCCTCACCGACCTCCGGCTCGACGACGCCCTCGCCCTCCTCGCCGACCTCGGCTACGACGGCGTCGGCCTCACCCTCGACCACATGCACCTCGACCCCCTGGCGCCCGACCTCCCCGCCCGCACCGCCCGACTGGCCCGGCGCCTCGGAGCGCTCGGCCTCGGCGTCACCGTCGAGACCGGCGCCCGCTATGTCCTCGACCCGCGGCGCAAGCACGGCCCCTCTCTCCTCGACCCGGACCCCGACGCCCGTGCCACCCGCACGCGCCTCCTCCTGCGCGCCGTCCGCGTCGCCGCCGACCTCGGCGCCCACGCCGTCCACTGCTTCAGCGGCGTCACCCCCCAGGCCACCTCCGAATCCACCGCCTGGAAGCGCCTCACCGAATCCCTCACCCCCGTCCTCGAAGCCGCGGCCGCCGCCCGCGTCCCCCTCGCCATCGAACCCGAACCCGGTCACCTCCTCGCCACCCTCGACGACTTCCACACCCTCCGCGGCCTCCTCGGCGACCCGGACCCCCGCCACCTCGGCCTCACACTCGACATCGGGCACTGCCAGTGTCTGGAGTCCGCGCCGCCCGCCGACTGTGTCCGCGCCGCCGCCCCCTGGCTGCACCACGTCCAGATCGAGGACATGCGCAGGGGAGCCCACGAGCACCTCCCGTTCGGCGACGGGGACATCGACTTCCCACCCGTCCTCGCCGCCCTCAGCGCACTCACCGCCTCCGGATACCAGGGCCTGACAGTCGTCGAACTGCCCCGCCACTCCCACGCCGGCCCCGAACTCGCCCGTACCTCCCTCGCGTTCCTGCGGCGTCACCTCACCCCACGGGAGGCCGCGGCATGCTGACCGACTCCGCCCGCGCCTGGCTCGACGAGGCCCTCAGCGCCGCCGCCGCCCGCACCACCCTCTGGGAGCTGCGCTTCGCCTCCGCGGGCCGGCACTGCGGCCCGGAGCACGCCGACTCCGCCCGCGTCCTCCTCCTCAGGGCGGCCCGCGCCGACACGGACATCCTCACCCGCCTCTACCACCACGGCTCCGCCGCCGAACGCCGCGCCGTCCTCCTCTCCCTCCCCTCACTCCTCACCGGCCCACAGGCCCTGCCCCTCGTCGAGGACGCCCTGCGCACCCACGACACCACCCTGCTCTCCGCCGCCCTCGGCCCCTACGCCGCCGCCCATCTCGCCCCGCACGCCTGGCGCCACGCCGTCCTCAAGTGCCTCTTCACCGGGGTCCCCGTCGACACCGTCGCCGGCCTGGCCCAACGCGCCCGGGGTGACGGCGAACTCGCCCGGATGCTCGCCGACTACGCCGCCGAACGCACCGCCGCCGGCCGCACCGTCCCCGACGACCTGCACCGCGTCCTCGCCCTCACCACCCCCACGCAGGAGTCCTGATGCGCATCTTCGACCCCCACATCCACATGACCTCGCGCACCACGGACGACTACCAGGCGATGTACGACGCCGGAGTCCGCGCCTTGGTCGAACCCTCCTTCTGGCTCGGCCAGCCCCGCACGTCACCCGCCTCCTTCCTCGACTACTTCGACTCGCTCCTCGGCTGGGAACCCTTCCGGGCCGCCCAGTACGGCATCGCCCTCCACTGCACCCTCGCCCTCAACCCCAAAGAGGCCAACGACCCCCGCTGCACCCCCGTTCTCGACGCCCTTCCCCGCTACCTCGTCAAGGACCACGTCGTCGCCGTCGGGGAGATCGGCTTCGACTCCATGACCCCCGCCGAGGACACCGCCCTCGCCGCCCAGCTCCAGCTCGCCGCCGACCACGGCCTGCCCGCCCTCGTCCACACCCCGCACCGCGACAAACTCGCCGGGCTGCGCCGCACCCTCGACGTCCTACGCGAATCCGCGCTCGCCCCCGACCGCGTCCTCCTCGACCACCTCAACGAGACCACCGTCAAGGACGCCGCCGACAGCGGCGCCTGGCTCGGCTTCTCCCTCTACCCCGACACCAAGATGGACGAGGACCGCATGGTCGCCGTGCTCAAGGACCACGGCACCGAGCGCGTCCTGGTGAACTCGGCCGCCGACTGGGGCAAGAGCGATCCGCTCATGACCCGCAAGGCCGCCGACGCGATGCTCGCCGCCGGATTCTCCGCCGACGACGTCGACCAGGTGGTGTGGCGCAACCCCGTCGCCTTCTACGGCCTCAGCGGCCGCCTGCGGCTCGACCTCCCTTCGTCCGACACCTCCCATCAGGGCAACTCCATCCTCCGCGGCGGGGAATGAGGCAGGCCGCCCCCATGCGCTTCCGCCACCCCGACGGCTCCACCGTCCATCTCGCCTACTGCACCAACGTCCACCCCGCCGAGACCCTCGACGGCGTCCTCGCCCAGCTCCGCGACCACTGCGAACCCGTCCGCCGGCGTCTCGGCCGCGACCGTCTCGGCATCGGACTCTGGCTCGCCCGGGACGCCGCCCGCTCCCTGATGACCGACCTCGCCGCCCTTCGCGCGCTGCGCGCCGAGATCGACCGCCGCGGTCTCGAGGTCGTCACGCTCAACGGCTTCCCGTACGAGGGGTTCGGCGCCCAAGAGGTCAAGTACCGCGTCTACCAGCCGGACTGGACCCGCCCCGAGCGTCTCGCCCACACCACCGACCTGGCCCGTCTCCTGGCGGCCCTCCTTCCCGACGACATCACCGCCGGCTCCGTCTCCACGCTGCCGATCGCCTGGCGCACCCCCTTCGACGCCCGGGCCGCAGAGACCGCCCGCACCGCCCTGACCACCCTGGCCGAGCGCCTCGACGCCCTTGAGGAACTCACCGGCAAATCCGTCCGGATCGGACTCGAACCGGAACCCGGCTGCACGATCGAGACCACCACCGACGCGATCGCCCCGCTCGCCGCCGTATCAAGCCCCCGCATCGGCGTCTGCCTCGACACCTGCCATCTCGCCACCTCCTTCGAAGATCCGCACACCGCCCTGGACGCCCTCGGCTCCGCCGGCATCCCCGTGGTCAAGGCCCAGCTCTCCGCGGCCCTGCACGCCGAACACCCCCATCTCCCCGAGGTCCGCGCCGCGCTCGCCGCGTACGCCGAACCCCGCTTCCTCCACCAGACCCGCACGCGGACCGCCGCCGGACTGCGCGGCACCGACGACCTCCCCGAAGCCGTCGCGGGACGGTCCCTCCCCGACGGCGCCCCCTGGCGCGCCCACTTCCACGTCCCCCTGCACGCCCCGCCCGCGCCCCCGCTCACCTCCACCCTGCCCGTACTCCGGACCACCCTCGCGCTCCTCGTCGGCGGCCCCCATCCCCGCACGCACCACCTGGAGGTCGAGACCTACACCTGGCAGGCGCTCCCGGCCGACCGGCGCCCCCGCACCCGCGCCCGCCTCGCCGACGGCATCGCCGCCGAACTCACCCTGGCCCGCGACCTGTTGACCGATCTTGGCCTCAAGGAACTCCCATGACCGGCCCCCGCAGCGACAACCCACCCACCCCCCTTCTCGTCCTCGACGTCGTCGGTCTCACCCCACGCCTCCTGGCCCACATGCCCCACCTGCGGGCCCTCGGCACAGCGGGCTCGCAAGCCCCCCTCTCCACCGTGCTGCCGGCCGTCACCTGCACCGCCCAGTCCACCTTCCTCACCGGAACGCTCCCCTCCGAACACGGCATCGTCGCCAACGGTTGGTACTTCCGCGACCTCGGCGAGGTCCTCCTCTGGCGCCAGCACAACGGCCTCGTCTCCGGCGACAAACTCTGGGACGCCGCCCGCCGCGCCCACCCCGGCTACACCGTGGCCAACATCTGCTGGTGGTACGCCATGGGCGCCGACACCGACATCACCGTCACCCCCCGTCCCGTCTACTACGCCGACGGACGCAAGGAACCCGACTGCTACACCCGGCCCCCGGCCCTCCACGACGAACTCACCGAGAAACTCGGCACCTTCCCCCTCTTCCACTTCTGGGGTCCGGGCGCCGACCTGGTCTCCAGCCGCTGGATCATCGACGCCACCCGCCACATCCTGCGCACCCGCCGCCCCGACCTCGCCCTCGCCTACGTCCCGCACCTCGACTACGACCTCCAGCGGTACGGCCCCGACGACCCGCGCTCCGCGCGCGCCGCAGCCGACCTCGATGCCGCCCTCGCCCCCCTCCTCGACGACGCCCGCACCGAAGGACGAACGGTCGTCGCCCTCTCCGAGTACGGCATCACCCGGGTGAACCGGCCCGTCGACATCAACCGCGCCCTGCGCCGAGCCGGCCTCCTGGAGGTCCACACCCAGGACGGCATGGAGTACCTGGACCCGATGACCTCCCGCGCCTTCGCGGTCGCCGACCACCAGATCGCCCACGTCTACGTGCGACGCCCCGAAGACCTCGACACCGTCCGCGAGACCCTCGCCGCACTGCCCGGCATCGAGCGGCTCCTCGACGACGAGGGCAAGAAGGAGCACGGCCTCGACCACCCCCGCTCCGGGGAACTCGTCGCCCTCGCCGAACCCGACGCATGGTTCACGTACTACTACTGGCTCGACGACGCGAAGGCCCCGGACTTCGCCCAGCTCGTCGAGATCCACCGAAAACCCGGCTACGACCCCGTCGAGCTGTTCATGGACCCGCTCGACCCGTACATACGGATCAAGGCGGCGAAGGCGATCGCCCGCAAGAAGCTCGGTATGCGCTACCGGCCGGCGGTCGTACCCCTCGACCCCTCACCTATTCGCGGCAGCCATGGCCGCCTCCCCACGAGCGATGACGACGACAACAGTCCGCTCATTCTGTGCTCCGCCCCCCGCGCTGTGAGCGGCCGCGTAGCGGCCACCGATGTGAAGTCCCTCTTGCTTCGACTGGCCGGTCTTCACTGACCGGACTCCAGTGAAGCAGACCCCACCGACAACGAGGAGTTATCCACAGATGAGCCGCACCCACCGCACCCACCGGACCTCCCGTACTCCCGCCGACCCCGAACTCGTCCACAGGCTCAGCAGACGCGGCATGCTCGGCGTCGCCGCCGGAACCACCGCCGCGGCCCTCCTCGGCGCGACCGCCCCGACCGCCGCCGCAGCCGACACCCCCGAGGCAGCCACCGACCCCGCCACCCAAGGCAACGGCAACGGCAACGGCAACGGCAACGGCCGCCCCGTCCTGCCGCCCGGCCGCCTCGGCATCCAGCTCTACTCCCTGCGCGACAAGGTCGCCACGCTCGGCTTCGCCACCGTCTTCGCCGAGCTGAAGAAGTACGGCTACGACGAGATCGAGTTCGCCGGCTACGGCCAGGGCTCCGCGGGCCCGATCACCCTCGCCGAGCTCAAGCAGCTCACCCGTGACCACGGCCTGCGCGGAATCGGCAGCCACGTCGGCTACTACTCCTCCGACGCCAAGGCGTACACCTTCGCCCAGAACCTCACCCAGGTCCTCGACGACGCCCAGGCCCTCGGCCTCCCGCACATCGGCACCGCCTCGGGCCCCTGGCGCTACGGCGCCACCGTCGACGGCTGGAAGCGCTGCGCCGAGGAGTTCAACCGGTACGGCGCCGAGGCGAAGAAGCGCGGCATGAAGTTCTACCAGCACAACCACGCCGAGGAGTTCTCCTTCGCCACCGATCGCCCGGACGTGCGTCTCTACGACGTCCTGCTCGCCGAGACCGACCCCGCACTCGTCCACCTCGAAATGGACGTCTACTGGGCGTACGTCGCCCAGTTCCGCTTCTCCCGCCGCGCCGACGGCACCCCCGCTCCCTTCGACCCGCTCGGCTACGTCCTCGACCAGCCCCACCGCTATCCGCTCTTCCACGTGAAGGACGGCGAACGCGACGAATCCGTCCGCGACGGCTACCGCATGGCGGACGTCGGGGACGGAGACATCGACTACGGACGCTTCATCTCGGCGGTCAACCGCACCCAGCAGGGATACCGCTCCCACCACTGGCAGGCCGAACGCGACAACCCGGTGGAGTCGTTCGACTTCGCCCGCAAGTCCAGCGCGCACCTCCACTCCCTGCGCGAGAAGGACTGCTGACCCCGGGCACCCCTCCCCCTCACCCGTCCCGGCTGATCGGCCGCGGGTTCGCCGCAACCTGGCGGGCCCGGGGCCGTCCCGACGGATGCACCCGGCACCCGCCCCGTCACCCGATCCCCTGACGGTCCGCCTCCAGCGCGAAGGCGCGGTCGGCAGCCTCCTGCGCCGTACGCTCCACCAGCTGCACCAGGAGCGTGCGGTGCCGGACCAGCGGCCCGCGCCGCTCCTCCGGCGCCAACGACAGCAGATCGTCGAGCCCGGCCAGCATCCGCCGCGACACCTGGGGGGTCCCCGCCGCGCAGCCCCGGATCTCGGTGAACCCCAGGTCCACCAGATTCGGCCACCCCGGCACGTCCTGGACCAGCCGGACCGCGCCCTTGCCGTCGCGATGGTGGACGGCCCCCAGGGGGCGGTGCGCCAGCTCCGCCAGCAGCTGTGTGATCCGGTCCAGACACTGCACGGCGGTCGTCGGGTCGTTGACCGCGGGGGAGAGCGCCCGCAGGGCGATGTCCGCGAGCTGCCGCAGCCCGAAGCCGAGGTCCTGGTGGAAGGTCCGCTCGATCCCGACGGAGATGGCCGCCCCCACCCGGCGGGGCACCTGCCCTCCGTGCACGGCGAGGACCGGCGTGCCCGGCACCACGAAGTCCCCGATCCGCGGCAGCAGCCGCAGCACGACGCCGTGGCGCTGGGCGGCCCGCACGAGCAGCGCGACATTCACATCCCGCAGCACCCCGGCGCGCCCCCGGTGCACCACGTACGCGGTCGGATCCCCGAGGTCGCCGACCTCACCCTCGTGCCGCGGCTGATTCGCCAGCACACCGAACGCCTCGCGCGCGATGTGGTCCACCACGTGCCCCACGCGCATCAGCCGCAGCGTCGTGTTCACGTACGCCACGAAGAGCAGCAGGCTCAGCCCCACCATCACCAGCGTCAGGATCGACTGCACCAGCGGCACGGTCGAGACGTACCGGGGATCGGTCTCGCTGTCGTACGAGGTGAGGACGAGCAGCGACAACAGGAACGTGGAGAGGAAGACGGAGAAGGTCGCCTTGGTGATCCGGCTGCGGATGAAGATCCGCACCACGCGGGGGCTGAACTGCCCGCTCGCCATCTGCACCGCGACCAGCGAGATGGAGAAGACGACACCGATGAACGTCATCATCGCCGAGCTGATCGTCGTCACGATCGTCTTGGCGTCCTCGACGATCCCGATCAGGTCGGTGACCGCGCCGTACTCCCGCTCGTCCTGCAGATACTCGATGATGGCCTCGTCCACGAGGGCCGCCATCGTCCACAACACGAACACGGCGATCAGCGCCGTGATCGGCGCGAACCAGAAGGTGTCCCGCAGATGCTCCCGCAGCGGAGACAGCATCCGGGGCCTGCGGTACTCGGAGAGGTAACTCACCCCGCGCAGGCTAGGCGCCCGAACCGCCCGAAGCGGGGCGACGCCCCGCACACGCCTGCCGCCGCTCCCTCCACTGCGCGTACAGGTACGACGACACTCCGTAGACCTGCCCGGTCCACAGGGACTGGATCAAGGACTTCAAGGCCACCGCACGTCACTGACCACGGGAAACGTGGGTGAAAGGCACCTCGAACCCCTGGTAGAGTTATCCATGTCGCCGCGGGGAACGCCCCGGAGCGACACAACACCTGGTCCGGGTGGCGGAATGGCAGACGCGCTAGCTTGAGGTGCTAGTGCCCTTTATCGGGCGTGGGGGTTCAAGTCCCCCCTCGGACACAAAGATCGACGTATCAAGTGCTGGTCGGGTAACCCGGCCAGCACTTTGCGTTATGGCCAGCTAGAGTGCGAGTGATCGACCGGCGGCCAGGGGTGGGGTTCGGGATGGAAGCGCGCGAGACGACCTTTCAGCGTCTGATCCAGGGGGACAACCAGTTCCAGATCCCCCTCTTCCAACGCACGTACAGTTGGGACGCCGTCGATCACCAGCGCCTGTGGGACGACCTGTTCGAGCAGGCGACGGTGTGCGCGGGCGGTGACTCGGAGGAGGCCGCCGGGCACTTTCTGGGGCCGCTGGTCCTCGACCCGATCCCCCCACTGCCCGACACGGTGCAGCGCTGGACCGTCATCGACGGGCAGCAACGGCTGACCACGCTCATGCTCCTCGCCTGCGCGCTGCGCGACCACGTGCGCGGCTTCGACACGGGCAAGGCGGACCTCATCCATCGCCGGTATCTCGTCAACGAAGAGGACTACAGCGGCCTCGACGCCTACCGGCTGCTTCCGACCCAGGCGGACCGGCCCGCGTACCTCGCGTGCGTGGACGCGGACCCCACCGCGGGCGGGGACGACAGCATCGGTGCCGCCTACCGCTTCTTCCGTTCCGCGCTGGCCGAACACGACCCGGTCGGCGAGTGGGACGCCGTCCGCCACATCGACCAGGCGCTGCGCCACCGGCTGACGCTGGTGACCATCACCTCCGGGCCGCGGGACAACGTCTTCCGGATCTTCGAGTCGCTCAACAACACCGGCAAGCCCCTCAGCCAGGCCGACCTGCTGCGCAACTACGTCTTCATGCAGCTGCCGCGCCTGGGCGAGCAGGTGTACGACAAGGTGTGGCTGCCCATGCAGACCGAGCTGGGCGCCCACCGGCTGACCACCCTCGCCTGGCTGGACCTGGTGCTTCACGGGCAGACGAGGGCGACCAGCAGCGAGGTGTACCAGGGCCAGCAGCGCAGGATGGCCAAGATCGTGGAGAAGGCGGGCGAAGAGGGGCTGCGCGACGATCTCGTACGGCTCCGGCGTCTCGGCCGTCTCCTGCTGCGTGTCTTCGAGCACCGGCGGGAGCCCGACGCAGAGCTCCGAGCCGTACTCGAACGGCTCACGGAGTGGGGTGGCGAGGCCCACTATCCGCCCGCTCTCCACATTCTCGATCAGGTGGAGCGAGGAGAGGCCTCGGCCGACGAGGCGCTCCTGGCGCTGAGGCACGTGGAGAGTTTCCTCGTCCGCCGCATGATCTGCCGCGAGCCCTCCCACAGCGTCCGCCAGATCCTGGCCGCCCTGCCGGCCGCCCTGGAGCGGGACCGGCCGCTGTCGGAGGCCGTGCACCGCTATCTGTCAGGACCGCGCCGGGGCTGGCCACGCGACGAGGAGCTCCGCGAGGCCATCCGCACCCAGCCGTTCTACTGGCAGGGGAGCAGTCGGCACCGCTCCTTCGTCCTCAGACGGTTCGAGGAGAGCTATGCCGCGCCCGAGCCCGTGGACTTCTCACGTGCGTGGGCGACCATCGAACACGTCATGCCCCAGCGCGCCGGCCAGGAGTGGCTCGACATGCTCAGGGAGGACGCCGTGGACGGCGAGCGGCCCGAGGAACTGCACGACGCGCTGGTGCACACCCTGGGCAACCTGACGCTGACCGGGGAGAACGGACGGCTGTCCAACCACCCGTTCGAGCGCAAGCAGCAGATCCTGGATCAGAGCGCCCTGCGCATGAACCGGGAGATCGCAGCGGCGGAGCGCTGGGGAAGGACGGAGATCCTCGGCCGTGCGGAGCAGCTGGCCGACCGCGCGGTACGGATCTGGTCCGCGCCGCTGCCGGCCGACGCGGCCCACTCCGACGAGCGCTCCGAGTGGCTGCGGCTGCGCAAGGTGCTCGCCTCGCTGCCCGCGGGCAGCTGGACCACGTACAAGGATCTCGCGGCGGCCACGGGCGCGGGGATCCCGCAGACGGTCGGGGCCTATCTGGCCAAGCACGCGGACGTCCCCAACGCGCATCGTGTCCTGCGGGCGGACGGCACGTCGTCACCGGACTTCAGCTGGTTCGACGGGCGCACCGAGTCACAGCGAGAGGCGCTCGAGCGCGAGGGCGTCCGCTTCGTCGGAGCCGCGGCCGACAAGGCCCAGCGGGTGGGCGCGACGGGCCTCGCCGCCATGGTCGAGCCCGGGCTGACCCTCGCGTCGGACACGAAGGAAGGGAAGGGCGCGAAGGACGCGAAAGGCGCGACAGCGCGACCCGAGGTCTCCGGTGAACGGCACGACAACTTCAGGGCGTTGCTGCGCCGGCACCGACCCGACCTCGCCGACGGGGTGGTGGGGCTGCTGGAGCGGTGGGAGGCCGCAGGCGGCTGGCTCTGGTACGGGGCGGCCGAGGAGACGAGTTGTGCGCCGATGCTCCGTCAAGGGCCGGGCCCTCAGGGTGCCGTCTGGCCGGTCGTCTTCTATCCGCGCTCGGGAAGCGTCGAAGTCGTCTTCGCCTACCTGGCCAAGCGGGAACCGTTCACGAGGCCGCTGCTCCTGGCCGAGCTGCGTGACCGGCTGAACGCCATTCCTGGTGTGAACCTGGCGGTGCCCGACGCCGAACTGGTCGGGCGACGCCCGAGTTTCCCTCTGACGGTGCTTCGTGGCGAGGGCCTCGACCGCTTCGCCGAGGTCCTGGAGTGGTTCCGCCAGCAGAGTCAGTGATCAGGGCTGCTTCCGCGCCAGCACCAGCCTGCACCTCGGGCTCCCGTCCTCCCGGCACCCCAGGGACTCGATCGCCGTCAGCTCCACCTCGAACCCGGCGTTCTCCAGCCGGGCCCGCACGTCCGCGAGCCGGAACGTGCGGTAGTACATGACGAAGCGTGGTCGCCACACCGCGTTCCGTACGCGCATCGCCGCGTCGAAGCCCAGCAGGGTCCAGTACGGGAGCGAGCCCACGCGCGGTGGGGCCGGGAGCGGGAAGGCGAGGAGGCCGCCCGGGCGGAGGGACCGGTGGGTCTGGGTGAAGAGGGATTGTTGATCGGACGGGAGGAAGTGGCCGAAGGCGCCGAAGCTGACCGCCAGGTCGAAGGTGGGGGCGAAGGGGAGGGCCAGGGCGTCCGCGCGGATCAGGGTGGCCGTGGGGTGGGCGTGGCGGGCCTGGGTCAGCATGTTCGTACTGAAGTCGACGCCCGTGACCCGGCCCGTGCACAGGGAGCGCAGGACGGAGAGGCCGGCGCCCGTGCCGCAGCACAGGTCGAGGCCCGTGTCGAAGGGGCCGAGCGGGCGCAGTGTGTCCGTCACCGCCGACAGGAGGCGGTCCGGGGTGCGGAAGGGGGTCTCGTCGAACTTCGTCGCCAGCAGGTCGTAGCCGTGCTCCACCGAGGAGAGGGCCTGCACGGCCAGCTCACGGACGGTCGGGCCCTGAGGGGTGAACATGCTCCGACAGTACGCCGCCACCGCGCGTGCGCAGGACGGGCCAGGACGGCGCGATCCCCGTCAGCTGGCAGGTCAGCAGATAGAGCGGGATCGGCGGGGTGTACGGAGAGGTCCCGTCCGGGTGGTGGATCAGGCGGGGGCGGCGGTCGGGGATCTCCGTGCCGGGGGCGTAGCAGGCCGGCATCGGCCAGGTCAGGTCCAGGTCCGAGCCGGCCGGGACCAGCCACCACCACCAGTCGGTGTCCGCGTAGACACAGCCCTTGGCGGGCAGACGGGACAGGATCCGGAAGCCGTAGCGCGCCGGCACGCCGACCGCGTCGCAGCCCAGGGCGGTACGGAAGCCAGGCGGGACGACCAGGCGGGTCGAGCCGGTCTCCGTGGTCCTGCGCGATCTCAGCGTCAGGAGGGTCGCCATCGACCTCAGCACGGCTCCCCCATGCCGTGGGCCAGCTCCGCCCAGACGACCCGCGCCGTTCCATGACCCGTACGGTCCGCTCCCCACGCGCTGCACAGACCGTCCACGAGAATGAGTCCGCGGCCGCGCTCCTCCTCGCCGCAGTCGCGGATCCGCGGGTCGGCCGCGCCGCCCTCGTCCCGTACGGCTATGCGCAACTGCTCTTCCCCCTCGCGCAGTTCGCACACGACATGGCTGCTCGCGGTGTGCACGATCGCGTTGGTGACCAGTTCGGAGACGATGAGCGTCACCGTGTCGCGTATCTCCGGATCGCAGCCCCAGAGTATGAGCCGCTCCTCCGCCAGCCTGCGGGCGCGCGACACCGATGACGTGCGGGCCGGGAGTTCGAAGGCGAACCGGCGGACGTCGGGGCGAGGAGGGCGAGGAGGGCGAGGAGGGCGAGGAGGGCGAGGAGTGGAGTGGCCGGTGCCTGGGCGCTGGGTCATGACGCGGGGGCTCATGAGATCTGAGGGGAGCGCGTTACCAGAAGCCACGACCGGTCCTCACAACAGTGGGTAAGCAGTGCCGTACGTCGCCCCCGAGGCGGCGCGCGACAGCAGCGCGTACTGGTTCACCGGAATACTTTGCTCCCGACGGGGACACTTGGCAAGTGGCACTCTGAAAATTGCAGAGTGCTGTGTTCTCTCTGGCTGTGTTCATGGCACACTCGGTCCGGTCCATACAGCGCGTCGGGGAGGTCTTCAGAGTGAGCGAGCCGCGGTCCGCCCCCACGGTGGGACAGGTCGTTCTCGGCAAGCGTCTGCAGGATCTGCGCGAGCGGGCCGGACTGAAGCGGGAGGAGGCCGCCAAGGTCCTCCGGGTCGCTCCGGCCACCATCCGTCGCATGGAGACCGCGGAAGTCGCGCTGAAGATCCCGTACGTACAGCTCCTGCTGAAGGCGTACGGCGTCACCGACTCCGAGGCGGAGGGGTTCATCGCCCTCGCCGAGGAGGCGAACCTGCCCGGCTGGTGGCAGCGCTTCCACGACGTGCTGCCCGGCTGGTTCTCCATGTACGTCAGCCTGGAGGGGGCGGCCAGCCTCATCCGGGCCTACGAACCCCAGTTCATCCCCGGTCTGCTGCAGACCGAGGAGTACGCCCTCGCCATTCTGCGCAGCGGGGCGGTCGGCGGCGGCAACGCCGAGGACATCGAACGCCATGTGGCCCTGCGGATGGAGCGGCAGTCCCTGCTGACCAAGGACGACGCGCCGAAGTTCTGGGTGATCATGGACGAGACGGTCCTGCGCCGGCCGGTCGGCGACGGGCCCGAAGTGATGCGAGCCCAGCTCGACCGGTTGCTCGAGGCATCCGAGCTGCCGAACGTCACCCTGCAGATCGCGGAGTTCGCGTCCGGCCATCACCCCGGCACCTACGGACCGTTCGTCCTCTTCCGCTTCGCCGTGCCCGAACTCCCGGACATGGTCTACAGCGAGTACCTGACCGGGGCCGTCTATCTCGACGCGCGCCCGGAGGTGGCCTCACACCTCGAGGTGATGGACCGCATGGCGGCCCAGGCCGCGACTGCACAACGCACGAAGGAGATTCTCCGGAATGTCCGCAAGGAGCTGTGAATGGATCGCATTTACAACGGCATGCCCGCCGCGGATCTCGGTGCCGAGGGATGGCACAAGCCGTGGAGCGGCGGGAACGGGGGCAACTGCGTGGAGGCCATGAAGCTGGCCGACGGCAGAGTCGCCGTGCGACAGTCCGCAGACCCTGAAGGGCCGGCCCTCATCTACACCCACGGTGAGATCGCCGCGTTCATCCAAGGAGCGAAATCCGGTCAGGCAGACTTTCTGCTCACCTGACCTCTTCCGTCACACCCCTACCGTCACGTAACTCTTGCTGCATTACCCGTCGTTCTCTCTGTTCACCAGGAGTGCCGCTGATGACCCAGGAACCCGCAGCCGTACGCATCGACACCAGCAAGCCGCATCCCGCGCGGATGTACGACTGGTTCCTGGGCGGCAAGGACAACTACCCGGTCGACGAGGAGATGGCCCGGCAGCTGCTCACCGTCGACGCCCGCGGCCGGGAGATGGCCCTGGTCAACCGGGCCTTCATGCACCGGGCCATCCGCTGGCTCAGCGCCCACGGGGTCCGTCAGTACCTGGACATCGGCACGGGCATCCCGACCGAGCCCAACCTGCACCAGATCGCCCAGGAGAACGCGCCCGCGTCGCGGATCGTCTACTGCGACAACGACCCGATCGTCCTCGCGCACGCGGCCGCCCTGCTGCGCTCGACGCCCGAAGGGGCGACCGAGTACATCCAGGCGGACGCCCGCGACCCCGAGATCATCCTCGAAAGGGCCGGAAAGGTCCTTGATTTCGACCAGCCCATCGCCCTGTCGATGCTCGCCCTGCTGCACTTCGTCGGGGACGAGGACGGGGCGTACGACCTGGTCGGCAAGCTCGTCGAGAAGCTCGCGCCGGGCAGCTACCTCGTCCTGTCGCATGTCACCGGGGACTTCGACCCGGAGGGCGCCGCGAAGGCCGTCGGCATGTACAAGGCCCGCGGGCTGACCCTGCGGCCGCGCTCGCGCGACGAGCTGGCCGCGTTCTTCGACGGGATGGAGTTCGTCGAGCCCGGAGTCTCGCTCACCGCCGAGTGGCACCCGGAGCTGGGCGAGGCCGTCCCGGTCCAGGGCGACGACCCGATCCCCGGATGGGCCGGCGTCGCCCGCAAGCTCTGACGGACTCCACGCGGACCGGTACGGACGAAGGCCCGCAGCCCCCGGAGGGCTGCGGGCCTCTCTCCGTCAGTGCCGCGGCTCGACCAGCGTCACCAGGAACGACTTCGCCGCGCCCACATTGCCCGCCGCGTCGATCGTGCGGTACTCCACCGTGTGCGTGCCGTAGTCCGGCGTCGCGTCGTCCCACGGGACCGCCCGGCTCCTGCCCAGCTTGCCGTAGACGAGATCGTCGATCACGGTGCCGCTCGGCGAGAAGCGGAACGGCGCCCCGGCGTCCGTCGGCCAGCCGTAGTACGTGTACCAGCCGTCGCCGTCCACCCGGAACTGGCTGACCGCGGCGCCCTGTTGGTCGTCACGCCCCGTCAGTCGCATCGTGAACTCACCGTCGTAGACGTACTCGACGGGGCTGCCGGGCCGGTTCACCGTGCGCAGCGGCTCGGACAGCTCGTACGACGTCGTCGCCGGACGGGCGTCCACCGTCCACCTCAACTCGGCCTCGGTGCCCGGGATCCGGGCCGTCAGCGTGTGCGTCCCGGGAGTGAGCCGCAGCGCACGCAGGTCCAGGTCACGGTCGTTGCCCGGGTTGTCGACCGTCCGGCCGTCGAGCCGCCACCGGACGGCGAGCGTACGCCGCGTCGGGTGGGTGGTGTCGGCGTGGACCACCGTCTGCGCGCCGACCGGTGACGCCGTCGGGGTGTGGCCCGTGAAGGCCGCCTCGATCTCGTCCTCGGGCGTGGTCAGCGCGCGGTTCACCGTCCAGCTCACCGTACGGGTGAGGGCCGCCGAGCCGCGTACCGCCGGATCGCGGACGAACGGGGTCGGGTCGCTCACCGTCGCCGTCAGGGTGTGGGCGCCGGGGGAGAGGGACACGGCGCGCAGGTCGATCGTCCGTGCGTTGCCGGCGCCGATCGTCCGGCCGTCGAGCCGCCACGTCACGTCGAGTTCACCGCCGAGCGGGTGCAGGGTGTCCACCCACACCGTGCGATCCGCCCCGATCGGCGCCGAGTTGGGCGTATGTCCCTGCACGAGGTTCACCTTGGCCGAGATCGCCCGCACCATCACCTCGCGCTCCACCTGGTCGAAGGCGTAGCCGAGCGTCTTCATGATCGAGTGCTTGCTCGGCCGCCAGACGCCCTTGGTGCTGTAGAGCCCGCCCTCGAAGCGGCCGATGACACCGCCCGCCTCGCTCCTCTCGCCCAGCCAGCGCCACCACTTGGCGCGCTGCTCCCGCATCCGCTCCTCGGTCAGCAGGGTGTGGTGCGCCGACGACGGCTCCGGCCCCGTGTACGCACCACCCGCGACGCCCCGCGCGTAGTAGTCGTACTCGTCCTGCAGCCCGCCCAGCGAGTGGCCTATCTCGTGCGGGGTGATCAGCGAGGAGAGCGCGTTTCCGCCGGACGCCGTTGCGTAACTGCCGCCCGCTCCGCCGTAGGTGTCGCTGTTGGCCAGGGCCAGGATCTGACGGTTGGCGCCGCTCGTCCCGGGGACGAGATCGGCCAGCGCGCCGGCGAGCCGGCTGTCGACGGTGAGCAGCCGCTGCACGCTGTTCGGGTTGCAGCCGCCCCAGAAGCCCATGCCGAGCGCGGTGTCGCGCAGCGGGGCGTCGAGACCCGGGTCGCAGTCCACCCCGGACTCGGGCGAAGGGACCTCCACCGCCCAGACGTTGATGTACGAGCGGTACGAGGCGAACGGCTCGATGCTCCACAGGACGCTCAGGTGCTTCTCGACGTCGGCGCGGAACGCCGGCATCTCCTCGGCGGTGTAACCGTCGCCCATGACCACCAGGTTGAAGCGCTTGTCGGCGGGGCCCGTGGTCTGGACGGGGACGACGGTCGCCGGGGAGGCGGGAGCCGGGGACTCGGCGAGCGCCGGTCCGGCGCCCACCAGACCGGCGGTGAGCAGACAGCCCACGGTGAGACGGGCCATCGCTCTTCGAAGACGTATGCCAGGTGAGGTCATGGGGCGCGAGCGTATGCCGCGCCCCGAGGGGCGTAAAGATGTTCGCCGGACAGTCGTTTCAGCGCCGCAGATAGGACAGTTCGGCGTGCTCTGCCGTGTAGCCCTCGACCAGCCGGCGGGCCACCGACACCGAGTCGACCAGCGGATGCAGCGCGAACGCCTTCACCGCCGTCGCCCGCGATCCGCTCTCCGCCGCCGCGAGCACCTCGCGCTCGACCGCCTTGACCGCCGTCACCAGGCCGACCGCGTGGTACGGCAGCGGTGCCACGGACACCGGATGGGCGCCGGCCGCGTCGACGAAGCACGGCACCTCGATCACCGCGTCCGCGTCGAGCACCGAAAGCGTCGTGCCGTTACGGACGTTGAGGATCAGCGTGGCCCGCTCGTTGCGCGCGATCGCCCGCATGAGCGCCAGGGCCACCTTCTCGTACCCGCCCGACTCCAGATCCTCCTCGTCGCGCTCGCCGATCCCGGCGGCCTCCCGGTTGGCGGCCATGTACGTCGCCTCCCGGTCGGCGAGCGTACGGTGCCAGGTGTCCAGCGCGGACGTGTCCGGCTTGCCCATCTCCGCGTAGAACCCGGCCTGTTGGTCGCGGAGGTAGGCGCCGCGGGTCCGCTCGGCCTCCTGGTAGGCGCGCACGGCCTCACGGTTGAAGTAGTAGTAGTGCAGATACTCGTTGGGGATCGCGCCCAGCGAGCGCAGCCACTCGGGGCCGAAGAGCCTGCCCTCCTCGAAGGAGCCGAGCGCCTGCTCGTCCGCGAGGAGTCGCGGCAGCTCGTCGCGGCCGCCGACGCGCAGGCCGCGCAGCCAGCCGAGGTGGTTGAGGCCGACGTAGTCGATCCACGCCTCGTCCGGGCGCGCGCCGAGGACCCGGGCGACCCGGCGGCCGAGCCCGACGGGGGAGTCGCAGATGCCGACGACCCGGTCGCCCAGCACCCGGGACATGGCCTCGGTGACCAGACCGGCCGGATTGGTGAAGTTGATGACCCAGGCGTCCGGGGCGAGTTCGGCGATCCGCCGGGCGATGTGCACGGCGACCGGCACCGTCCGCAGCCCGTACGCGATCCCGCCCGCGCCGACCGTCTCCTGGCCGAGGACCCCCTCGGCGAGCGCGATCCGCTCGTCCGCCGCCCGGCCCTCCAGACCGCCGACCCGGATCGCCGAGAAGACGAAGTCCGCCCCGCGCAGCGCCTCGTCCAGATCCGTCGTCGCCGTCACCGCCGGCGCGTCCGGCACCCCCGCGCCCTGCTCGGCGAGGACCCGGGCGATCGCCGAGAGCCGTCCGCCGTCGAGGTCGTGGAGCGTCACCTGGGTGACCCGCCCCTCGGCGTGGTCGCCGAGCAGGGCGCCGTACACGAGCGGGACCCGGAATCCGCCGCCTCCGAGAATCGTCAGTTTCATGGTCGTACGCTACTGCGATGCACGTACTGAGCAGCCGGATTCTGCTCCGGCCGGCCGATCCCGAGCGTTCCCGGCGCTTCTACGGCGACACCCTCGGGCTCGCGGTGTACCGCGAGTTCGGCACCGGCCCGGCGCGGGGCACCGTCTATTTCCTGGGCGGCGGCTTCCTGGAGGTCTCCGGGCGCGCCCCCGCC
Source organism: Streptomyces vilmorinianum (assembly GCF_005517195.1). Taxonomy (NCBI): domain Bacteria; kingdom Bacillati; phylum Actinomycetota; class Actinomycetes; order Kitasatosporales; family Streptomycetaceae; genus Streptomyces; species Streptomyces vilmorinianum. The sequence goes on along the minus strand of NZ_CP040244.1, from coordinate 4,774,621 downwards.
TCCGCGCCGCCGCCCGGGCTGCGGCTCTGGCTCCAGGTGGCGGACGTGCGGGCGGTCCACGAGGAGCTCCTCGGCGCGGCCGTCGAGATCCTGCGGGAGCCGGTGACCGAGCCCTGGGGCCTGGTCGAGATGTGGATCGCGGACCCCGACGGCGTCGAGATCGTCGTCGTCGAGGTCCCCGAGGAGCATCCGTTGCGCTACCGCCCCTGAGGCACGGCCCCCACGGACCCCCCCCACGGCCCCCCCACGGACCCCCCACGCCCCCTCACGGCTCCCACGGCGCAGGGCTACGGCTCACCCCACGTCGAGCGCGTTGCGCAGACCGAGCCGGTAGCGCAGCCGGTCGTGCCGCTTGAGCGCCTCCAGCTCGGGTGCGCGGAACAGCGGCTTCACCGTGCAGCGCGCGGCCGTCGAACCCGTACGGTCGAGCAGCGCGTTGACGGCCTGCCGGGCGGAGGCGTTGGCGCCCTCCATCGTGGCCAGATCGATGTCGACGGCCACGTAGTCGCCGGCCAGATAGAAGTTCGGGACCCTGGTCGCCGCCTGCGGGCGGTTGTGGAACGTGCCGACGGGGTGGATGAGGAGCTGGTCGTCGTTGGTCGGATTCGGGGTGCCGAGACCGTCCACGCCCGGGTCCAGGAACCAGGAGTGCAGGGAGCCGTCCTTCAGCACCGTACGGCCGGTGTCGTTGAACGCGGCCTTCAGCTGCGCCCACACCTCGCGCGCGACCTCCGTGCGCGTGCACTGCTTCGCGGTCTTGCCGTAGAGGATGCCCGGCCGGTCCCACTCCGAGATGTCCACCGAGAGGCAGTCGACGGCCGTCCCGTCGCCATAGTCGGCGGGGAAGTCCCGGGTCGGCCAGTGGTGGGCCTGCTGAATGCACGTCAGGGACCAGGGGGAGTCGATCAGGTTGGCGTGTCCGGCGAGAAGCGGGGCCCGCTCGGTCAGATAGAACTGGATGCCCGTCATCCAGTCCGTCTCCAGCTTGTCGCAGCGGGCCAGTTGGGGGTCCGCCGCCCGCAGCGCGGCGCCCCAGGTGCGCCGCGCGTGCTCCACCGGCATCGCCGAGACGTAGTGGTCGGCGCTCACCGAGCGGCGGACGCCCTCGGGGTCCTCGATCACGGCGGCGGAGATCCGCCCGGCGGCGGAGTCGTACGCCATCTCCCGTACGGTCCAGCCGATACGGAACTCCACGCCGAGACCGGTCAGATGGGCCACCCACGGGTCGATCCAGGCCTCGTTCGTCGGCAGGTCGAGGATCCGGTCGAGGGGCCCGTCCGCGCCGCGGCCGAGCGCGTTGAAGGCGAAGGCCTCCAGGAGCGTGGCGACCGTACGGGTGCTGGCCTCCTCGGCCTTGGTCGCCACGATGTTGCGGGTGAGCCCGACGGCGAGGATGCGCTGGTAGTCGTAGCTCATCCGCTCGGCCCGCAGGAAGTCCCACCAGGGCGTCGCCTCCCAGGTGTCGTCGCGCCGCTCGTCGCAGCTGGTGAGGAAGACCAGGAAGCGGTTGACGAAGTACGCCGACTCGGACAGCGGGATGGAGCGGACGGTGTCGAGGAGCGCGGTCAGGGCGCGGCGGATCTCGTCGAGGGTGAGTTCGGCGGGCCGATGGCCCGGCCAGGGCAGCGGGATGCGCAGGTCCTCGCGGCCGGTGCGCGCGAAGGACATCTCTGCCGGTGCGACGAGGTTGTCCCAGACTCCGTTGGCGTTCCCGGGGAAGGGGATGCGGCGCAGCGTGTCGGGGAGGTTGTGGTAGATGCCGGGGATGAAGCGGAAGCCGTGCTCCGCGGGGAGCGGCCGCCGGCCGCCGCGGCCGGTGCCGGGCACATCCATCGAGCGGGCTTTGCCGCCGAGCGCCCGGCGTTCGTAGACGGTGACGCGGAAGCCGCGCTCGGCCAGCTCGTGGGCGGCGGTGAGCCCGGCGACGCCTCCGCCGAGGACGGCGACCGAGGGCGGTGCCGCCGGCGTCGTCGTTCCGGCCGCGAGAGCAGGAGCCGGAGCGGCTCCGACGGCCGCCGCGCCGGTGACCGCGGCGGCGGTGGTCACGAAGGTGCGTCGCGAGGTGCCCGTACGGTTCATGCCCCAGCCCCTTTGCCTTACCGGCGGTAACGGTCACGTCCGGCGCAGGAGCATAGGGGTGTCCACCGGCTCCCGGAAGCACCGTGCGGGCCGCGCCGCACCCATGGCGTGATCCCGCCCCTCCGGTGCACCCTCCGAATACACGGGACAATGGCGTCATGTCCCGACGCGTCACCCGCAAGAACCCCACCCGTCCCGCTGCCACCACGGGCTCGCCCTGCCCCTGCGGCCTCCCCGCGCCGTACGGCGAGTGCTGCGCACGCTTCCACGCCGGGCCGGCCACGGCCCCGACCGCCGAACTGCTCATGCGCTCCCGCTACAGCGCCTTCGTCGTGCGCGACGAGGCGTATCTGCTGCGCACCTGGGCACCGGAGACACGCCCCGGCGAGGTCGACTTCGACCCGTCACTGCGCTGGGCGGGCCTGGAGATCCGGGACACCACCGACGGCACCGCCTTCCACCAGGCCGGCACCGTCACCTTCGTCGCCCGCTACACCCACGGTGGCGAGCAGGGCTCGCTCCACGAGCGCAGCCGCTTCCGCCGCCACGAGGGCGCCTGGGTGTACGTGGACGGCGACTTCCTCGACTAGCGCTCATCGGGTTCATCCAGCGCTCACCAGGCTCATCGCCTCACGCTCACGGGGCTCATCGCCTCACTCTCACCGTGCGGCGGCGCCGACCGTCTCGCGCGGGGCCCTCGGCATGCCCTGCGCGAGGTCCTCCGCGACGAGCTTCTTCGCGATGGCGTCCGTCGCCGCCCGCAGTTCGGGCCCGCTCGGCCGGCCGCGCTCCCGCTCGATCCGGTCGCCGAGCCAGTCGCCCCAGGCGCGGGTGATGACCTCGGCCTCCCGCTTCCCCGCCGCGGTGTGCGAGAGCAGATTGCCGTCCCGGGTCAGGAACCCCTCGTCGACCATGCGGTCGAAGACCGGCAGCAACACCTCCGGGGGCACCCGTCGGCCGGCCGAGATCAGGCCGAGGCTCGCGTGCCCGACCATCCGGGTGAAGAGCTCCACCTGCATCACCGCCCAGGCGCCCGCCGTGTCGAGCCGGGTGTCGGAGCCGGCGACGATCCGGCGCGCCGTGTCCGGATCCATCGAACGCAGGATCCCTCCGACGGAGAGTTCGAGCAGCTTGGCCGAGTCGCGCGTCATGGTGGGGGAGCCGAAGCCCTCGCCCATGTCGGGTGCCAGGGCGCGGGCCGTGTCCCGCAGCGGTACCTCCTTCAGGAAGAGCGCCACGACGAAGCCGATCGCGGCGACCGGCACCGTCCAGAGGAAGACCGTGTGCAGGGTGTCCGCGTACGCCTGGACGATCGGCGCCGCCACGTCGTCCGGCAGCCCGTGGACGCCGGACGGGCTCTGCGCGGCCCGCGCGAGGGCGGACGGATCCGGGGCCCCGGGAACGGTGGCCGCCTCGCCGACCCCCTGCGCCAGGTTGGGCTGGAGGGAGTTGGCGTAGATCGTGCCGAAGACGGCGGTGCCGAAGGAGCTGCCGAGCGTACGGAAGAAGGTGACGCCCGAGGTGGCGGTGCCGAGGTCGGCGTACTCCACGGTGTTCTGCACGGCGATGGTGAGCACCTGCATGCACAGACCGATGCCGACACCGAGCACGAACATGTACAGCGACTCCAGCCAGGCGCTGGTCTCCGTGCCCATCAGCGACAGCAGGAAGAGGCCGAAGCCCATCACCAGACAGCCCGCGAGGGGGAAGAACCGGTAGCGGCCCGTCTTGCTCACCACGTTGCCGCTGTAGATCGAGGCGATCAGCAGACCGATGACCATCGGCAGCGTGCGGATGCCGGAGACGGTCGCCGAGTCCCCGTCGACGTACTGGAGGTAGGACGGCAGGAAGATCATCGAGCCGAGCATGGCGAAGCCGACGACGAAGCTCAGCACGGAGCAGACGGTGAACACCGGATTGGCGAACAGCCGCATGGGCAGCATCGGTTCGGCGGCCCGGGTCTCCACCCAGCAGAACAGCGCGAGCGCGATCAGACCGCCGGCGAAGAGGCCGATGATGACGCCGGAGCCCCAGGCGTACTCGTTGCCGCCCCAACTGGTCGCCAGGATCAGGGCGCTGGAGCCGGCCGCGACGAGCGCGATGCCCGCGTAGTCGATGACCGGCTTGCTCGCGGAGCGTACGGAGGGGATCGTGCGGGCGGCGGCGATGACGACGAGGATCGCGATGGGGACGTTGACGTAGAACGCCCAGCGCCAGCTCAGATGGTCGGTGAAGAGCCCGCCGAGCAGCGGGCCGATGACGGTGGACACACCGAAGACCGCGCCGATCGCGCCCTGGTACTTGCCGCGGTCGCGCAGCGGGATCACATCGGCGATCAGCGCCATGGAGGTGACCATCAGACCGCCCGCGCCGATGCCCTGCAGACCCCGCCAGACGATCAGCAGGGTCATGTTGGTGGCGAGGCCGCAGAGGAACGAGCCGGTGATGAAGACGATCGCGGAGATCTGGAAGATCACCTTGCGCCCGAAGAGGTCGCCGAACTTGCCGACCAGGACGGTGGCGACCGTCTCGGCCAGCAGATACGCGGTGACCACCCAGGACATGTGGGCGGCGCCGCCGAGGTCCGAGACGATGGTCGGCAGCGCGGTGCCCACGATCGTCTGATCCAGCGCGGCGAGGAGCACGCCGAGCATGATCGTGCCGAAGACGATGTTGCGGCGGCGGCTGTCGAGCACGGGAGGCTCGGCGGCCGGGGGCGCGGGCGCGGCTTCGCTGGTGGTCGTCACCCTCGCAGCCTCACACCGGGCACCGCCGCCCGCATGCGGGGGACGTCCGAACCGGTGCGGTCGCGGGGCGGCGCCACGAACGGGCTAGGGACTGTTGCGGGTGTCGGTTATCGCGGGCGGACCGGGAGCAGCGGGTGGTGCTTGGCCAGGATCTTGTTGGCCCGGGCCAGCGCGGACAGGGCGTGCTCGCGGTCCGCGCGGTCCTCCGCGCAGAGGGGCCCCCGGAAACGGAGCACCTCGCGCGCCGCGCAGTCGGCGTCGACCTCCGCCTGCAGGACGTACAGCGGCAGGCAGGACCCGATCATCGCGGCCACACGGTCGGGGATCGGGACGGGTACGAGGGGTGAGGGCGAGGTGATCACGGGTCAGTCCTTGTGGGTCCGGAGTCGGGGCGGGGTGTCCCTCTCCATACGTACAGGATGGCCTTCCGGGTTCGTCGACGGGGATGTCTCCGGGAAGCAACGGCCCCGGAGGCGGTTCGGCGGGGTGTACGGGCCGGCCGCGGACCGCGTGTCGGCGGGGGCCGCCGGCGGTCCGGAGCGTTCTCGCAGGTGCGCGCCGCGTGGGGCGATCTTCATAAGGAAAGGACTCTTCGTATCGCTCGGGCGTTCGTCGAACGAGGAGGCGAAACTCCGTGCTCGACGGCAAACCCGTCCGCGCGTGGATGTGAAGCATCTCACCCGCCGAGGGCGCGGGTCGGTCAGTGGGGCCGGACCGGGGTGATCGTGTCCGGAGGGTTGAAATCCCCTTACGCCCGAGTAAGTTGACCTGGCGGTAAGTCCCGAGATCCCGGTCACTCCTCCCCGCCCGCACGCCGCGAACAGGAGCCCGCCATGGGTGTACGCAAGGATCTGAAGCAGGCCAGGAAGCGCAGCGATCTCCTCGGCCGGTTCCCGGTCGAGGTCGTGCGCGAGAACGGGGTCGTACGCGAGGCGCGGACGGCTCTGCCGGAAGGGCCGCCGCCGACCGGCACGCCCGCGGACATACCCTTCACCAACGCCGCCGAGGCGCCCGGCGCGGTCGTCATGCGCCGTCGGCAGTACGGGACCTGGCGGACCGTCACCGCGGCCGAGTTCGCCGGGGACGTCGCCGCCGTCGCGAAGGGCTTGATCGCCGCCGGGGTCGAGCCCGGCGCGCGGGTCGCGCTGATGGCGCGTACCCGTTACGAGTGGGCCGTGCTCGACTTCGCCGTCTGGGCGGCCGGCGGTCAGTCCGTCCCCGTCTACGCCACTTCCTCGGCCGAACAGATCTCGTGGATCCTGCGCGACTCCGGCGCCCGCCACGTCGTCACCGAGAGCGCCGGGCACACCGCCACGGTCGCCGAAGCCGCCGCCACGCTGCCGGATCCCACGCGCACCTGGGAGATCGACTCCGGCGGCCTGGCCGAACTCACCGCCCTCGGCTCCGAGATCACGGACGAGGAGGTCGTCAAGCGCCGCTGCGCGCTCACCCCGGACACCATCGCCACCCTCTGCTACACCTCCGGCACCACCGGCCGCCCCAAGGGCTGTGTCCTCACCCACGGCAATCTCCACGCCGAGGCCGCCACCACCGTCGAGCTGCTGCATCCCGTCTTCGAGGAGGTCACGGGCCAGTCGGCCTCGACTCTCCTCTTCCTGCCGCTCGCGCACATCCTCGGACGCACCATCCAGCTCGCCTGTCTCATGGCGCGGATCGAGCTCGGCCACTTCCCCAGCATCAAGCCCGACGAACTCCGCCCCGAACTGCGCCGGTTCAGGCCGACGTTCGTCGTCGGCGTGCCCTATCTCTTCGAGAAGATCCACGACACCGGCCGGGCCACCGCCGAGAAGCTCGGCCGCGGTGCGTCCTTCGACCGCGCCGACTCCGTCGCCGTACGCTACGGCGAGGCGGCCCTGGCCCACCTGCTCGACAAGGGCGCACGCCCCGGCCTCGCACTGACCGCCGCCTGGGCGCTGTACGACCTGCTCGTCTACCGGCGCATCCGCAAGGAGCTCGGCGGGAACCTGCGGTACGCCATCAGCGGCGGCTCCCCGCTCGACCGCCGTCTCAGCCTCTTCTTCTACGCCGCCGGGGTGCTCGTCTACGAGGGGTACGGGCTCACCGAGACGACCGCGGCGGCCACCGTCACCCCGCCGCTGCGCCCCCGGCCCGGCACCGTGGGCCGGCCCGTCCCCGGTACCGCCGTCCGGATCGCCGACGACGGCGAGGTGCTCATCAAGGGGCCCATCGTCTTCACCGCGTACTGGGACGACCCCGAGGCCACCGGGGAGGTGCTGCGGGACGGCTGGTTCGCCACCGGCGACCTCGGGGCCCTCGACGACGACGGCTATCTCGTCATCACCGGCCGCAAGAAGGACATCCTCGTCACCTCCGGAGGCAAGAACGTCTCCCCGGCCGTTCTCGAGGACCGGCTGCGCAGCCGCCCGCCCGTCGGGCAGTGTCTCGTCGTCGGCGACGACCGCCCCTGCGTCGCGGCCCTCGTCACGCTCGATCCCGAGGCGGTCCGGCACTGGCTCGCCGTCCGCAAGCGGCCCGCGGACACCCCCGCGGCCGCGCTCTGCGAGGACCCGGAGATGGTCGCCGAGATCCAGAAGGCCGTCGACCACGCCAACCGGGCCGTCTCGCGCGCCGAGTCGATCCGAACGTTCCGTATCGTGCCGGGGGAGTTCACCGAGGAGAACGGGCTGCTCACGCCGTCCCTCAAGGTCAAGCGGCACGCGGTCGTGGCGGCGTACGCGACCGAGATCGAGGCGCTGTACGCGTGAGGCCAGGCTCCGGCCCGCCGGTGAGCTGCCTACGCCAGCACCTCGGACAGGTCGTACGAGACCGGCTCCTCCAGCTGCGCGTACCCGCAGGACTCCGGCGCGCGGTCCGGGCGCCACCGCTTGAACTGGGCCGTGTGCCGGAAGCGGTCGCCCTCCATGTGGTCGTAGCCGACCTCGCAGACGCGCTCGGGCCGCAGCGCCACCCACGACAGATCCTTCTTGCCCGACCAGCGGCTCGGCGCACCCGGCAGCCGCGCCCCCGCGTGCGCGGCCTCCTCGGTCCACGCCGCCCAGGGGTGTCCGTCGGGCGGGTCCATCCGCAGCGGCTCCAGCTCCGTGACCAGCTCCTCCCGGCGCTTGGCGGTGAAGGCCGCGCAGACGCCGACGTGCTGGAGGGTGCCCTCGTCGTCGTACAGGCCGAGCAGCAGCGAGCCGACGACGGGCCCGCTCTTGTGGAAGCGGTATCCGGCCACCACCACATCGGCCGTCCGCTCGTGCTTGATCTTGTACATCAGCCGGACGTCCGGCCGGTACGGCAGATCCAGCGGCTTGGCGATCACGCCGTCCAGGCCCGCTCCCTCGTACTGCTCGAACCAGTGCGCCGCGAGCTCCGGGTCCGTCGTCGCCGGCGCCACATGGACCGGGGTGTCGACCCCGCGCAGGGCCTCCTCCAGGGCCGCCCGCCGGTCGGTCAGGGGGGTGTCGAGCAGCGACTCGTCGCCGAGGGCGAGCAGATCGAAGGCGATGAACCGGGCCGGGGTCTTCTCGGCCAGCATCCGCACCCGTGAGTCCGCCGGGTGGATGCGCTCGGTGAGCCGATCGAAGTCGAGCCGGCCGCCGTGCTCGATCACGATCTCCCCGTCGACCACGCACCGCTCGGGGAGCCGGGTCAGCAGCGCCTCGACCAGTTCGGGAAAGTACCGGGTCAGCGGCTTGCCCGTACGGCTGCCGATCACGAGATCCGGACCGTCGCGGTGCACGATGGCGCGGAAGCCGTCCCATTTGGCCTCGTACTGCATGCCCGGCGGAATCTTCTTCACGGCCTTGGCCAGCATCGGCTTCACGGGCGGCATCACCGGCAGATCCATGGATCGATTGTCCGGTATGCGAGGAATGTCGGCTAGCTCTACGCTGGCACGCATGGCGAGCAAGGCGGCAGCGGTGGAACTGGAAGTCGGGGAGCGGACCGTACGCGTCTCCAATCCGGACAAGGTGTACTTCCCCGAACCCGGCTACACCAAGCTCGACATGGTCCGCTACTACCTCGCCGTCGGTGACGGCATCACCCGCGCGCTGCGGGACCGGCCCACCACCCTGGAGCGCTACCCCGACGGAGTGACCGGCGAGTCCTTCTTCCAGAAGCGCGCCCCCAGATACCTCCCGGACTGGATCCCCACCGCGCACATCACCTTCCCCAGCGGGCGCTCCGCCGACGAGATGTGTCCGACCGAACCCGCGGCCGTCGTGTGGGCCGCCAACCTCGGCGCGGTCACCTTCCACCCGTGGCCCGTGCGGCGCGAGGACACCGACCACCCCGACGAGCTGCGCCTCGACCTCGACCCGCAGCCCGGCACCGACTACGCCGACGCCGTGCGCGCCGCCCACGAGCTGCGCGCCGTCCTCGACGAGGCGGGGCTGCGCGGCTGGCCCAAGACCTCGGGTGGGCGCGGCCTGCACCTCTTCGTGCCGATCCAGCCGCTGTGGACCTTCACCCAGGTCCGCCGCGCGGCCATCGCCGCCGGCCGCGAACTGGAGCGCCGGATGCCGGAGCGCGTGACGACCAAGTGGTGGAAGGAGGAGCGCGGCGCGAAGATCTTCGTCGACTACAACCAGACCGCCCGCGACCGCACGATCGCCTCCGCCTACTCCGTACGGCCCCGCCCGCACGCCCCCGTCTCCGCGCCGCTGCGCTGGGAGGAGGTCGACGACGCGACGCCGCGGGACTTCGACATCAGGACGATGCCGGTCCGGTACGCCGAGGTGGGCGATGTCCACGCCGACATGGACGACCAGCGGTTCAGTCTGGAGCAGCTGTTGGAGCTGGCCCGCCGCGACGAGGCGGAGCACGGCCTCGGAGATCTGCCGTATCCGCCGGAGTACCCGAAGATGCCGGGCGAGCCGAAGCGGGTCCAGCCGAGCCGCGCCAAGAAGGGCGACTGACGTCGCGCCGTGGCCGGCGGGGCGCCGCGCTCTTTGACTCTGAAACTGTACGAACGGTCGTGCTAGCATTTTGGTACTGCTCCGGCCGACCGAGGAGATCCGGCATGCCTTCCATGACTCCGCTCCTGCGCCCCGCCCTGAACGCCGCACTGAACACCTCCCTGAACGCCGCCTCCCTCGTCGCCCCGGGCACCGCCGGGCGCGCGGCCTTCGCCCTCTTCGTCCGGCCGCTGGGCCGGGCCCGGCTGAGACCGGACGAAGAGCCGCTGTTCACCGAGGCCCGGACGGGCCGGCTGTGGATCGACGGCAAGAGCGTCGTCACCTACGCCTGGGGTGACGGCGAGCGGCCCGTGCTCCTGGTGCACGGCTGGTCCTCGCGCGGATCGCGCCTCTCCGCCTTCGTCGCGGCGCTGCGCGAACGGGGTTACAGCCCCGTCACCTTCGACGCCCCCGGACACGGCGCGTCGGAGGGGCGCGCCACGAACATCCTCGAATACCGTCGCGTCATCCGGGCGTTGCACGCCGAGCACGGGGACTTCGAGGCCGTCGTCGCGCACTCCTTCGGCGTGCTCGCCGCCCTGTTCGCGCTGCGCGACGGAGTGCGGACACGGCGGTTCGTGGGCATCGGCGGGGTCGCCCGATTCGACCTGCTCGTCGAGGAGTTCCGGGCCGGCCTCGGGCTCCACGAGCGGGTGGTCCGCCGGATGCGCCGCCACATCGAGCAGACCCTCTTCCGCGGCGAACCGGACGTCTGGCGGCGACTGAACGCCACCTACGCGCCCGCCGAACTGGACGCCCCCGTCCTGCTGTTCCACGACGAGACGGACGACATGGTCCCGCTCGCCCACTCCCGCGCGGCGGCCGAGGCCCATGGCGACCGCGCCCGCCTGGTCGTCACCCGCGGCCTCGGCCACCGCCGTATCCTCGCGGACCCGGCCGTGGTGGCGGAGGCGGTCCGTTTCGCCACGGACCCTGTGCCGGCAGCAGCGGAGGAGACGGCGGGCGTGCGCGGCTGAGAAACCTGGCCCGGCGTCAGCCGGAAAGGCCTCCTGACGGCCCTCCCCGGGGGCGCCGGCGCGCGGGCGCAGGGGGTCGCGGGTGGGTGGGCCGACCGGTGCGTACGCTCCCCGCCGACGCCCGTGGGCGGCCGCAGGGACCCCTCGCGAAACCCCGTCTGAGCTGGGCTTTCACCGTGATCGGCACTACCGTCTCCCCATCGGGAAAGGGGTGCCGGATGGACCGGAACATACGCAGCGTCGACGATGTGATGAAGCTCCTCGACGGGCTCTTCGCACCGGAGGCCGACCGCTGGACCGCCGACGGGGCCGGCTGGTGGGACGGCTTCTACAGCGACCGCTCCAAGACGGTGCCGTTCTTCGTGGCGAAGCCGGACGAGAGCCTGGTCTCCTACCTCGACCGCGGCCTGATCGCACCGGGCCGTGCCCTCGATCTGGGCTGCGGCCCGGGGCGCAACGCCCTCCATCTGGCCTCCCTCGGCTTCGAGGTGGACGCCGTGGACCTCTCCGAGGAGGCGATCACCTGGGCGCGGCAGCGCGCCGAGGAGGCCGGCGCCGACATCCGGTTCCACCGCGGAGACGCCTTCGAGCTCGCCGGGGCCGCCCTCCGCGGCCCGTACGACCTCGTCCACGACTCGGGCTGCTTCCACCACCTGCCGCCCCACCGCCGCATCAGCTACCTCGCCCTGCTCGACCGGCAGCTCGCGCCGGGTGGCCATCTCGCCCTGACCTGCTTCGCGTCCGGCGAGGCGGGCATGGGATCCGAGCTGCCCGACGCGGACTTCTACCGCGAGTCGGGTCTGCAGGGCGGGCTCGCCTACACCCCGGAGTCCCTGCGCCGGATCTTCTCCGATCTGACGGAGGTCGAACTGCGGCGCATGCGGGACGAGCCGGACGACTCCCCGTCCTTCGGTGAACCCTTCCTGTGGACGGGCCTGTTCCGCCGGGGCGGCACGGAGGGCTGATTCAGGCCGCGTCGTCGATCTCGCCGCGGGCCTCGTCCGTCGCCTCCGCCCGGAGCCGGCGGGCGATGCCCCGGCTCGCCCTCCCGTACGCCGCGGTGTCGCCGTGGAGAACGGACTGCGCGTTGGCGGCCTCCATCAACGCGATGATCTCGAAGGCCAGTTGGGGTACGTCGACATCCTCGACCAGCCCGCCCGCCATCCGGGCCTCCGTCAACTCCTTCTCCACATACGTGACCCAGTCCTGGCGCGTCCGCGCGATCGCGTCGTGGACCGGGCCGCTGCGCGCGTCGAACTCCGCCGAGACCGCGTAGAAGAAACAGCCTCCCTCGAAGACCCGTTCGGAGGAGTACGCGAGCCAGTTCCGGCACAGCGCCCAGACCCGGCCGGGCCCGGGCGGCAGGCCGTCGAGCGGTGCGACGACGCGGTCGGCGAAGACGGCGACGGCCGCGCGGATCGTGGCGAGCTGGAGCTCCTCCTTGGAGCCGAAGAGCGCGAAGACCCCGCTCTTGCTGAGCTTCAGCTCGGTCGCGATCCGACCCAGGGACAGGCCTTCCAGACCCTCGACCGATGCGATGTCCATCGTCCGGCCCAGGATCAGGCGCCGGGTCTGGTTGCCCCGCTCGACGCGCCCGTCCGTCTTGGTCCCGCTGCCGCCGCTCATGCGCTCCATCGTACTGAACGCACGGTCGTGCGGACATTCCCGGGCAGCCGGTCCCTTCGGGCCTCAGGCGCCGAGGTCGAGGACGGCCCAGTCGGTGTACGGCTCCTCCTGGACGTGGATCCGGGGCCCGCGAGCCACGACGCGACGGCGGCCGATCCGCCGACCGTCCGGCCGGGTGAGCCGCCCGGTGACCAGGGGCCGGACCTCACCGTCGACGAGCTCGCACTCCACCAGCCGGTCGTGCTCGTCGCCGTACCCGCCGAAGAAGGCGACGCGCTCGCCGCGCACGGCGAGCGCCTTGGCGGCGCGGACCGGATTGGCCCACGCGACCACCTCCGGTCCGGACTTCCGCCCCGGCCGGATCTCGAGCAGCGCGAAGTGGTGATAGGCGCAGGCCCAGGCCTGGGTCCGGTGCACGTTCAGCGCGTAGCAGTCGGAGATCTCGCCGCCGGCCACGCCGTCGTACGTCCACAGGGCCTCGCCGTCGGTGCCCCAGCGCCGCAGCCCCGCCCAACTGAGCTCGTCGCCGCCGAAGACGCCCTCGTCGAAGTAGCCGGTCCACAGGGCCCCGGACTCGTCGGTGAGCAGATGCTCGACGGCGTCCCCGACACGGAAGGTCCACGACTCCCGCCCGAGCGCGTCGAAGACCTGCACCTGCCGCTCCGGAGCGCGGCTGCGCGCGTCCGCGACGACGAAGCCGCCGTCGGGCAGCGTGTCCAGCCGGGGGTGGTGCGCCGTCAGGGCGCTGAGCTCCGTGGTCGTGAACCGGCCGTCGTCGACCGTCACGACGGCGGCATCGTACGGGCGGTACGCGCGGTACGGGCCGTCCTTCGGCGCCTGGTCGGTGAGCAGCCACTGCGCGCGCCCGAAGGCGTCGACGGTGCTGGTCAGCACGTGATGGTCGCGGTACGCGCGCGGCAGGCGGGCGTACGGCGCGAGTGCGGTGGTCTTCTGCATGGTCGGGCTCTCCTCGTCGGGCGGTCTCCAGCGCGGCGGCACGGTGTGCCGGCGGCGCGCGGACCGAGGAGAGCGGAACGGGGCGCCTACGCGGCATGGCCCTTTCTGGTCGTCATGCGCACATCCTCGCCGAACCGCGCCCCGGCGCACAATCGTTCACCGCGCGAGGCCCGCCCCCCGGTCGCCCTCGGCGCGCCGCATTGATCGAACGTTGATGGACCGTTTACGGCCACCGGGCAACGTGTCCACCATGCAGACCGACACCTCCGTACTGACCGTCCCGGCCCCCGACATGTCCTGGCAGGAGAACGCCCTGTGCGCCCAGGCGGGCCCCGAGTTCTTCTTCCCGGCCCCCGGCTCCTCGACCCGCGAGGCGAAGCTGCTCTGCGGAGCGTGCGAGGGGCGGGTGGCCTGCCTCGAGTACGCGCTGGACAACGACGAGCGGTTCGGCGTGTGGGGCGGGCTCTCGGAGAAGGAGCGGGGGCGCTTGAAGCGCCGGCGGGGTTGAGCGGGCGAGCGGGCGTCGTCCGGCGATAACCGGGTGCCGACCCTCGTCCGCCCTCACTACGATCATCGATCCATGGAGCACGACCACATACGCGTCACGGACCAGGAACTCGCCGCCTTCGAGCGCACGATCGACAGGCTGCGGAGCCTGCCCCTCGGCGATCCCGCCCGGATGCGTGGCGAGGAGCTTGCCGCCACCTTCGCCCGCGAGAGCCGCAACAAGCGCCGCAAGGCGCTGCGTGCCGAACGGTCCGCCGCCGACGCCGCGCTGACCGCGCGCACGGCGACCGGGGCGCTCGACCGGCGCGAGGACGCGCCCCTCGTGGTCGTGGCGAAGGAATCGCCGGGCGTGTTCCTGAAGACCCGGTACTGCTATGTGTGCAAGACCGCCTATCGGCAGGCCGACGCCTTCTACCACCGGCTCTGCCCGCCCTGCGCCGCCGACCACACCGCCCGCCGCGCCCTGAGCACCGACCTCACCGGCCGCCGTGCCCTGCTGACCGGAGGCAGGGTGAAGATCGGTTTCCAGCTGGCCCTGATGATGCTCCGCGACGGGGCCGAGCTGCTCGTCACCAGCCGCTTCCCGCACGACACCCTGCGCCGCTTCCGCGCCGCCGAGGGGAGCGAGCGGTGGATGGACCGGCTGACCGTCGTCGCGATCGATCTGCGCGACCCACGCCAGGTCCTCGGCCTCTGCGAGCGGCTGCGCGCGGACGGACGGCCGCTGGACATACTCGTCAACAACGCCGCCCAGACGATACGCCGGCCCCCGGAGGCGTACGCCCTGCTGGCGGCGGGGGAGCGGGAGGCGCTCCCCGAGGGGGTGATCCCCGCGCCGGGGTACGAGAGCGCCGACCGCGTCCCGGTACTCGCCGGTCTGCAGTCGGACAAGGAGCTGGACAGGCAGGTGGACAGGCAGGTGGACAGGCAGGTGGACGAGGCCGGGCTGCTGCCCGACGCCTCACCGAGCAACTCGTGGTCGGTACGGCTCGGCGACCTCGACGCCGCCGAGCTCCTGGAGGCCCAGCTCGTCAACGCCGTGGCGCCGACCCTGCTCTGCGACCGTCTGCTGCCGCTGCTCCTCGCGTCCCCGCGCCCGCGCCGCTACATCGTCAACGTGTCGGCCGTCGAGGGGCGGTTCGCCGTACGGAACAAGACGGGCGGCCATCCCCACACGAACATGGCGAAGGCCGCCCTCAACATGCTGACCCGCACCAGCGCCGGCGAACTCGCCGAGCAGGGCGTGCACATGTGCAGCGTCGACACGGGCTGGATCACGGACGAGAACCCCGCGCCGCGCAAAGCCAGGATCGCCGCGGCCGGAACCCGTACGCCGCTCGACGTCGTCGACGGGGCCGCCCGGATCTACGACCCGATCGTGCGCGGTGAGGCGGGGGAGCCCGTCTCGGGCGCCTTCCTCAAGGACTACCAGGAGGCCGCGTGGTAGCGGACGCGTGGTGGTAGCGGGTCAGCCCGCCGCGCGCGCCGCCATCCGCGCCTTGCGGGCGGCGAGCTTCTCGTCGAACTTGCTCGCCTCGCTGTCCAGGCCGTTCATGTAGAGCCCCAGCTCCTCCTGGGCCTTCAGACCCTCCGGGCCGAGGCCCTCGATCTGGAGCACCTTGAGGAAGCGCAGGACCGGCTGCAGGACGTCGTCGTGGTGGATGCGCATGTTGTAGATCTCGCCGATCGCCATCTGCGCGGCCGCCCGCTCGAAGCCCGGCATGCCGTGTCCGGGCATCCGGAAGTTCACGACGACGTCCCGCACGGCCTGCATCGTCAGGTCGGGGGCGATCTCGAAGGCCGCGCCCAGGAGGTTGCGGTAGAAGACCATGTGCAGGTTCTCGTCGGTGGCGATGCGGGCCAGCATCCGGTCGCAGACCGGGTCGCCGGACTGGTGGCCGGTGTTCCGGTGCGAGATGCGGGTGGCGAGCTCCTGGAAGGCGACGTACGCGACCGAGTGCAGCATCGAGTGGCGGTTGTCCGACTCGAAGCCCTCGCTCATGTGGGCCATCCGGAACTGCTCCAGCTTGTCCGGGTCGACCGCGCGCGAGGCCAGCAGGTAGTCGCGCATCACGATGCCGTGGCGGCCCTCCTCGGCGGTCCAGCGGTGCACCCAGGTGCCCCAGGCGCCGTCGCGGCCGAAGAGGCTGGCGATCTCGTGGTGGTAGCTGGGCAGGTTGTCCTCGGTGAGCAGGTTCACCACGAGGGCGATCTTGCCGATCTCGGTGACCTTGGACTGGGACGGCTCCCAGGCCTCGCCGTCCTCGAAGAAGCCGGGGAAGTTCCGCCCGTCGGACCACGGGACGTACTCGTGCGGCATCCAGTCCTTGGTGACCTTGAGGTGCCGGTTGAGCTCCTTCTCCACCACCTCTTCCAGCGCGTACAGCAGGCGCGCGTCGGTCCACCCTGTCGAGCTGCCGAGGTGGGGAGAGGTGAGTGTCACGGGGACTCCTGGGGACGGAGAGGGGGTACGGAATTACCTACGCATTCGTAGGTTACGAAACCGTAGGTTAAGCCCCCGTAAGGCCTTGGCCAAGCCCGTCTCGGCGATGTCCGGTTACGTTCGGTTATGTACGCAGCTGGTGAGCGCCCGTAGAGAGGCAGGTCACGCGGTCGGCCCGCCCGCGCCCCGCGATCACGGCTACTCAGAGCAGATGGTCGGCCTCCCCGGCCTTCACCGCGCAGATCAGGGCCCGCAGCGCCTCGACCGAGTCGCTCACATACGCGCCGGGGCGCCAGGGGCGAGCCGATGTACGCGCGCCCGGCGTCGCCGACGCCGAACCGGAAGCAGTTCACGCCCTCGCTCCAGGAGATGTTCTCCGGCGCGGCGACCTCGTGCGTGACGCGGCGACCGTAGCCGTGTGTGAGGATCCCCACGCGCACAGGAATTGCGAGCAACACGATGAAGGGCGCCCTGCGTTGCCTCCCGTCCGCCGTCGCGGCCGGCCCCGTACCTCCGGCCGCGGAGAACCTCAGCTACTCGATGCCGCTGCCCGGCGGCGCCTACTGCGCCGGACTGGCCCGCCAGGCCGTCCGGAGCCTCCTGACCCGGCAGGGCCTCGCCGGACTCTGCGACACCGCGGCGCTCGCGGCCTCCGAACTCGTCGCCGCCGCCTACTGGTTCACCCCCGACCGGGAGGTGATCCCGCGCGTCCGCCGGCAGTTCGACGCCCTGCGGATCGTCCTCTACGACCAGCACCCGGCCCACGCCTCGGCCGAGAAGGCCGAGGAATGCCGCGACCGCCGCAGCCGCAGCATGTGGCTGCCGGCGGCGGCGGTCGATACCCACGGCGGGGACTGGGGGCTCGCCCCGGTGCTCACGCCCGGGGGTGGCACGAAGTCCTGGGCGTTACTCCACCGCTAGCGACCTCGGCAGCCCCTCCCGTACCGCCTCCGCCGTCGTCGGCCGCAGCTCGCCGTCGAGCATCAGCCAGCGGGTGATCCCCAGCGACTCCAGGAACGGCACATCGTGGCTCGCCACGATCAGCGCCCCCTCGTACGCCTCCAGCGCCGCCGTCAGCTTCCGGACGGACGCCATGTCCAGGTTGTTCGTCGGCTCGTCCAGCATCAGCAGTTGCGGTGCCGGCTCGGCGAGCAGCAGCGCCGCGAGCGTCGCCCGGAACCGCTCCCCACCCGACAGCGTCCCGGCCGGCTGATCCGCCCGCCCGCCCCGGAACAGAAACCGGGCGAGCCGCGCCCTGATCGCGTTCCCCGTCGCCGTGGGAGCGAACCGGGCGACGTTCTCCACCAGACTCAGCTCCTCGTCCAGCACATCGAGACGCTGCGGCAGGAAACGCAGCGGAACCTGCGTCACGACCTCGCCGGACAACGGCTCCAGCTCCCCGGCGATCGTGCGCAGCAGCGTCGTCTTGCCGGCCCCGTTCCGCCCGACGAGCGCGATCCGCTCCGGTCCGCGCAGCTCGAACTCGCCGCTCACCCGGGCGCCGTAGCGCAGTTCCAGGTCGCGCAGCGCGAGCACCCCGCGACCCGGATGGACCGTGGTGCGCGGCAGCTCGATCCGGATCTCGTCGTCGTCCCGTACCGCCTCCACCGCCGCGTCGAGGCGCTCCCTCGCCTCGGCGAGCCGCTCGGAGTGCAGGGCGCGGAACTTGCCCGCCGACACCTGGGCCTCGCTCTTGCGCCCGTTGGCGACGATCTTCGGCACCACCTTGTTCTGGGCGCTCTTCTGCGCGTACCGCTTGCGTCGCGCCAACTTCAGCTGCGCTTCGGACAGTTCCCGCTTCTGGCGCTGCACGTCGGCCTCGGCGACCCGCACCATCCGCTCCGCCGCCTCCTGTTCGGCGGCCAGCGCCTCCTCGTACGCGGAGTAGGCACCGCCGTACCAGCCGACCTCGCCGTCCCGCAGATCGGCGATCTGGTCGACCCGTTCCAGGAGTTCACGGTCGTGACTGACCACGACCAGGACACCGGACCAGGCGTCCACCGCCGCGTACAGCCTGCGGCGGGCGTGCAGATCGAGGTTGTTGGTCGGCTCGTCGAGCAGCAGGATGTCCGGGCGCGCGAGCAGCAGCGCGGCGAGCCGCAGCAGGACGGACTCGCCGCCCGACACCTCGCCGATGGTCCGGTCGAGACCGATGTGTCCGAGACCGAGCTGATCCAGCGTGGCGCGGGCCCGCTCCTCCACGTCCCAGTCGTCGCCGACCGCCGCGAAGTGCTCCTCGGCGGGATCGCCCGCCTCGATCGCGTGCAGCGCGGCGCGGGTCGCCGCGATCCCGAGGGCCTCGTCGACCCGGAGCGCGGTGTCGAGGACCAGGCTCTGCGGGAGGTAGCCGACCTCGCCGGCCGTGCGGACGGTGCCTGCGGTGGGGGTCAGCTCACCGGCGATCAGCTTGAGGAGCGTGGACTTGCCGGAGCCGTTCAGGCCGATGAGGCCGGTCCTGCCGGGGCCGACCGCGAGCCGGAAGTCGTCGAGGACCTCGGTGCCGTCGGGCCAGGAGAACGAGAGGGACGTGCAGGTGATGAACGTGGGATGGGTCGCCATGGGGGCCTCCCGGTTGCAAGAGCGTGGGCTGGGGCAACGGGTGAGACACCGGGGGCGCGGGCAGGCGGGAACGCTCGTACGCCGAGGTCGAAGACGGCACACGCGGCGGCAAGGGGCACGCGCGGCACGGTGTCTCGAAACCTCAGACGAGCAACGGCCTTCTCCGATCGGGCGACAACAGGGCCAGGTCAGGACCGTACGCCCGCCTCGGAGCGGGAGGCAATCGATTTACGGGGCGGCCGTCAGGGAGCCGGCGCGGCGGCTCACGCGTAGTCGTCGAGGAGCGCCGCGAGATCCTGGTCCCAGTCCAGGTACTGGTGCTCGCGCCCGGCCGGCACGAGGCTCTGCGAGCGCTTGAGGAAGCGCCGCAGTTCGGCCGTACGGATGTGCACCACGGCCACGCCCTCGGGCGCGTGGAACTCGACGACCGTGCGGTCGTAGCCGTACGGGCGGACGCGGACGTCCCCGACCCCGGCCGGTCCGTCCACGCCCTGGGCGAGCAGCTCGCGGGAGAACGCCCACGACACCTCGACGCCCTCCAGCGTCGCCGGCGGCGGGAACGCCATGCTCACCGCGAAGGGATCCTCCCGGTCGTATCGCAGCGTGGCGGGGACGGTTTCCATCCGGGGCGCGGCTGCGACCAGACGGGCCTGGACGGCCTGTTCGATGACGGTGGACAAGGCCAGCTCCTGTCGCGCGGCTTCGGTTCCTGAGGTCCTGAGGTTCCTGACGTCTCCCTGACACAAGGGAAGACGAACGATCGGGCCGGAACGTGCACCGGAGGGTCACGTGAGCTGTGTCACCGACGCACTCTGGACGGGATCACGGGGGTGGGCTAGCTTCCGGCGCCATGACGTCCATGGGGAAGACGAGACGAATGATGTCGGTGGGGCTGACCGGGGCGGCGCTTGCCATGGCCCTGGCGGTCCCTGCGCAGGCCGGGGAGACCCCCGCGGCCGCGGCCGGCTGGCAGCTGACACAGACCGGTACGGACGCCCGGTTCCGGGGGCTCGCGGCGGTCGACCGTACGACGGCCTGGGCCGCGGGCTCGAAGGGGACGGTGTTGCGGACCACCGACGGCGGCCGGAGCTGGCGGAACGTGTCGCCGCCGGGGGCAGGGGAACTGGAGCTGCGCGACGTCGAGGCGTTCGACGCCCGGCGCGCGGTGGTCCTCGCGATCGGGGAGGGGGAGGCGTCGCGGGTGCTGCGCACCGACGACGGCGGGGCGACCTGGACCGAGTCCTTCCGCAACACCGACCCGAGGGCGTTCTACGACTGCATGACCTTCTTCGACCACCGGCACGGGCTCGCGATGAGCGACCCGGTGGACGGGAAGTTCCGGATCCTGTCGACGCGGGACGGCGGCCGCTCGTGGGAGGTGCTGCCGGACGCGGGGATGCCGGCGGCCCTGCCCGGAGAGGCGGGGTTCGCGGCGAGCGGCCAGTGCCTGGTCTCCTCCGGGCCCAAGGACGTGTGGCTGGCGACCGGCGGCGGGGCCACGGCGCGGGTCCTGCACTCCGGCGACCGGGGCCTGACCTGGACCGTCGCCGCTTCGACGATCCCGGCCGGTGACCCGGCCCGCGGGGTCTTCGCGCTCGCGTTCCGCGACCGGGCGCACGGGATCGCGGTCGGCGGCGACTACCGCAAGGACCAGCCGTCCCCGCAGGCGGCGGCGGTCACCGGTGACGGCGGCCGCAGCTGGAGCGCCGCGCCGACCCCGCCGCCCGCCTACCGCTCGGGTGTCGCGTGGCTCCCGCACAGCGGGTCGGCCGCGCTGGCCGTCGGCCCGACCGGCACGGACCTCACGACGGACGGCGGCCGCACCTGGCGGACGGTCGACACCGGCTCGTACGACACGGTCGACTGCACGCGGGACGGCGCGTGCTGGGCCTCCGGCGAGAAGGGACGGATCGCCAGGACGGTCGTCCGCTAGGCGGGCAACTGCTCCCGGTACGAGGCGAGTTCGTCGGCCGTCTTGGTCGCGTAGAACTCTGTTATCCGGTACGCGCACACGCCCTCGACGGCGAACGGGTCGGCCGCCGCGATCTTCTCGATCCGCGCGCGGTCGACCCCGGCGGCGAGGATGACCCCGCCGTCACGCGGGTTCTTCCGTCCGGAGGCGATGAAGACGCCCGCGGCGTACTGCGCGTCGAGCCACTCGATGTGCGCCTCCAGCAGGGCGTCGACCCGCTCGACGGGGGCGGTATAGGTCAATTCCAGTACGAACATGGCCGCCAGGCTACCCGGGGGCCGGGAGGCGGCGGGAAAAGCGCTCGCCTGTCGGACCGAGGGGCGCCGTAGGGTGGCCGTCATCATGACGATCATCGACATTCCGGCGGGCTGGCCCGCCGACGAGACCGCCGCACGTGCGCTTCAGCGGGAGCTGCGGGGGCGGCTCGTGCTCGACGAGCCGGGCCCGGCGCCCGGCACGGGGCATGTCACGGGCCTGGACGTGGCCTACGACGACGAGCGCGATCTCGTCGCCGCGGCGGCCGTCGTGCTCGACGCCCGGACGCTCGACGTGGTGGAGGAGGCCACGGCGGTCGGCCGCGTGTCGTTCCCCTATGTCCCCGGGCTCCTCGCCTTCCGGGAGATCCCGACCGTGCTCGCGGCGCTCGCCTCGCTGACCGCCGACCCCGGGCTGCTGGTCTGCGACGGCTACGGCCTCGCCCACCCGCGCCGCTTCGGCCTCGCGAGCCACCTGGGCGTCCTGACCGGGCGTCCGTCCATCGGCGTCGCCAAGAACCCGTTCACCTTCACGTACGAGCAACCCGGCCCCGACCGGGGCGACTTCAGTCCGCTCCTGGCCGACGACGGCGAGGAGGTCGGCCGCGCCCTGCGCACGCAGGCCGGGGTGAAGCCGGTCTTCGTCTCCGTCGGCCACCGCGTCTCCCTGGAGAACGCCTGCGCCCACACCCTGCTCCTCGCCCCGCGCTACCGCATCCCCGAGACCACCCGCCACGCCGACTCCCTGTGCCGCCGCGCCCTGAGGGAAGCGCTCGGGGCCGCGCCGTGACCGAGCTGATCCTCGACGTACGGGACCGGCCCCGGCCGGGGCTGTGCCTGCGGACCGCCGGCGACAGGTTCGTCCTCACGCAGGGCGCGGATCCCCTCCTGCTCGCGGTCGTGGAGCGGGGCGACCACGGCGTCGACTTCTACCGCACGGCCGCACCGCGCCCGCTCCTGCCGGCCCTGCGCGCCGCGGACGCCCGGGCGTACGAGGGGCGGCCCGAGCGCTGGGTGCATCGCGTCGCGGGCGTGCTGACCGCCGATCCGGACGGGCCGCTCCACGACGGCCGCTGGGTCCTCGCCGACGACACGGAGCCGCAGTGGAACCGCCACGGCATGGGTCCCGCCGCCTACTGGAGCGAACGCGTCGTCGAGGGCCACCCGGACGGATACATCGACTGGTGGCTCCACGACACGGACCGGGAGCTGCTCCCGCTGCGCCCCCTGCCCGACGGCGACGACGCCCGCGTCAAGGCGTACCGCAAGCAGGCCCGTGCCGGCATCCTGCCGCCCGTCCTCCTCTGGTGGGTGAGCGGGCTCGACTGCTCTCTCGTCCTCGACGGCCACGCCCGCCTCGCCGCCGCGATCGCCGAGGACGTCGAGCCGCCCGTCCTCGTGCTCCGGCGGACCGTGCCCCGCGACGAGCGTGCGCGGGGCGAGGCCGAGGCGGCAGCCGCGTACGAGGCCGAACTCGACCGGTACTCGGCCCTCATGGCCCGTCATGGCCCGGCCGTCCCCGACGGCGCCGGGATCGCGGGCCCGCTCCTGGCGCGGCGGCTCGAAGAGCTGCGCAGAGGAAACCGTCCCAGCTGGGCCTGGCCCCTGCCCGGGGGTGAGCAGGAGTGGCAGCGCGTCGTGCGGGACCTGAGTACGCGTACGGATACCGGTCTTCGATCATGGGCGGCAGAGTGGGTCACATGACAACCTCCGTTCCCTCCCCGCTGCGTCCCGCCGGGCGCGGCATGACCGCGATCCTCGCCACCGCCGGGCTCGTCGCCCTGGCGTGGGTCGGCGCCATGGTCTATGTCGTCGCGGCCTGGGTGACGGCGTGATCGGCACCCTGCAGTGCGTCGTCCTCGACTGCACCGACGTCATGGAACTCGCCCGCTTCTACCAGCAGTTGCTCGGCGGCGAGATCAACCGCCCCGATCCCCAGTGGGCCGTCGGCGACGGCTGGGCCACCCTGCACGCCGCCGCCGGCTCGCCCGTCCTCGCCTTCCAGGGCGTCGCCGACCACCGGCCGCCGGTCTGGGGCGCGCCCGAGCAGCAGTTCCATCTCGACGTACGCGTCACCGATCTGGAGGCCGCCCACCACGCCGTCCTCGGGCTCGGGGCGAGGCAGCTCGACGACGGGGGTGGCGACCGGGCCTGGCGGATCTACGCGGACCCGGCCGGCCACCCCTTCTGTCTCGTACGCCACTGAGGCCGGGCGTCAGCCCTCGTACGCCACCCGGAAGCGGATGCCCGCCGCCCGCAGCCGGCCGAGCAGCGCGTCGCCCATCGCCACCGCCGTCGTGACCTGCCCGGACGTCTTCGGCAGCGTGTCGAAGGCGAGACACAGCGCCGACTCGGCGAGCATCTTCGCCGTCTCGTCGTAGCCGGGATCGCCGCCCGAGACCTCGGTGAAGACCCGCCGCCCGCCGCCCTCGCCGACGAACCGGACGGAGAACCAGCTCCGTGCGCGCCGGTCCGCGCTCGGACCCTGGCCGGGCTCGTAACGTGTCATCAGCCAGCGTCGCACCGGCGGAAGTTGGGCCGCCGCCACGCCCGTGCCGACCGCCGCGGCGCCGCCGATCGCCATCGGGAGCGTCCTCACCGAGGCGTAGTGCCGGTAGCGGAAGTCGGGGCCGTACGACTCGAGCGCCCGCGCCGAGCGCGCCACCACCTGGGCGTCGATGGTCGGCAGCGGCAGGGCCCAGGTGCCCGTCTCCCGGCTGAAACGCGGCCCGCCCAGCGGCGCCCGCGCCCGTCGCCCCACCAACCGCGGCTCGTACAGGCGCCGTTCGTGCGCGGCCCGCAGGATCTCCCGGCCGCGTCCCATGGCCGTCAGGGCGGAGGCGAAGGTGCCGCCCGAGAAGACGGCGCCGGCGCGCACGAAGCCGTCGATCCGCAGCGGGACGTCCTTCGGCAGCTGCTGGACGGTGAAGTACACGCCCAGATCGTGCGGGACGGAGTCGAAGCCGCACGCGTGGACGAGCCGAGCCCCGGTCTCCCGGGCCCGCGCGTCGTGCCGTACGTACATCAGATCGACGAACTCGGCCTCGCCCGTGAGGTCCACATAGTCCGTGCCGGCTTCGGCGCATGCCGCCACCAGGCCCTCGCCGTACCAGACGTACGGGCCGACGGTGGTCGCCACCACCCGGGCGGACTCGGCGAGTTCGCGCACCGCGTCCGCGTCGGCGGAGTCCGCGACCACCAGCGGCAGCTCCGCGCACCGCGGCCACCGGGCGGCCAGCCGCTCGCGCAGCGCCGCCAGCTTGGCGCGGCTGCGTCCGGCGAGCGCCCACCGGCACTCGACCGGAGCGTGCTCGGCCAGATACTCCGCGGTGAGCTCACCCACGAACCCCGTCGCCCCGAAGAGCACGAGGTCGTACGGCCTCGCTCCGGTGTCCCGCCCCGCGACCGCCCCTGTCTCCATCCGGCCCCTCGCCTTCCCCTGTGACCTCGCCCCGCGCGGTGGTCGGAGGCGGAGCCTAGCGGGCGGTCGGCGGTGGTCGTCGGGGTGGTCCCGCATCCAGGCGGAACCTCCGAGGCCTCGGCCGCTTCGAGCGATTTCCAAGCGCTTGCTCGGCCCGGGGGCTTGTGCGGAGTGGAACACGTTCCTAGCATCGCTGGTGTTACATCATTGGTGTCACACAGGCTGGGGGCTCGATGGCGGTACAGGCGAACGGTGGCGACGGCCCCCTCTCCGGGGTGCGCGTGGTCGAGCTGGCGGGGATCGGGCCCGGCCCGTTCGCGGCCATGCTCCTGGGCGATCTCGGCGCCGACGTCGTACGGATCGACCGGCCCGGCGGCCCCGGGCTCGGCGTCGACCCCGCGTACGACCTCACGAACCGCAACAAACGCTCCGTCCTCGTCGACCTCAAGGGCGACGGCGGCCCCGGAGTCGTCCTCGACCTCGTCGAACGGGCCGACATCCTCATCGAGGGCTACCGGCCCGGCGTCGCCGAGCGCCTCGGCGTCGGCCCCGACGCCTGCCTCGCCCGCAACCCGAAGCTCGTCTACGGCCGCATGACCGGCTGGGGCCAGGACGGGCCGCTCGCCGCCCGCGCCGGACACGACATCGCGTACCTCGCGATCACCGGCACGCTCGGCATGATCGGCCCCGACCCCGACGGCCCGCCCACCGTGCCCGCCAACCTCGTCGGCGACTACGCCGGCGGCTCGCTCTACCTCGTCATCGGCGTCCTCGCCGCCCTCCAGCACGCGCGCGCGGGCGGCGCCGGCCAGGTCGTCGACGCGGCCATCGTCGACGGCGCCGCCCACCTCGCCACCATGATCCACGGCATGCTGGCCGCCGGCGGCTGGCAGGACCGCCGGGGCGTCAACCTGCTGGACGGCGGCTGCCCCTTCTACGGCACGTACGAGACCTCCGACGGGCAGTACATGGCCGTCGGCTCCCTGGAGCAGCAGTTCTACGACGAGTTCACGCGCCTGCTCGGCATCGAGGACATCGCCCCCGCCCGTAAGGACCTCGGACGCTGGGACGACCTGCGCACCGCCGTCGCCGAGCGGTTCAGGGAACGCACCCGTGAGGAGTGGACGGCCGTCTTCGAAGGGACCGACGCCTGCGTGGCGCCGGTCCTCTCGCTGCGCGAGGCCCCCGCCCACCCGCATCTCGCCGCCCGCGCCACCTTCGTCGAGCACGGCGGCCTCACCCAGCCCGCCCCCGCGCCCCGCTTCTCCGCCACCCCCGGCACCGTCCGCACGGGCCCCGCCCTGCCCGGCGCCGACACCGACGCGGTCGCGCGCGACTGGGCCGTACCGTCACTGAACCGCCACGAAGACCCTCAGGAGTCGCAGGGATGAAGCGCCAGCTCTACACCGCCGACCACGAAGCCTTCCGCGAGACCGTCCGTACCTTCCTGGCCAAGGAGGTCCTGCCCCACTACGAGCAGTGGGAGAAGGACGGCATCGTCTCGCGCGAGGCCTGGCGCGCCGCCGGGCGGCAAGGGCTGCTCGGCCTGGCCGTCGACGAGGAGTACGGAGGCGGCGGCAACGCCGACTTCCGCTACAGCGCCGTCCTCGCCGAGGAGTTCACCCGGGCGGGTGCGCCCGGCATCGCCCTCGGCCTGCACAACGACATCATCGGCCCGTACCTCACCTCGCTCGCCACCGAGGAGCAGAAGCGCCGCTGGCTGCCCGGCTTCTGCGGCGGCGAGATCATCACCGCCATCGCGATGACCGAGCCGGGCGCGGGCTCCGACCTCCAGGGGATCCGGACCAGCGCCGAGGACCACGGCGATCACTGGCTGCTCAACGGCTCCAAGACCTTCATCTCCAACGGCATCCTCGCCGACCTCGTGATCGTCGTCGCCAGGACCACCCCGGAGGGCGGCGCGCACGGACTGTCCCTCCTCGTCGTCGAGCGCGGCATGGAGGGCTTCGAGCGCGGCCGGAACCTCGACAAGATCGGGCAGAAGTCCCAGGACACCGCCGAACTCTTCTTCCGCGACGTCCGCGTCCCCAAGGAGAACCTCCTCGGCGAGCTCAACGGGGCCTTCGTCCACCTCATGACCAACCTCGCCCAGGAGCGGATGGCCATCGCCGTGGCCGGCATCGCCGCCGCCGAGCACCTCCTGGAGATCACCACCACGTATGTGAAGGAGCGCGAGGCGTTCGGGCGCCCGCTGGCCAAGCTCCAGCACATCCGCTTCGAGATCGCCGAGATGGCGACCGAGTGCGCCGTCACCCGGACCTTCCTCGACCGGTGCATCGTCGATCACTCGAACGGGGAACTCGACGCCGTCCACGCGTCCATGGCCAAGTGGTGGGCCACGGAGCTGCAGAAGCGCGTCGCCGACCGCTGCCTCCAACTTCACGGTGGATACGGCTACATGAGCGAATTCCCGGTGGCCCGCGCCTTCACCGACGGCCGGATCCAGACCATCTACGGAGGGACGACCGAGATCATGAAGGAGATTATCGGACGTTCCCTGCTCGGCTGACCCTTCCGCCGCCCGCTTCCTGCCGCCCCCTTCCTGCCACCCCTTTCCCGCGACCCCTTCCTTCCACCCCGGCTTTCTTCCACCCTCATCGTCGAAAGGCGTTCTGTGAGCACCGAAGCGTACGTGTACGACGCGATCCGCACCCCGCGCGGCCGCGGCAAGGCCAACGGCGCCCTGCACGGCACCAAGCCGATCGACCTGGTCGTCGGCCTGATCCACGAGATCCGCGCCCGCTTCCCCGGGCTCGACCCGGCCGCGATCGACGACATCGTCCTCGGCGTCGTCGGCCCGGTCGGCGACCAGGGCTCCGTCATCGCCCGGATCGCCGCCATCGCCGCCGGACTGCCCGACACCGTCGCAGGCGTCCAGGAGAACCGCTTCTGTGCCTCCGGCCTCGAAGCCGTCAACATGGCCGCGATGAAGGTCCGTTCGGGCTGGGAGGACCTCGTCCTCGCCGGTGGCGTCGAGTCCATGTCGCGCGTGCCGATGGCCTCCGACGGCGGCGCCTGGTTCGCCGACCCGATGACGAACTGGGACACCAACTTCGTCCCGCAGGGCATCGGCGCCGACCTCATCGCCACGATCGAGGGCTTCTCGCGCCGCGACGTCGACGAGTACGCCGCCCTCTCCCAGGAGCGCGCCGCGGCGGCCTGGAAGGACGGCCGCTTCGACCGCTCCGTCGTCCCGGTGAAGGACCGCAACGGCCTGGTCGTCCTCGACCACGACGAGCACATGCGCCCTGGCACCACCGCCGACTCCCTCGCCGCCCTCAAGCCGTCCTTCGCCGCCATCGGCGACATGGGCGGCTTCGACGCGGTCGCCCTGCAGAAGTACCACTGGGTGGAGAAGATCGACCACGTCCACCACGCCGGCAACTCCTCCGGCATCGTCGACGGCGCTTCGCTCGTCGCCATCGGCTCCAAGGAGGTCGGCGAGCGCTACGGGCTGACCCCGCGCGCCCGGATCGTGGCCGCGGCCGTCTCCGGCTCCGAGCCGACCATCATGCTCACCGGCCCGGCGCCCGCGACCCGCAAGGCGCTCGCCAAGGCGGGCCTGACGATGGACGACATCGACCTGGTCGAGATCAACGAGGCCTTCGCGGGCGTCGTGCTCCGCTTCGTCAAGGACATGGACATCAGCCTGGACAAGGTCAACGTCAACGGCGGCGCGATCGCGCTCGGCCACCCGCTCGGCGCGACCGGCGCGATGATCCTCGGCACCCTCATCGACGAGCTGGAGCGCCAGGACAAGCGCTACGGCCTGGCCACGCTGTGCGTCGGCGGCGGCATGGGCATCGCCACGATCGTCGAGCGCGTCTGACCGTCCGTCCCACCAGCCTTACGGAGAAGCAGCAATGAGCCAGAGCACCACCATCCGCTGGGAGCAGGACGAGACCGGCGTCGTCACCCTCGTCCTCGACGACCCGAACCAGTCCGCGAACACCATGAACCAGGCCTTCAAGGACTCCATCGCGGCGATCGCCGACCGCGCGGAGGCCGAGAAGGACTCCATCCGCGGCATCATCTACACCTCCGCCAAGAAGACCTTCTTCGCGGGCGGCGACCTCAAGGACATGATCCGGCTGCGGCCCGAGGACGCGCAGATCGCCTTCGACACCGGCACGGCCATCAAGAGCTCGCTGCGCCGGATCGAGACCCTCGGCAAGCCCGTCGTCGCCGCCATCAACGGCGCCGCGCTCGGCGGCGGTTACGAGATCGCCCTCGCCGCCCACCACCGGATCGCCCTCGACGCGCCCGGCTCCAAGATCGGCCTGCCCGAGGTCACGCTCGGTCTCCTCCCGGCGGGCGGCGGCGTCACCCGTACCGTACGCCTCATGGGCATCGCGGACGCGCTGCTCAAGGTCCTCCTCCAGGGCACGCAGTACTCCCCGCGGCGGGCCCTCGACAACGGCCTCGTCCACGAGGTGGCCGCCACGCCGGAGGAGATGCTGGCCAAGGCACGCGCCTTCATCGACGCCCACCCCGAGTCGCAGCAGCCCTGGGACGTCAAGGGCTACAAGATCCCCGGCGGCACCCCGTCGAACCCGCGGTTCGCCGCCAACCTGCCGGCCTTCCCCGCCAACCTGAAGAAGCAGCTGAACGGCGCGCCCTACCCGGCCCCGCGCAACATCCTCGCGTGCGCCGTCGAGGGCTCGCAGGTCGACTTCGAGACCGCGCTGACCATCGAGGCGCGGTACTTCACCGAGCTGGTCACCGGCCAGACGGCGAAGAACATGATCCAGGCGTTCTTCTTCGACCTCCAGGCCGTCAACTCCGGCGCGAACCGCCCCAAGGGCGTCGAGCCGCGCCCCGTCCGCAAGGTCGCGGTCCTCGGCGCGGGCATGATGGGCGCCGGCATCGCGTACTCCTGCGCCCGCGCGGGCATCGAGGTCGTCCTCAAGGACGTCTCGGCGGCGGCGGCCGCCAAGGGCAAGGGCTACTCCGAGAAGCTCTGCGCCAAGGCCGTCTCCCGGGGCCGCTCCACGCAGGAGAAGGCGGACGAACTGCTCGCCCGGATCACCCCGACCGCAGACCCCGCCGACCTGGCCGGCTGCGACGCCGTGATCGAGGCCGTCTTCGAGGACACCGCCCTCAAGCACAAGGTCTTCCAGGAGATCCAGGACGTCATCGAGCCGGACGCGCTGCTCTGCTCCAACACCTCGACGCTGCCGATCACGGTGCTCGCCGAGGGGGTCGACCGCCAGGCCGACTTCATCGGACTGCACTTCTTCTCGCCCGTCGACAAGATGCCGCTCGTGGAGATCATCAAGGGCGAGCGGACCGGCGACGAGGCGCTGGCCCGCGCCTTCGACCTCGTACGGCAGATCAAGAAGACCCCGATCGTCGTCAACGACTCGCGCGGCTTCTTCACCTCCCGGGTGATCGGCCAGTTCATCAACGAGGGCGTGGCGATGGTCGGCGAAGGCGCCGACCCGGTCTCGGTCGAGCAGGCGGCGGCCCAGGCCGGCTACCCCGCCAAGGTGCTCTCCCTGATGGACGAGCTGACCCTCACCCTGCCCCGCAAGATCCGCAACGAGACCCGGCGCGCGGTCGAGGAGGCCGGCGGGACCTGGGCCGGGCACCCCTCGGACGCGGTGATCGACCGCATGGTCGACGAGTTCGGGCGTACGGGACGCAGCGGCGGGGCGGGCTTCTACGAGTACGGCGAGGACGGCAAGCGGGCCGGGCTGTGGCCGGGGCTCCGCGAGCACTTCACGAAGGCGGACGTGGACATCCCGTTCGAGGACATGAAGGAGCGGATGCTGTTCTCGGAGGCGCTGGACTCGGTCCGCTGCCTGGAGGAGAACGTCCTGACCTCGGTCGCCGACGCCAACATCGGCTCCGTCATGGGCATCGGCTTCCCGGCCTGGACCGGTGGTGTGCTCCAGTACATCAACGGGTACGAGGGCGGGCTTCCCGGCTTCGTGGCACGCGCGCGTGAACTGGCGGAGAAGTACGGCGACCGTTTCCTGCCGCCGGCCCTGCTGGTGGAGAAGGCCGAGCGCGGCGAGGTCTTCACGGACTCCTGAACGCCGTCCGCAGCTCCTCGCTCAGCGAGCGCTGGAAGGCCGTGACGAGGGCCTGGATCACCATCGGCTGCATGTGCGCCGAGAGCGACTTCATCGCGGCGAGGTGATCCGGGTCCTCGGCGCTCTCCCGGTACGGGTTCCACACCTCGTCCCGGAAGAGCCGGGACAGCTCCTGCGCCGCCGCCCGCGCGTGCTCGAGGAGGACCGTGCGGGAGGCGAGGATCGTCTCGTGCGCGATGGGCACGTCGAGGAGTTCGACGCCGAGCCGCAGCAGGGTCGCGTCGAGCCGGAAGACGTCCGGGTCGGGGCCCTTGTCGAGGACGCCCATCGCCGCGAGCCGGTCGACGTCCGTGTCGGCGAGGGCCCGACCGGCGCGCCGTTCCAGCTCGCGCCGGGTGATCTCCTCGGCCGACTCCGGTGCCCAGGAGGCGACGAGGGCGCGGTGGATCGCCAGATCCTGGGCGCTCAGATCGGGCGGGAGCTGCTCCAGGTACCGCTCGATGGCGGCGAGCGTCATGCCCTGGCGCTGGAGCTCCTCGATGAGGGCCAGGCGCGAGAGATGCCCGGGGCCGTAGTGCCCGACCCGGCGCGGACCGATCACGGGCGGCGGCAGCAGTCCCTTGGTGCCGTAGAAGCGGACGGTCCGCACGGTGACGCCCGCCCGGGCGGCCAGCTCGTCGACGGTGAACGTCGGCTGCTGCTCCTCGGTCTCGGTGCCCATCTGAGGTGCCTCGCTTCCGGTGCCGTGCCGCTCCCTATCGGTGCAACAGTATTGCTGTCTCACCGGCGTTGTAAAAGCGCGCGTCCTCAGTGCGTTGTCAGTGCGTCGTCAGTGCGTGGTGCGACCCTGACGCGCGGCTGTGCGCAGCGCTGCGACGACGGCCGTGGTCGTCGGGTTCGCGGTCCCGGTGCGACGGGTCGCGGCGAACAGGAGGCGCAGGATCGGGCGGTCCTCGACGGGCGCCGTGCGGATAGCGCTGTCCCAGCACGACATCGACGGTGCCGAGCGTGAGTTCCCGCAGTTGCGCCTGGTCGGTGACACGGCAGGTCACGGTGAGCTGCGGGTGGTGCGAGCCCAGTGCGGTGAGCGCGGGGGCCACGATCCCGGCGACGGTGGACGGCAGTGCGGCGAGCGTGGCGGTGGCGCCGACCGTGCCCTTGACCGCTGCGATGGCGCACTCGGCTTCCTCCACGGCGGCGAGGATCCGGTCGGCGTGTTCGAGGAGCACCCGGCCCGCCTCCGTCAGTGCCACGGTTCGCCCGTCGGGGCGCAGCAGGTCGACACCCACGTCGTGCCGCAGCGCGGACAACTGCTGGGACACGGCACCGGGGGACAGCGACAGGGACCGGGTGGCCGTCAGCGCATGGAAATCCTCGACTGCATCTCCGTGGTTGCCCGGCCCCTCCACGACTTCGGTGACGAGTTCATGTCCGACGAGGCGACCGCCGCCAGCGGTCTCGGTGCCGGGTTCGCCCGTCGGGGCGCGGCTTCTACTGCCGCGGACGGTTCGGGGTGCTCGGCGAGGCGCCGGCCTCGGTGGTCCAAGCGGTACAGGGCTTCCTCGGCCCCCACCTCGTCACCGCGGGCTGGCTGGCGGGACGGCCCGTGATGCCGGCGGAGGAAGCCGCCGCCTGCTATGCGCGGGCCGTCCGGACGTGGGGGCGCGCCCACATCCCCGGCGACGTCGACGCGGAGCGCTTCAACCACCTGGCACAGCGGCTGATCGACGCCGCCGACGCCGACGCGCTGCCCCTGTTCGCCGGCTGGCGCGCGCAACCCTGCCCCGGCGACGACCCGGTAGGCGCGGCCATGCGGCGCGTACACGTCCTGCGGGAACACCGCGGCGCCTGCCATCTGGCGGCGGTGCGCCTGAGCGGGCTGAGCGCCCGAGCGGCCATGGTCATCAACCTCGGTGTCGAGCAGGCGACCCACTACGGCTGGCAGGAGCCGCAGCCCGTCGCGGCGACACAGGTCCCCCGACGGCAACGAGCCGAGCGACTCACCGACGAGATGCAGGCGCCGCTCTACGCCACCCTGACCGACCGGCAACGTACCGAGTTCGCCCAGCTCGTCGACGCGTTGACCGCCTCCCTGGTCCCGTGACCGGCGTCGCGGAGACCGCATGACGGACCGTGCACTGAGCAGGAAGCCCAGCCGGTGCTCCTCGTAGGCTGGGGGCATGTCGGGGATCACGTACGTACAGGGGGACGCCAGCGCGCCGCAGGGCAAAGGCGTCAAGATCATCGCGCACGTCTGCAACGACCTGGGCGGCTGGGGGAAGGGTTTCGTCCTGGCGCTGTCACGCCGCTGGCCGGATCCGGAGGCGGCGTTCCGTCGCTGGCACCGGGAGCGCGCGCGGAACGACTTCGGGCTGGGGGCGGCCCAGTTCGTCCAGGTCGGGCCGTATCTGTGGGTGGCCAACCTGGTGGGGCAGCGGGGGACCAGGACCGGGCGCAGCACGGGGGTGCCGGTGCGGTACGAGGCGATCGACGCCTCGCTCGGGCTGCTCGCCGGGAAGGCGGAGGAGCTGGGGGCCTCCGTGCACATGCCCCGGATCGGCTGCGGCCTGGCCGGAGGGAAGTGGTCGCGGGTCGAGCCCCTGATAACCGAGCGGCTGGTCGCGCGGGGGATACCGGTCACCGTGTACGACTTCGAGCCGTAAGCGGCCGTACGGGACACCGCCCCACCCGGGGCCGCGCGGGGGGTTGCGCCTGCCGCTAGAGTCACGTGCTTGTTCGAATGCGGGGAACGGTGACAGGGGAGGGTCATGTACACGGAACTCAGGGAGACGGCCACGGAGTTGGCCGCGGTCCTGTGGCGGGAGCACACCGTGTACCGGGAGCGGGGCGGCGGGGTGGTGATCCGCGGTGAGCACGTGGGGCGCTGGATCAGCCTGGCCCCGACCGGTGGCAAGGACCAGGCGCGGCTGCGCGCCGGGCGCCTGCTCGACGGGGGCACCACGGCGCCGGCCCGCTCGGAGGCCGTCGTGGACCTCTCCGTCGGCACGGCCGAGCTGGCCGCGGTCTGCCGCCGCCTGCTCGCCGACGTCGCCGCCGCCGAGACGGTGCCGCCCCGCGCCCGCACGGAGCGCCCCACGCGCGCGAACCGCCCGGCCAAGCCCGCCCGCCCCCGCCGCCCCCGCTCCCGCTCCCGCTCCCGCAAGAGTCGCCACACGAGCCTCAGCTCCTGGGTGGTGCTGATCTGCGTGGCGGGCGTCGTGGGCCTCTGGGCCTATGCCCAGTTCGGCATGTACGGCCACTAGCTCGCGTCCGGCGCCGGTACGAAGTACGAACCGGCCGCCGTACAGGGGTGGCTCGACCGCCCGGCCGTGGCCGTCGGCCCGCCGCGCACGCAAGGCGCGGCGGGCCGGGGCCGAACGGTTCAGGCTGTTCAGTACGCCGTCACCGGGTAGTGGTCCGAGAGGTTGGTGTACGTGTACTTCGTGCCCCAGCTGGAGACCGTCCAGGGCGCGCTCTTCTCCAGGACCACGTTGTTCGTCCAGTTCGCGGGGCGCGCGTTGCCCGAGCGGTACAGGACGTAGTCGAGGTCCTCGCGCGGGTCGTCCGGGTAGCGCTCGGAGGCGATCGAGTTCAGCTCGGTGTCGAAGGAGTACGGGTGACCCGTCCGGGCGTCCGCGCCGGCGAGGCCCGCGTCGCTCAGCATCGTGCCGTACTCGGGCGTGCGGGAGTCCACGTTGAAGTCGCCGGCGACGATGACCTGCTCGTTCGCCGGGATGTTCTTGGCGTCCAGGAAGGCGTCCATCGCCTTGAACTGCCGGCTGCGCATCAGCGCCGCCTCGCCCGCCGAGCAGCCCGGGTCGGTGGACTGGGCGTGGGTGCCGACGACGTGGACCCGGGTCCCGTTCACGTCGAGGACGGTGTAGACGAAGCCCTTGTTCGAGTACCAGTCCGCGCCGCACGCGTCCTTGTAGACGTACTGCTCCTTGCGGACGATCGGCCACTTGCTGAGGATCGTCACGCCGCCGTCCTCGGGCGTGGTGTACGAGTAGGCGCCGCCGGTCGCGTCCCAGCCGGACTTGCTGCGGCCCATGACCGGGGTCTGGTACGGGTACCGGGCGGCCGAGTTCGCCTTCAGCGCGTCCGAGGAGGAGTTGTCGAAGGCCTCCTGGATCACGACGACGTCGTGGCCCTGGTAGAAGTCGGCGGCGGGGATCGCCTTGGCCCGGTGGTCCTGGCCCCAGTTCGGGTAGAGCGTCTTGCTGAACAGGAAGGCGTTGTAGCTCAGCACCTTCAGGCGCGGGGCCTCGGTCCCGGCGGCCGTGGCCGAGGGGGCTGCCGTGGCCAGGGTCGCGGCGGCGAGCGCCAGCGACAGGGCGGCGCCGGAGGCGCGACGGCGGTGTGCGGCGAGCGGCACAGGAACTCCCATGTGTAGGTGGGGGGTTGGACCAGCGCCGCACATCAAAGCAGTCGTAGTTACCTTTCGGTAGCCATTGGGTGCCGGGAATCTTGCGCAGTCGGCACGAACATGCCAACTCTCGACCACCCGGGGAAATTGTCCCTTTCCCGGGCGGGTATCATGCCGCGCATGACCCTCGCGCAGAATTCGACGATCTTCGACATGGACCTCGGTCCGCTCAACCCCGTCACCGCTGAGCTCATCCTCGGCGCGGTGTTGTTCGCCCTCACCTTCCTCATCCTGGCGAAGGGCATCCTGCCGAGGATCAACCGCACCCTCGCCGAGCGCGAGGACGCCATCGACGGCGGCACCGAGCGCGCCGACGACCTGCGCGCCGAGGCCACGCAGATCCGCGAGCAGTACGAGGCGGAGCTCGCCGAGGCCCGCCACGAGGCCGCCCGCATCCGCGCCCAGGCCACCGAGGAGGGCGCGGCCGCCATCGCCGCCGCCCGCGCCGAGGGCGTCCGCGAGCGCGACGCGATCCTGGCCGCCGGTGCCGAGCGCATCGCCGCCGAGCGCGCCGCCGCCGAGCGCGAGCTCACCGCCGACGTCGACGCCTGGGCCCGCGCCCTGGCCGGCCGCATCGTCGGCGAGCCGGTCGGCGCCGACCGCGCCTGACACCCACGCACCGCGAGGTCGGGGCCGCGCTCCGGGCTGAGGCCCGGGACGCGGCCCCGACCCATTTGTGCCCTTTGCCCGAAAGGCCTGGCCGGGGCAGGCTGAGAACGTGGAGGAGAGTGCCCGCATGACCGGATCGGCGAGACGGACGAGGTGGATGGGCCGGACGGGTCGGACGGGTCGGACGGGTCGGACCGGGCCGGCGAGGCCAGGGGCGAGGCCGGAGAGCCCGGGGAACCCGGAGAGCCTCACCCGACCCGCCGGCACACCCGCACCCGAGCCGCCCCCCGTCGGTGGGGTGCTGTGGAGCGTCGCCGGGGACATCCGCGGGCTGCTCATGCTGCCCGCCGCCCTCACCCTGCAGGTCGCCCACCCCGCCGTGGGCGCGGGCGTCGACACGTACTC
Organism: Streptomyces vilmorinianum; assembly: GCF_005517195.1. NCBI lineage: Bacteria > Bacillati > Actinomycetota > Actinomycetes > Kitasatosporales > Streptomycetaceae > Streptomyces > Streptomyces vilmorinianum. The sequence continues at coordinate 4,738,634 of NZ_CP040244.1, read as the reverse complement.
CGTCTTCCGCACCGACCCCTGGGGCCGCGGCGAGCGCTCGCTGCGCTCCGCGCTCCTCTGGGTGTACGGAGGCGAGGCCGCGGCCGAGGAGGGGCGCCGGCTGCGCAAGCTCCACCGGAACATCCAGGGCACCGACGCCCACGGCCGCCGCTACCACGCGCTCACCCCCGCCAACTACGCGTGGGTGCACGCCACCGGCTTCCCCGTCTACCAGCGCGGACTGAGCCTCATGCACCGCCCGCTCACCGAGGCCCAGGAACGGCAGCTCTACGCCGAGTGGCTCCAGGTCGGCCGCATCCTCGGCATCCACGACCGGGACATGCCCCAGACCATCGAGGCGTACTGGCCCTACTACCGGAAGATGCTCGGCGAGCTGGAGGCCACCGTCGTCGTACGCGAGCTGGTCGCCACCGACCAGCCCGTACCGCCGCCCGACCGTGGTCCCCTGCCGCTGCGGCTCCTGCTCAGGGCCTTGTGGCCGGTCGTCCTGCCCCGGCTCGCCCGTTTCCGCTCCTTCGTCACCGTCGGTCTGATGCCGCCGGACGCCCGCGAGGCCATCGGCCTGGAGTGGACCGACGAGCAGGAGCGACGGCTGCGCCGCTTCGGCCGGGTCGTACGCGCCGTGGTGCCCGTGCTCCCCGAGCGGCTGCGCTACCTGCCCCTGGCGAGGAAGGCCCGCCGCGACGCCCGCGACGCCCGAGACGCCCGGGACGCCCGGCACGCCGCCCGCGACACCGCCCGAGACGGCCGGCTCAGCGGAGCAGACCGCCCCGCGCGATGACCTCCGCGTACCAGCGCGCGCTGTCCTTCGGGGTGCGCCGCTGGCTCGCGAAGTCCACGTGGACGATGCCGAACCGCTTGCCGTAGCCGTACGCCCACTCGAAGTTGTCCAGGAGCGACCAGAGGAAATACCCGCGCACGTCGGCGCCGTCGGCGATCGCCCGGTGCGCGGCCGAGAGATGGGCGTCGAGATACGCCACCCGCTCAGGGTCGTGCACCTCGCCCTCCGGGTCGGCGTAGTCGTCGTACGCGGCGCCGTTCTCGGTGATCAGCAGCGGAACCCCGGGCAGCTCGTCGCGCAGCCGGACCAGCAGCTCGTGCAGGCCGGACGCGTCCACCGGCCAGTCCATCGCCGTGCGCGGTCCGGGCGCGGGCTCGAACCGCACCCGCTCCGCCGCGCCCGGCCAGGGAGACGGGGACTCCGAGGTGCCGGCGCCGACGACGGCGGGGGAGTAGTAGTTGACCCCGAGCGAGTCGATCGGCGCGGCGATCCGCTCCAGGTCGCCGTCCCGTACGAAGGACCAGTCCGTGATCCGCTCGGTGTCCGCGATCAGATCGGCCGGCAGACGTCCGTGGAAGACCGGGTCGAGGAAGATCCGGTTGCCGACGGCGTCGATGCGACGGGCCGCGTCCCGGTCCTCCGGCGCGTCCGAGAACGCCCTGATCGCATGGAGATTGAGCGTCAGCGAGAGCTCCGCCGAGGACGGCACGGACGCGCGCAGCACCCGGGTGGCCAGGCCGTGGGCCAGATTGAGGTGGTGGGCGGCGCGCAGGGCGGCCACGTCGTCGGTGTGGCCCGGGGCATGCACCCCGGAGCCGTAGCCCAGGAAGGCCGCACACCAGGGCTCGTTGAGCGTCGTCCAGGTGGTGATCCGGTCGCCGAGCGCCTCGGCGGCGAGGCCCGCGTACTCGGCGAACCGCTCGGCGGTGGCGCGCTCGGGCCAGCCACCCGCGTCCTCCAGCTCCTGCGGCAGATCCCAGTGGTAGAGCGTGGCGACCGGACGGATCCCGGCCTCCAGCAGCTCGTCGCTCAGGGCGCGGTAGAAGTCGAGCCCCTTCTGGACGGCCGGTCCCCGACCCGTCGGCTGGATCCGGGGCCAGGAGAGGGAGAAGCGGTAGTCGGTGAGCCCCAGCTGCCGCATCAGGGCCACGTCCTCGCGCATCCGGTGGTAGTGGTCGGCGGCGATGTCGCCCGTGTCGCCGTTGCGCACCTTGCCCGGCGTACGGCTGAAGGTGTCCCAGATGGACGGGGTGCGGCCGTCCTCGGCGGCGGCACCCTCGATCTGGTAGGCGGCGGTGGCCGCGCCCCAGCGGAAGCCGTCAGGGAAGAGAGCGTTCATGGACGGAGAACTCCTGTGAGAGGAAGGGGGATACGGGTCGGCTCCGGACTCGGGACGGTCAGCCCTTGACGGCGCCCTGCATGATGCCGCCCACGATCTGCCGGCCCAGCAGGCCGAAGACGAGCAGCACGGGCAGGGTGCCGAGCAGCGTGCCCGCCATGATCACGGACTGGTCGTGGACATAGCCGCCGCCGAGCTGGCGCAGCGCGACCTGCACGGTCGGCTCCTGCGAGGACAGGGCGACGATCGGCCAGAAGAAGTCGTTCCAGGCGGCCATGAAGGTGAGCAGCCCGAGCACCGCCATCCCGGGCCGGGCGACGGGCACCACGATCGACCAGAAGATCCGGGCGGAGGAGGCACCGTCGACCCGGGCCGCCTCGATCAGCTCGTCCGGCAGCGACTGCACCAGGAACTGGCGCATGAAGAAGACCCCGAAGGCCGAGACCAGGCCGGGCAGGATCACCGACTGCAGCTGGTTCACCCAGCCCAGTTCGGCGATCAGCATGAAGAGCGGGATCACCCCGAGCTGCGGCGGGATCATCATCGTGCCGACCGTGAGGGCGAGCAGCGCGCCCCGGCCGCGGAAGCGCAGCTTGGCGAAGGCGAACCCGGCGAGCGTGCAGCACAGCACCGTGCCGACCGTGATGGAGCCGGAGACCACGAGGGAGTTGAGGAGCGCCGTGCCGATGTCGGCCTCCTCCATGACCGCCTCGAAGTTCCGGAAGAGGTTCGGGCCCGGCAGCAGCGTCGGCGGCACCTGCGCCAGGTCGGCGTTGGAGCGGCTCGCGGCGACGATCGTCCAGTAGAAGGGGAAGGCGGAGACGAGAACGGCGAGGACCAGGACCGTGTACGTGACCCGGCCCCCGCGACCCGTACGGCGGGCGACACGCGTGGTCATGCCCGGCCCTCCTTCCGTGAACGGCGGCGCAGGATCAGGGCGTTGGCCCCGACCACGACGAGAATGAGCAGGAACATCAGCCAGGCGATGGCCGCGGCCCGGCCCAGGTGGAAGAAGCCCCAGCCCTGCTCGTACAGATAGAGCCCGAGGGTCTGGTACTGGTGCGAGATCCCGCCCGAGACCGAGCCCTCGAAGAGCAGCGGCTCACCGAAGAGCTGCGTGGCGCCGATGGTGGAGACGACGGCGGTGAAGACGATCGTGGGGCGCAGGCCGGGCAGCGTGACATGGAAGAACTGGCGCCAGTGGGAGGCACCGTCCATCTCCGCCGCCTCGTACAGCTCGACGGGTATGGACTGCATCCCCGCGAGATAGATCAGGGCGTTGTAGCCCGTCCAGCGCCACACGACGATCGAGGAGACGGCGATCTGCGAGGCGAGCGTGCCGTTCTGCCAGTCGACGGGATCGAGACCGACCAGGGAGAGCGCGTAGTTGACGAGCCCGAAGTCCCGGCCGAAGAGCTGGGCGAACACGAGCGTGGCGGCGGCCACGGACGTCGCGTACGGCAGCAGCATCGCCGTACGGAAGAACGTCCGGCCGCGCAGCTTGTAGTTGAGCAGATGTGCGAGCCCGAGAGCCATCGCGAGCTGAGGGACGGTGGACAGGACCCCGATGGTGAACGTGTTGCGCAGCGCGGTCCAGAAGAACTCGTCGGTGAGGAGCGCCGCGTAGTTTCCGAGGCCGCGCCACTCCATGTCGCCGGGGGTCTGCAGCTCGACGCGGTAGAGCGAGACGAAGGCCGTGTAGAGCAGGGGGAAGAGGCCGAAGGCCGCGAAGAGGGTGAAGAAGGGGGCGAGATACGCGTACGGGACGAGCGCCGCCCACTTGCGGCGGCGCGCGGGGCCGGTGGACCGGGCCGACGACGGCGGGACGGGCGCCGTCGTCGGCCCGGAGGCGGTGAGGGTCACGGTGCGGCCCTTCGGATCGAGGGGGTGCGGACGGGGCGGGGCGGGGCGGCCGGTGCGGACGGGGCCGGGTGCGAGGGCCGCATGGGTACGGCGCCGCCTGCGGGTGCCGGGTGCGCGGGGGCCGGGTGCGCGGGGGCCGGGTGCCGGCCCCCGCGCGGGCTCAGCCGATGGCGTTCTCGACGCCCTTCCGCGCGTTCGACCACGCCTTCTCCGGCGAGGTGCCCTTGCGCTCCACCTCGCTCAGCGCGTTGGTGATCTGGTCGGCGACGTTCTTGTCGTGGATCCCGAGCACCTGCACCGGAGCCGCCTTGGCCGCGTCACCGAAGATCTGGCCGATCGGCGCGCCGGAGAAGTACGGGTCCGTCGCCGTCGCGACCTGGGAGATGGCGCCGGTCGAGGAGGGGAAGTTCCCCTGCTTCCTGAAGAGCGTGGCCTGCTGCTCGGGGGCGGTGAGCCACTTGATCAGCTCGTACGCCTCCTTCTTGTGCTTCGCCGCACGCGGGACGGACAGATACGAGCCGCCCCAGTTCCCGGCGCCGCCGGGCAGCTTGGCGATGTCCCACGTGCCCTTGCCGGCGTCACCGGCCTGGCCCTTGATGTAGCCGAGCATCCACGCGGGGCACGGGAGCGTCGCGAAGGAACCGGTGGAGAAGGCCTGGTTCCACTGCGGCGACCACTGGTCGAGCTTGGCGCTCAGGCCCTCCTGGGCCGCCTTCGCCGAGGTCTCCCAGGCGGTCTTCACCGCCGGGCTGTCCGCGTAGATCAGGGTCCCCGAGGCGTCGTAGAACCGCTCCTTCTCCTGGCCGATCATGACCGTGAAGAGGCTGCCGACGCTGTCCAGCCAGGCGCTCTTGGCCGGGGCCTTGGCCTTGTACTGCCGGCCCAGCTCCAGATAGCCGTCCCAGGTGGACCACTTCCGCGCCAGCTCCGTGCGGTCGGTGGGCAGACCGGCCTGCTTGAACAGGTCGGTGCGGTAGCACATGGCCTCCGGGCCCACGTCCGTGCCGAGACCGAGGACCTTGCCGTCCTTGGTGGTCGCGGCCGACCACTTGGCGTCGGCGAACTCGCTCTTCAGCCCGGCCGCGCCGTACTTCGTCAGGTCCTCGAACTTGTCCGCCTGCTGCTGGGTCACGGACGCGATCCGGCCGACCTCGATGCCCTGGACGTCGGCGAGCCCGCCCCCGCCGGCCAGCCGGGTCTGGAGCGACTTCCAGTAGTCCTGCTCGTCCTCGGTGTCGGTCTGCTTGATGGTGACGTTCGGGTGGAGCTTCTCGTACGCGGCGTAGAGCCCGGCCTCCTTGTAGCCGAACGAGCCGAAGAGGTCGACGGTGATCGTGACCTTTCCGCCCGCGCTGTCGGAGGCGCTGTCGGATCCACCGGATCCGCAGGCGGCGAGGAGTGCCCCGGTGAGGACCACCGCACCGAGGCGGACGGCGGTCGTTCTGGCGGCTCGGGCAGTGGGCATGGGAAGCCTCCGGTTTGAGAGCGCTCTCAAGAATGCGTCAGGAGCGTGCCTCCCGGTCGAGGTTCCCGTCAAGAGTCGAACGCGAAACAGCTGGATACGGGGCCGAAGTTGCGCCCCTGCTTCAGGAGCCTTACGCGGGCTCCGGGGCAGGGCCACGGGAGCCGGACCGGGCTCCGGCTCCGGCTCCGGCTCCGGGCTCCGGACACCGCGCGTCGTCAGGCCGAGGCGCGGCGGACCAGCTCGGTGCCGGTGATCACCGGTTCGGCGCCTTCGCCGTCGAGGGTGCGCATGAGGAGCCGTACCATCAACCGGCCCATGCCCTCGATGTCCTGACGGACCGTCGTGAGCGGGGGATCGGTCGCTTCGGCCACCGGCAGCATGTCGTCGAAGCCGACGAGCGCCACGTCCTCGGGCACCCGCCGGCCGTGCTCGCGCAGCACGCCCAGCGCGCCCGAGGCCATCAGGTCGTTGGCGGCGAACACGGCGTCCAGATCGGGGCGGCGGCGCAGGAGTTCGGCCATCGCCCGCGCCCCGCTCTCCTGCGTGAACGCGCCCTCGGCCACCAGGTCGGGCCCGGCGTCCGGCAGTTCGTCCCGGTAGCCGTCGAGCCGGTCGAGCGCGGATGTCTGGTCGCGCGGCCCCGTGATGTGCGCGATGTTCCGGCGGCCGAGCGAGCGCAGATGGCGCACGGCGGCGCGGGCGCCGCCGCGGTTGTCGCAGTCGACGTACGGGACCGGCGGCTCGCCCTGGGGGCCCGTCCACCCCGGGCGGCCGCCGAAGACCGTGGGCACCTGGACGCGCCGTACGATCTCGGGCAGCTGGTCGTCGTTGTGGAGCGAGAAAGCCAGGGCCCCGTCGACATGGCCGCCCCCGAGATAGCGGGCGATCCGCTCGTGATCGCCCGGCCCCTCCACCCAGAGCAGCACCAACTGGGCGTCGTGCGCCGTGAGTTCGCGGCTGATCCCGCGCACCTGCTGCTCGAAGAACGGGTCGGAGAAGATCCGGAACTCGGGCTCGGCGATGATCACGGCGACGGCGCCGTTGCGCCGCGTCACCAGCGTCCGCGCGGCGTGGTTGGGGATGTAACCGAGCTCCTCGACGGCCTTGCGCACCTTCTCCGCCAGGGCCTCGCGCACCCCGGCCCCGCCGTTGACGACACGGGACACCGTCGCCCGGGACACCCCGGCGCGCGCGGCGACGGCTTCCAGGGTCGGGCGCGTCCCGGTCGTCGACTCGCTCAAGGCTGGCTCCCCACGGACACGGTGACACGACGGTGCTGACAGCGTCGAGGGTAACCGGTGGCGCGATCGGCGGGACCGTCCCGGGAAAGCGCTCTCCCGTCCGTCCTCGCCGCTCAGCGCGCCGGTCGCAGCACGTCGACGTCCCGCAGCGCGCGGTGGCGGTGATGGGCCTCGGCGATCTTCGCGAGAGCGGGGCGGCCGAGATCCCGGTAGGCCACGGCCAGGAGTTCGCGCGCGTACTCCTCGTGCTCCGCCCGGCCGTACGAGGCGCGGTGCAGGTCCCGCCCGAGCACCAGCGCCTCCGCCGGATCGCCCGCCGCGGCCCGCCGAAGGGCCTCGTCGCGGGCTGCCCGTACGGCCTGCGCGTCGTCGAAGAGCTCTTCCATGAACGTGGCGAAGCGGTACGCGCCGGCGGCGCCCAGCGGGGGACGGTCCAGCGCCGTGGCCCCGGAGACCAGGGCGCCCGCACCGTCCAGGGTCGTGATCCGGTCGGTGTCGACGGCCGGGCGCGGGTACGCGTACGCCTGGGACCAGGCGAGCCCCGTCTCCGTACGCTCGCCGGTCTCGATCCTGGTCAGGGCATCGCGCAGCCGCCCCAGGTCCACGCGCCGCTCGGCCTCGTACGCGTCCCCGTCGGCCGCGTAGTCCGCGAGGTCACGCTCCGCTGCCTCGATCCGCGCCCGGACGGCCTCCAGCGGGGTGCGGTGGCGCCGCTCGATCTCACCACCGTCGTGGGAGTGGTACGACGCCACGCCGTCGCAGGTGCGCCCGTCGTCGGACCAGAGCCCGAAGTGGAGCCCGTCGGAACCGCCGTGCAGAAAGGTCAGGAACTCCGGCGGGTCGCGGTAGTACCGCCCGTGCACCCGGATGTCGAGACCCTCACGGGGACGCGCCGAAGGATCCGCGAAGAGGTCCATGACGCCGTACGGCGCGAGATCCAGGTCGCGCAGCGCCCGCTGCTCGGCGGGGCCGAGCACGGCCAGGAAGTCCAGGAACCGGAAGAAGGAGCCGGGCAGTTCGAGCCCCCACTCGGCGCCGATCCGCTGGGCTACGGCCTCCCGCACCGCCGGGTCTCCGTACCGCTCCGTCTCCGCCGCCACTGCCACCGTCCACCCCCGCCGTCCGGATCCGTACAGCGGGCGAGCCTACCCATGGCCCACGGCCCACGGTCCACGGTCCACGGGCGGGCGTGCCCCGCCACCGCCCCTCGGACGGTGGCGGGGCCTACCCGCGGTCTCAGTGCTCGTCGTGACCCCCGTGTTCGTGGATCGTGTTCGTCTCCGCGATCTTCTTCCACGACCTCGGCTGCACCGGCACCGGCACCGGCACCGACTCCGACTCAGGGGTGGCGGCCGCCGACCTCGCGGCCACCCCCGCCTCCGCGGCGGCCGGGACGGCCGGCTTCACCGGCTGGTAGAGCCAGGTGTCGAAGAGCGCGGCGAGCGGCTTGCCCGAGACCCGCTCCGCGTACGCCACGAAGTCGCCGACCTGTGCATTGCCGTACGCGAACTCCGTCGGCCAGCCCTTCAGGACGGCGAAGAAGTCCTCGTCGCCGATCTCGTTGCGCAGCGCCTGGAGCGCCAGCGCGCCCCGGTCGTACACGGCGATGTGGAACTGGTTGTCCGGGCCCGGGTCGCCGGGCTTGACCGTCCAGAACGGGTCCTCGGCGGCGCGGGTGGCGTACACATAGTCCGCGAGCTCCTGGGCCGTGCCCTCGCCCTCCTTCTCCGACCACAGCCACTGGCTGTAGCGGGCGAAGCCCTCGTTGACCCAGATGTCCTTCCAGTTGTCGACCGAGACGCTGTCGCCGTACCACTGGTGCGCCAGCTCGTGGACGACCACCGACACGTTCGCCCCGTTGTTGAACTGCCGCGGGCTGTAGAACGGCCGGGTCTGCGTCTCCAGCGCGTACCCGCTGGTCACGTTGGGGACGTAGCCGCCCAGCGCGTTGAACGGATACGGCCCGAAGACACCCTCCAGCCACTCCGCGACCTCGGCCGTGCGCTCGATCGAGGCCCGCGCCGCGCCCGCGTTGTCGCCGAGATCCTTGCTGTACGCGTTGAGGACCGGAAGGCCGTTCGCCGTCGTGCCGGTGGTGATGTCGAACTTTCCGACCGCGAGCGTGGCCAGATACGTCGCCTGGGGCTTGTTGGAACGCCAGTTGTAGCGGGTCCAGCCGAGCCGCGAGGACTGCGACTGCAGCACGCCGTTGCTGATCGCCTGCGTCCCGTCCGGCACGGAGACGGAGACGTCGAACGTGGCCTTGTCCAAGGGGTGGTCGTTGGACGGGAACCACCAGGCGGCCGAGTCCGGCTCCTGGGCGGCGACACCGCCGTCCGGCGTACGGTGCCAGGCGGTCCAGCCGCCGATCCTCACCTCGGAGGGCTTGCCCGCGTACCGCACGACGACCGAGACCGTACGGCCCTTCTCCAGCGGGACGGCCGGCGTGATCTCCAGCTCCTGCTCGCCCGACGTGGTGAACGCCGCCTTCCTGCCGTTCACCCGCACCTCGCCGGCCTTCAGCCCGAGGTCGAGGTTGAAGCGCGAGAGGTTCTGCGTGGTGGTGGCGAGGATCGTCGCCGTACCCTCCAGGACGTCCGTGGCCGGCTGGTACTTCAGCCGCAGGTCGTAGTGGGAGACGTCGTATCCGCCGTTTCCGCTGGCCGGGTAGTACGGATCTCCGATGCCCGGGGCGCCCGGAACGTAGTCGGCCGCTGATGCCGGGATCGCCAGCAGGACGGAGGCCGCGAGAGCGCTCGGAACGAGGAATCTGCGGTGCACAGGGGCTCCAAACGTGAAGAAGCGTCAGACGCACGGGTGGTCGTCGGTCCGTGGCGACACTATTCAGGCCCCCGGCGCACCGTCATGTCCATGGGCCCTCCCGTCACACGATCGCCATTCGGCCGTCATGAACCATCCGGCCCCCGACTGCACTCTTTTGCTCGGGAGTTGACCGGGGTACGTTCCGCCCCATGCCGATACCTGTGCGGAGAACCCGCAGAGTCCGTCTGTCGTGCAGAACCCTGGTGGCGGCCGCCACGGCCGCCCTGATGACCGCGCTCGTCTCGCCCACCGGCGCCCGAGCGGACGCCGGGCCAGGGGAGTCGCAGCCCGTCCACTCCTACGCCGACGCGATCCGCGAGTCCGTCTGGGTGGACACCGGACTCGACGGCGACGGCGACGGCCGCACCGACCGGGTCGCCGTCGACATCGTCCGGCCGCGCGAGAGCGCCGCCGCCGGCCGGAAGATCCCGGTCATCATGGACGCAAGCCCCTATTACGCCTGCTGCGGGCGGGGCAACGAAGGCCAGAAGAAGACCTATGACGCCGCCGGGAACCCCGTCCAGTTCCCGCTCTTCTACGACAACTACTTCGTCCCGCGCGGCTACGCGTTCGTCGCCGTCGACCTCGCCGGCACCAGCCGCTCCGACGGCTGCGACGACGTGGGCGGCCGCTCCGACGTCCAGTCCGCCAAGGCCGTCGTCGACTGGCTGAACGGCCGGGCGCGCGGCTGGACCACCCGTACCGGATCCGAACGGGCCCGGGCCACCACCTGGTCCACCGGCAAGGTCGGCATGATCGGCAAGAGCTGGGACGGCACCGTCGCCAACGGCGTGGCCGCCACCGGGGTCGACGGTCTTGAGACGATCGTGCCGATCGGCGCGATCTCCTCCTGGTACGACTACTTCCACTCCCAGGGCGCCCCGCTCTACGACGCCAACCCCACCTGGCTCTCCAGCTATGTCAACAGCCCCGAGGCGAAGGCCCGTTGCGGCGCCGTCCAGGAGCGCATCAGGGCCACCACCCCGTACAGCGGCGACTGGACCCCTGCCTGGAGCGAGCGGAACCACGTGCCGGACGCCGGGAAGGTGAAGGCCAGCGTCTTCGTCGTGCACGGGCAGCAGGACCTCAACGTCCGCGCCAACCAGTTCGGCCAGTGGTGGGACGCTCCCCTTACTGACGTAGGGGGAACCCCAGCCGCCCAGGGCGTCGAGCGCAAGATCTGGCTCTCCCAGACCGGCCACGTCGACCCCTTCGACTTCCGGCGCGCCGACTGGGTCCGCACCCTGCACCGCTGGTTCGACCACTACCTGCTCGGCTACGACAACGGCATCGACCGTGAGCCGATGGCCGACATCGAGCGTGCCCCGGACCGCTGGACCACCGACCGGGTCTGGCCGCCGACCACCACCGAGCCCACCACCCTGCGGCCCGGCACGGGTGCCGCGCCCGGCGTCGGCACTCTCGGCCGCGCCCCCGCCGCACCCGGCGCCACGGAGACCTTCACCGACGACCCGGGCCTGGGCGAGACCGACTGGGCCGCGCGGATCGACGAGACGACACCCGCCAAGGCCGGGTTCGTCACCCGGCCGCTCACCCGTGACCTGCGGATCTCCGGATCCTCCCGGGTGACCGTGACCGCCACCTCGACAACCGCGACGGCGCATCTGACCGCCGTACTCGTCGACCTCGGGCCGGACACCATCCGGGACTACGCGGCAGCCGGCGAGGGCATCACCACCCTCACCGAGCGGAGCTGCTGGGGCGCGAGCACGAGCGGCGACAGCGCCTGCTTCAAGGAGACCAAGGCCCGCACGGCGGACGTCGACTACACCGTCGTCAGCCGCGGCTGGGCGGATCTCGGGACCTGGGCCGACCCGAGGAAGGGCCGGCCGCTGACCCCCGGCACGGCGTACACGATCACGCTGAAGCTGGCCGCCACCGACCATGTCGTGCCGGCCGGCCACCGGCTCGCGCTGATCGTCGGCGGCACGGACAAGGATCTCCTCGATCCTCCGTCGACCAGGCCGACGATCACCCTCGACCTGGCCCGTACGTCGGCGCGGCTTGCCCTGGTCGGCGGGGCCGATGCCTTCGTACGGGCGACGACCGGCCCGGGCGTGGCGCGCCCGGCGGCGCCGACGGGACAGACTCTCACGGGCGTCGGGCAGCCGCGCTCGGACCACCCGATCCCCGGGAGCCTTCGATGACGCGTACACCCGGCCGCCCCTCCCGGCGCACGCTCGCCCTCGTGGCGGGCGTCGCCGCCCTCGGCCTGCCGCTGGTCGCCGTCCCCGCCGAGGCCGCCGACAGCGCGGCCTCGGCGCCGCCCCCGCGGACGGGCTTCGAGCGGAGCCACGGCGCCCACTGGACGACGGAGGCGGAGGAGACGGCCTTCCTGGCCGCCGTCGACCGGGGCAGCGACCGGGTCGCGGTACGCACCATCGGCACGACGAGGCAGGGCCGGCCGCTCCGCCTCGCCACGGTGGGCCCGGGGACCGCCGCCACCACCGTGCTGCTCGTCTGCAGCCAGCACGGTGACGAGCCGTCGGGCCGCGAGGCCTGCCTGACCACCGTGCGGGACCTGGCGTACGCCCGGGACCAGGACACGCTCCGCTTCCTCTCCCGTACCACCGTCCTCGTCGTTCCCTCCGCCAACCCGGACGGGCGGGAGGCCGACACCCGGGGCAACGGCGAGGGCGTCGACGTCAACCGCGACCACATCGCCCTGAAGACCGCCGAGGGCCGCGCGCTGGCCGGGCTCATCCGCGACCGGCGCCCGGACGTGGTCTACGACCTGCACGAGTACGGCGGGACCTCGCCGCACTACGACAAGGACCTGCTCGCGCTCTGGCCCCGCAACCTCAACACCGACGCCCGGGTCCACGACGAGGCCCACACCCTGTCGGAGTCCTACGTCCGGCCGGCCGCGGGCGCCGCCGGCTTCAGCAGCGGCATCTACGGCATCTGGACCGACCCCCTCACAGGGAAGCCCGTCAGGCAGGTCGCCGGCGACGGCCAGGAGCGGATCCTGCGCAACACGGCCGGCGTCAAGCACTCCGTCGGCCTGCTCGTCGAGACCCGCGTCGAGGCATTGACCGACGCCGACAAGGACGACGAGGCCCGCAACCAGCGACGCCGCGTGACCTCCCAACTCACCGCGCTGCGAGGTCTTTTCGCCTACGTCGACGAGCGGCGCGGGCAGCTCGCGGCGGCCACGGCCCTCGCCCGCCGCACCGGCTTCGCCGACCGCGGTCCGGTCCTGCTCGGCGGCGCCGACAACGACCCGGCCGAGCCCGCGGAGATCATCCAGGACCCGCCCTGCGGCTACCGCCTGGACGCCGCGCAGTACGCCGAGTTCGGCGACGAGCTGGCCCTGCACGGGATCACGGTCCGGCCGGACGGCGACGGGGTCTTCGTCCCTCTGCGGCAGTCCCAGCGCGCGCTCGTCACGCTGCTGCTCGACGCCAGGGCGGCCTATCGGCTCACCACCGGCCGGCCCGTGGAGGTCTGCTGACCTCCGCCACCGGCACGTCGGGTGCGAGGCGTTGATCGTTCTGGGTTAGGGTTACCGGCCGGTACTGACCATACCCGTGAACGGGCCCCCACGGCTCGGAAGTTGGAGACACCATGATGTACGCGACGCCTCTGCGCCGCACCCTGACCGCCCTCACCGCCACGACGCTGCTGGCCGGGGGCCTGCTGTTCGGGCAGACGGTGACCGCCACGCCCGCCAGCGCGGCCGGCGGCACCAAGATCGTCTGCGAGATCGACAAGATGCGCCGGCAGTCGGCCGATCTCCGCGCGAAGGCCAACAAGCTGCAGCGCCTCGGCGCCACGGCCGAGGCCCGCAAGGCCCGCGCGCAGGCCGACGCGATCGACCGCCGGATCCGCAACTGCATCGACGCGGACAACTCGCACAAGCCCTGGAACTGACCTCCCCCACGGTCGGGCTTCCGCCGGACTCCGGCCCGATCCGCGGATCGGGCCGGAGCCCCGGCTGTCAGCCCGGTGACCCCGCCGCCCACCACGATCACGTCGTCACCCACGACCGGACCGTACGCGGACGGGCCGACCAGGGGGCGGGCACGCATCCCAGGTCCGCCGGGGGAAGGGGCGCCGGCGGTCCTGACCTAGGATTCATCTCCTGATGACTGCAACCCTCGTCGCCAAGGACCTCGCCGCCGGCCACGGCGAACGCTCCCTCTTCGCCGGCCTCGACCTCGTCGTCGCCCCCGGCGACGTCATCGGCCTCGTCGGCGTCAACGGCGCCGGCAAGTCGACCCTGCTGCGGCTGCTCGCCGGACTCGACACCCCCGAGGAGGGAGAGCTGAAGCTCTCCCCGCCCACCGCCACCGTCGGCCACCTCCCGCAGGAGCCGGAGCGGCGCGAGGGCGAGACGGTGCGCGCGTTCCTGGCCCGCCGTACGGGCGTGGCCGCCGCCCAGGCCGCCATGGACGAGGCGACCCAGGGCCTGGTCGACGGGGCGCCCGGCGCCGACGACGCGTACGCCGTCAGTCTGGAACGCTGGCTGGACCTCGGCGGCGCCGACCTCGACGAGCGCGCCGCGGAGGTCGCCGACTCGCTCGGCCTCACCGTCGGCCTCGACCAGCCGATGACCTCCCTCTCCGGCGGTCAGGCCGCCCGCGCCGGACTCGCCTCCCTCCTCCTCTCCCGCTACGACGTCTTCCTCCTCGACGAGCCCACCAACGACCTCGACCTCGACGGTCTCGAACGGCTCGAATCCTTCGTGAAGGGGCTGCGGGCCGGGACCGTCGTCATCAGCCACGACCGCGAGTTCCTCACCCGCACCGTCACCAAGGTCCTCGAACTCGACCTCGCCCAGCAGCAGATCACGCTGTACGGCGGCGGCTACGAGGCGTACCTGGAGGAGCGGGACACCGCCCGTCGCCACGCCCGCGAGGACTACGAGGAGTACGCCGACAAGAAGGCCGCCCTCGAAGGCCGGGCCCTGATGCAGCGCAACTGGATGGACAAGGGCGTGCGCAACGCCCGCCGCAAGGCGACCGACAACGACAAGATCGGCCGGAAGCTGCGCGGCGAGGCGAGCGAGAAGCAGGCCGCGAAGGCCCGCCAGACGCAGCGCATGATCGAACGGCTCGACGTCGTCGACGAGCCCCGCAAGGAGTGGGAGCTGCGGATGGAGATCGCCGCCGCCCCCCGCTCCGGCTCGGTCGTCGCGACCCTGCGCGAGGCGGAGATCCGGCGCGGCGACTTCCGTTTCGGGCCCGCCACGGTCCAGATCGACTGGGCCGACCGGGTCGCCATCACCGGCGCGAACGGCGCCGGCAAGTCGACCCTGCTCGCCGCCCTCCTCGGCCGGCTCCCGCTCGACGCGGGAGCCACGATGCTCGGTTCGGGTGTGGTGGTCGGCGAGGTCGACCAGGCCCGCAAGCTCTTCCACGGCTCCGAGTCGCTGCTCGACGCCTTCTGCGCGGCGGTCCCCGAGACCGAGCCCGCGGAGGTACGGACCCTCCTCGCGAAGTTCGGTCTCAAGGCCGAGCACGTGCTGCGCCCGGCCACGACCCTCTCCCCGGGCGAGCGCACCCGCGCCGCGCTGGCCCTGCTCCAGGGCCGCGGGGTGAACCTGCTGGTCCTCGACGAGCCGACCAACCACCTGGACCTGGTGGCCATCGAGCAGCTGGAGTCCGCCCTCGACTCGTACAACGGCACGCTGCTCCTGGTCACCCACGACCGGCGCATGCTGGACGCGGTCCGCACGACCCGCCGCCTGGAGGTCGCGGCGGGCAAGGTGACCGAACTCTGATGGGTGTCACCTTCGGCTGGGGCCCGACGGAGGCGGCGGTCCTCGCCCGGGAGGCGGCGTGCCTGGTGGTCGTCGACGTCCTGTCGTTCACGACCTCGGTCGGCGTCGCCGTGGAGTCCGGTACCGCCGTCCACCCGTACCGGTGGCGCGACGCGACCGCGCGCGCCTACGCGGACGAGAGGGGCGCGGAGCTGGCCGTCGGGCGGAGCGAGGCCTCGCCGGAGTCCCCGTGGACGCTCTCCCCGGCCGCCCTGCGCGCGGCCCCGCCGACCCCGCGCCTGGTCCTGCCGTCCCCGAACGGCTCCACGATCTCCGCCGAGGCGGTCGAGGCGCAGGCGACCGTGGTCGCCGCCTCGCTCCGCAACCGCACGGCGGTCGCCCGCTGGCTGTCGCGGCACGGCTACGGCTCCGCGTCACGGCCCCTGACCGTCATCGCCGCGGGCGAACGGTGGCCGGACGGCTCCCTGCGGCCTGCCCTGGAGGACCTGCTGGGCGCGGGCGCCGTGCTGTCGGCGCTGGCGGCCCTGGGGCCGTACGCCCTCACCCCGGAGGCGAGGGCGGCGGCCACGCTGTGGGAGGCGACGGACGACCCCGCCGCGGTGCTGCACCGATGCGATTCAGGGCGTGAACTGTACGAGTACGGCTATCCGCAGGACGTGGCGGTGGCCGCCGAGGCCGACACCTCGGAGACGGTCCCCGTCCTGAGGGACGGCGCATTCCAGGAGACACGATGACCGACCTGCTGACCCGGCTGACCGAGATGCTGGACGACCTCGACGCCGACGTCGACGAGACGATCGACCTGGCGGACGAGATCGCCGCCTCCGGCGACGCCGCTCTCCTCCCTCGGCTCCAGGCCGAAATGGAGCGCGCCCTCGTCGAGCGGAACGCCTACGCCCGCGAGCTGCTCGGCGGCGTGCTCGCCGCGATCGGCGGCCCGGACACGCTCCCGGCCCTGCTGCGGGCCTCCTCGGTCGACCTCGGCGACGACCAGGACTCCCTGGCGGCCGAGATCGTCGAACTGGTCCAGTCCGACCCGGATCGCTCCCGCGCCCTGCTCCAGCCCCTGACGGAGGACGACGACCTGACGGTCGCCAACCGCGCGGAATGGGCCCTCCGCTTCCTCCCGAACGCGTAGGCCTGCCCGGCAGGCGCGGGGCGTCCCCGAGGCCCTGCGGGCCTGGGGGAGCTCCCTTGGTCCGCTGGACAGCGGCGACGCGCCGACGCGCCGACACGCCGACGCGCCGACGCGGCGACGGGCCGACGCGGCGACGGGCCGACGCGGCGACGGGCCGACGCGGCGACGGGCGCGAGCCCTGCGGGCGTCGGCCGTCCAAGCCGACGGCGGGGTACCCCACAGGGGGCCCGCGCCTCTGTCCACTCACGCGCACGGGTGGTGCGGGGGTGGGAAGGGCAATGGGCCCGGCCGTCAGGCCGGGCCCGTCGGCGTCAGCGGCCGCCGCGTCGCTTGCCGCCGCCGCCCTCGTTCAGCAGGCCCGCCTTGCGCAGCGCGTCCGCCATCGCGCTGTTCGCGGGGGCCGGGGCCGAGCCCTGGGGCTGGGCGCGGCGCTGCTGCGGCGGACGGCCGCCGCGCTCGCGCCGCTCCCGCTTCGGGGCAGGCCCGCCCGCCGCGTCCGCCGTCGCCTCGTCGTCGAGCCGCAGCGTCAGCGAGATCCGCTTGCGCGGGATGTCCACGTCCAGGACCTTCACCTTGACCACGTCGCCCGGCTTCACCACCTCGCGCGGGTCCTTGACGAAGTTCTTCGACATCGCCGAGACGTGCACGAGACCGTCCTGGTGCACACCGATGTCCACGAACGCCCCGAACGCGGCCACGTTCGTGACGACGCCCTCCAGGACCATCCCCGACACCAGGTCGCCGATCTTCTCGACGCCCTCCTTGAAGGTGGCCGTCTTGAACGCCGGCCGTGGGTCACGCCCCGGCTTCTCCAGCTCGCGCAGGATGTCGCTCACCGTCGGCAGACCGAAGGTCTCGTCCACGAAGTCGTCGGCCCGCAGCGACCGCAGCACACCCGTGTTGCCGATCAGGGACGCGACCTCGCCGCCCGTCGTCTTCACCATCCGCCGCACCACCGGGTACGCCTCCGGGTGCACCGAGGACGCGTCCAGCGGGTCGTCGCCGCCCCGGATCCGCAGGAAGCCCGCACACTGCTCGTACGCCTTCGGGCCGAGCCGTGCCACGTCCTTCAGCGCCTTCCGCGACCGGAAGGGACCGTTGGCGTCCCGGTGCGCCACGATGTTCTCCGCCAGGCCCGCGCCGATGCCCGACACCCGCGAAAGCAGCGGCGCGGAGGCGGTGTTGACGTCGACACCGACACCGTTCACACAGTCCTCGACGACCGCGTCCAGCGAACGCGAGAGCTTCACCTCGGACAGGTCGTGCTGGTACTGGCCCACACCGATCGACTTCGGGTCGATCTTCACCAGCTCCGCGAGCGGGTCCTGCAGCCGGCGCGCGATCGAGACCGCGCCGCGCAACGACACGTCCAGGTCCGGCAGTTCCTGCGAGGCGAACGCGGACGCCGAGTACACCGAGGCGCCGGCCTCCGACACCATCACCTTGGTGAGGTTCAACTCCGGGTGCTTGGCGATGAGTTCACCCGCCAGCTTGTCCGTCTCGCGCGAGGCGGTGCCGTTGCCGATGGCGACCAGCTCGACCCCGTGCTGCTTCGCGAGCCGCGCCAGCTGCGCCAGCGACTCGTCCCACTTGTTCGCCGGGACGTGCGGGTAGATCGTGTCGGTGGCCACGACCTTGCCCGTCGCGTCGACCACGGCGACCTTCACACCCGTACGGAAACCGGGGTCGAGCCCCAGCGTCGCCCGTGTCCCGGCCGGGGCGGCGAGCAGCAGGTCGCGCAGGTTCGCCGCGAAGACCCGTACCGCCTCGTCCTCGGCCGCCGTCCGAAGCCGCAGCCGCAGGTCGATCCCGAGGTGGACCAGGATCCGGGTCCGCCAGGCCCAGCGGACCGTGTCGAGCAGCCACTTGTCGCCGGGGCGCCCCCGCTCGGCCACGCCGAAGCGCGAGGCGACCATCCCCTCGTACGAGGACGGGCCGGGAGCCTCGGAAGGCTCCTCGGGCTCCAGCTCCAGCGTGAGGACGTCCTCCTTCTCGCCGCGCAGCATGGCGAGGATCCGGTGCGAGGGGAGCGCGGTGAACGGCTCGGCGAAGTCGAAGTAGTCGGCGAACTTCGCGCCCGGCCCCTCCTTGCTGTCGCCCTTGCCCTCGCGGACCTTCGCCACCAGCCGGCCCCGGCCCCACATCCGCTCGCGCAGCTCGCCGATGAGGTCGGCGTCCTCGGAGAACTTCTCGGTGAGGATCGCGCGGGCGCCCTCCAGCGCCGCGGCCGCGTCCGCGACACCCTTGTCCGCGTCCACGAAGGCCGCGGCGGCGGCCGCGGGCTCCACGGAGGGATCCGCGAGCAGGCCCTCCGCCAGCGGCTCCAGACCGGCCTCGCGGGCGATCTGCGCCTTGGTGCGGCGCTTGGGCTTGAAGGGCAGATAGATGTCCTCCAGACGGGCCTTCGTGTCGGCGGCCCGCAGCTGGGCCTCGACCTCGGCCGTCAGCTTGCCCTGCTCCCGCACCGAGTCGAGGATGGCGCTCCGCCGGTCCTCCAGCTCCCGCAGATAGCGCAGCCGTTCCTCGAGCGTGCGCAGCTGCGCGTCGTCGAGCATCTCGGTCGCTTCCTTGCGGTAGCGCGCGATGAACGGCACGGTCGAGCCGCCGTCGAGCAGCTCGACGGCCGCCCTCACCTGTCGCTCGCGTACGCCGAGTTCCTCGGCGATCCTGCCTTCGATGGACGTCGTCACGGTGTCCCGACTCGCCTTCTCGTGCCTCAAGCTTGCGACTGCATTGTGCCGGGTCCCTCACCGGAATGCCGCACACGCCCCACCGCGGGCCGCGTCCGGCCCGCGCCCGACCCGCGTCCGGCCCGCGCCCGCCTCGCCTTCTCAGCCCTTCCCGGTGAGGTCCGCGGGGAACGCCCCGGCGAGGAAGGCCGCGTTCCGGAAGGCCTTGCCCAGCTCCGTCAGGCGCTCGACCCCGGCCGCGCCCAGGTGCTCGTAGGGGGCGGAGTCCAGGCGGTCCGTGTGCTCCTCCACGGCGTCGCGCAGGGCGATGCCCTCGGGCGTCAGCTCGCCCGCCGCGTCCAGCAGCCCGCGCGCCCGCAGCCGCCCGACCGCGGCCTCCCAGTCGGCGCGTCGCCAGCCCCGGCTGCCCAGGACCCAGCGCGGGCTCATGCCCAGGCCCGTCGCGGTGTGGCTGACCAGCGCCTCCAGCGGGTCGAGACCGGCGCTCAGCAGTGCCACCAGGTGGCCGTCGCCCCGGTGCTCGCGCAGCAGCGTGGCGGCGTGCCAGTACCGCAGATGCGGCTCCTCGGGCACGGGCAGGTCGGCGTGGGCCGAGTAGAGCGGGCGCGCGTGCCGGGTGCACGCCTCGGTGGCGCGCAGGGCGAGCTCGGCGGCCTCGGCCATCTCGGCGGAGGCGACCGCCTCCTCACCGAGGAGCCGGCGCAGGGTGGTGTCCACGGCCCGCAGCCGGGCGGCCAGCACCTCGGCGGGCGAGGCGATGTCCCAGACGGCCGGCAGGTGCCGGGCGAGCAGCTCGACGTTGTAGTTGTAGAAGGTCGCGGCGACGGTGCCGGCGCCGACGGCCCCCATCGCGGCGCTGCGCGCGGCGAGCCGCATGGCCGAAGGGTCCTCGAAGCCGAGGGCCTTGAACTCGCTCTCCAGGTCCGGTGAGAAGTACACCGTGGAGTGCACCGGGTTGACGACGTGGTGGCAGCGGCGGCCCGCGCGGGGCGGCAGAGAGGTCATGGAACCGCACGTTACCGACTGGTCGGTACGACGGGAAGGCCAGGGTCCGCTCCACGTCTCCGATGGCAGGAAAGGTGGGGTCTTCGTCATTGCGGCCGCCCCACGCCCGGCGAAGGATGGAGCCCATGACGAAGCGACCCGTGCTCGTCGTCCTCTTCGACGGCGTGCAGAGCCTGGATGTCACCGGACCGGTGGAGGTGTTCGCCGGCGCCGGCCGGCTCGGCGGGAGCGGCGCCTATCCGATCAGGACCGCCTCGCTCGACGGCGGTCCGGTCCGCACCCACAACGGCGGCCTGCGGATGATTCCCGACACGACGCTCGACGGCGCGGACCGCCCGCACACCCTGCTCGTCCCCGGAGGCGAGGGCACCCGGAAGCCCGACCCTCGGCTCATCGACTGGCTGCGCGAGAACGCACCCCGCGCCGAACGCCTGGTCGCCGTCTGCACGGGCGCCCTGCTGCTCGCCGAGGCCGGACTCCTCGACGGCCACCGGGCCACCACCCACTGGGCGGTCTGCGACCACCTGGCCCGCCGCCACCCCGAGGTCCGGGTGGAACCGGACCCGATCTTCGTCCGCGACGGACGCGTCTCCACCTCCGCCGGCGTCACCGCGGGCATCGACCTCGCGCTCGCCCTGGTGGAGGAGGACCTGGGCCGCGACGCCGCCCTCACCGTCGCCCGCAACCTGGTCGTCTTTCTGCGCCGTCCCGGCAACCAGGCGCAGTTCAGCGCCCAGCTCGCGGCTCAGACGGCGCGCCGCGCCCCGCTGCGCGACCTCCAGCACTGGATCACCGAGCACCCCGACGGGGACCTCTCCGTCGACGCGCTCGCCGCCCGTGCCCGCCTCTCACCCCGTCACTTCGCCCGCGCGTTCCAGGCGGAGACCGGCACGACCCCGGGCCGGTACGTGGACCAGGTCCGGCTCGAACACGCGCGCAGGCTCCTGGAGGAGACCACCGACGGGGTCCAGGAGGTCGCGCGGGCGGCCGGCTACGGCACCTCCGAGGCGATGCGCCGGGCCTTCGTCAAGACGCTGGACACGACCCCGGCGGACTACCGCCGCCGCTTCCACGCTCCCGTACATCCCGCCCGCTGAGAGGAACCCATGCAGATCGCCGTCCTGCTCTACGACCGTTTCACCACCCTCGACGCCGTCGGCCCCTACGAGCTGCTCGCCCGTCTCCCCGGGGCCGAGACCGTCTTCGTCGCCAAGGAGGCCGGTCCCGTACGGGGCGACCGCGGCAGCCTCGCCCTCGTCGCCGACCGGACCCTCGCCGACGTGCCGGACCCGGACATCGTCCTGGTCCCCGGCGGCCCGGGCTCGCGCGAGGCCATGCACGACCCCGAGATCCTCGCCTGGCTCCGGGGCGCCGACGCCACCAGCACCTGGACCACCTCCGTCTGCACCGGCTCCCTGATCCTGGGCGGCGCGGGACTCCTCACCGGCCGTCCGGCCACCAGCCACTGGCTCGCCCTGGAGGAGCTGAGGGCGGTGGGCGCCGAACCCACGGGGGAGCGGGTCGTGTTCGACGGCAAGTACGTCACCGCCGCCGGGGTCTCCTCCGGCATCGACATGGCGCTGCACCTGATCGGCCGGATCGCCGGCGACGAGACGGCGCGGACGGTCCAGCTGCTGACCGAGTACGACCCGCAGCCGCCCTACGACGCGGGTTCACCGGAGAAGGCCCCTGCCGAGCTCGTGGCGCGCTGGCGCGGCCGCGCCGAGAAGGTCCTCGCGCCGCAGGGCTGACCCGCCCGGCGTACCGGATCAGATCCCGTACGTGAAGCGGGGCGCGCGCCGCTCCAGGAAGGCGGCGACCCCCTCCGCCGTGTCGCCGCTGCCCCGCGCCTGCTCCGCCCAGTACGCGTCCCGGTCGGTGCGCCCGTCCGCGAACTCCTTGGCCGCGGCCTGGGTCAGCTGCGAGCGCGAGACCAGGACGCGGGTGAACTCGCCCACCCGCTTGTCCAGTTCGCCGGCCGGGAGGAGCTCGTCGACCAGGCCGGTGCGCAGCGCTCGCTCGCTGTCGATCAACTCGCCGGAGAAGAGCAGGTACTTGGCGGCCGAGGGCCCGACCAGCGAGGCCAGTCGCCGGGTCGAGGAGGACGGGTAGACGATGCCGAGCTTCGACGGGGTGACGCCGAACAGCGCACCCTCCTCCGCGAACCTCAGGTCGCAGGCCGCGGCGAGCTGGCTGCCGCCGCCCACGCAGTAACCGCGGACGGCGGCGAGCGTCGGCTTGGGGAAGGCGGCGAGCGCCTCCTCGGCCCGTACGGCCAGCGACTGCTGTTCGTCGCCCGGCTCCCGCAGCGTCGAGATGTCCGCGCCGGCGCAGAAGGTCCCGCCGTCGCCCGTGAGGACCAGCGCGCGGACCCCGGGGTCGGTGGCGAGCGGTGCGAGCAGCCCGGGCAGGGACCGCCACATCGCGGCCGTCATCGCGTTGCGCTTGGCCGGGTTCGAGATGACGACGGTGGCGACCGCGCCGTCGACGGCGACCTTCAGGTGCGGCTCGTTGGGCTCCATGCGCCGGATGCTATCCGGGGACCCCGAACGCACGATCAAGAAGGGGGCCGAGGAGGAGGCGCGCATGGCCCGGGATTCCCACGACGACTCCCTTCGGACTGCTCCTCGGCCTGATCGCGATCGGCATCGGGGCCGGCAGATCGTCAGTATGGTCACACCGCCGACTGTCCCTCCGAAGGAGTCAGAAGAAGATCAGGAGCAGTCGAACAACTGACGTTGGCATACCCACCCGATCAGAAGACGGTCGATAAGCGTCGACTTCTGGTCAGTAGGCCGGTCCGGACCTACGGATTACCAACACTCGGCTCGTGGCGACAATCGAGCACGAGGGTGGGAGCCGGACTATGGAGAGCCGCGGGAGCGTCCCCGCACGGCCACCGTCCTACGAAGGGGTCTGGCGCTTCACCGCTCCCGCGGTCGACGTCTCCGTTCCGCAGGCCCGGCACGCCGTACGCGACCTGCTGATCCGTCAAGGAGTACCGGTCCACGAGGACACGGTCCAGGGCCTGCTCCTGATCGTCTCGGAGCTGGTCACCAACACCGTCAAACACGCGGCGCTGCTCTCCCCGGAAGTGGCCGTGGAGGTGGCGATCGGCCCGGAGTGGGTCCGGGTGTCCGTCGAGGACAACCACCCGTACCGCCCCAAGGCGCTGGAGGCGGACTACGCGCAGACGGGCGGCCGCGGGCTGCTGCTCGTGCGGGAGATCGCGCTGGAGGCGGGCGGGGCGTGCGACGTGGAGCACACCGCAAGCGGCGGCAAGATCATCTGGGCCGCGCTGCCCCTCGCCCCGCTGGTTCCGGGGCCCGGAGGGGCGCCGGGGCCCGGCCTGGCTGCCGGGCCCCGGGTCGAGCCCGGGATCACCAGCCCCCGGACGGACCCGTCAGCTCCCTGACGGCCGGACGCGCCGCGTCCAGGACCGTCATGAACCAGGCGGAGAACGGCGCGTTCGCGTGCCGCTCCTCCAGCTCCTGCGCCGTCACGAAGGCGGTCTCCTCGACCTCCTCCGGATCCGGCCGCAGGTCGGCCTGGACCATCCCGACGAACAGGTGGTTGTACTCCTGCTCCACCAGGCCCGAGTCCGGGTCCGGGTGGTTGTAGCGGACGGTGCCCGCCTCGGCGAGCAGCGAGGGCGAGATGCCCAGCTCCTCGTACGTGCGCCGGGCGGCGGCCGCGAACGGCGCCTCGCCCGGGTAGGGGTGACCGCAGCAGGTGTTCGACCACACGCCGGGGGAGTGGTACTTGCCGAGCGCGCGGCGCTGCAGCAGCAGCCGGCCCGACTCGTCGAAGAGGAAGACGGAGAACGCCCGGTGCAACTGCCCCGGGGCCTGGTGCGCCGCGAGCTTCTCGGCCGTACCGATGGTGTTGCCGTCCTCGTCGACCAGCTCGAGCATGATCGACGCCGGGACGCCGGTGGCGGCGACGCCGTTCGCGGAGACTCCGTTCGGCGAGCTGTGTGCCGCGGTGGCTGATGTGGTCGGCATACCCATCCTTCGCTTCGGTCCTCGGCCCGGTGGGGCACCCTCAGTCTGCCGTACAAAAGCGGCTTGTCCGTACTTCGGAGCCCGGACGTGGCCCGCTCCCACCGCACCGGAGTACACCCGGTGCGGCGGGAGCGGGCGCGCGTCAGACGCCGAAGGCCGCCGGATAGTGGATCATGCCCCGGGGAACGGGGCCGGAACCGTCCAGGACAAGCGCCATCATGGCCTCGTCGGGCACCTCGAAACCTGGCCTGATCCCGTGCCGCGACGCCCGTACGAAGCCGAACCTCGGGTAGTACTCCGGGTGGCCGAGCACCAGGACGAGTCGCTCTCCGCGCAGCCGCGCCGCGTCGAGCACGGCCCGGACGACGGCCTGCCCGGCCCCGCGCCGCTGGTACGCCGGATCGACGGCGACCGGAGCGAGCGCCGCCACCGGAACACCGCCGACGTGGCAGCGAGTCACGAGCGCGTACGCCGCCACCGTGCCGTCGGCCGCCTCGGCGACGTACGAGAGACCGGGCAGCCACGCGCCGGCGTCCTCCCGCAGGGCGTCGACCAGCGCGGCCTCCTCCGCCGTGGCGAAGGCCGCCGCGTTGATCTCCCGTACGCGGGGAATGTCGGCGGCCGTCTCCTCCCGCGTACGCCACCGGGTGTCGGCGGGCCGCAGGACGTAGCCGGTGTAGCCGTACTCGCCGCCGTGGTCGCGGCGCATCGCGAGCTCCTCGCGGGTCGAGGCGAGCGTCTCGGCCATGCCCGGGGCGGCAGGGTCCGCGGCGTCCGCCCGGTCGGCGAGCGGGCGGTAGTACTCGTCCCAGTCGCTCTCGGGCTGGTGGACGACCCCGAGGACGTGATAGCCGCCCTCGACCGCCGCCGCGGTGTTCCCGGCGGTCGTACGGAGTGTGTAGTGCCGGTCCCAGAAGGCGCGGGCCTCCGGGCTCGGCTCGTCCACCGTCCACTCGCACTCGGTGAGCACGAGGGTGCCTCCGGGGGACAGCAGCCGGCGCCACTCGCGCAGCGCGGTGTCGAAGCCGAGGTTGTAGGCCGAACTCTCGGCCCAGACGAGATCGAAGGATCCGTCAGGGAACGGGAGTTCACCCATGTCGGCGTCGAGCGTACGGATCGAGTCGCCGAGCCCGCGGGCGTCGGCGGCGCGCCGCAGCTCATCGAGGAACGGCTCGTGCAGATCCACCGCCGTCACCTCCGCCCCGGCCTCGGCGGCCAGGAGCAGCGCGGAGCGGCCGGGCCCGCAGCCGAGGTCGAGGACGCGCGGCCGCTCGGGGAGCGGTCCGCAGAGCGCGAGCAGACGACGGGTGGTGGAGTCGGAGCCGGGACCCTGCCGCGGAAGACCGTGGTGCAGGGCGAAGAAAGCGGTGTGCAGAGCGTTGTCGGACAACGTGGGAAACCCTTGTGTGAGAGGGCCCCGGCCGACGACGTGACGAACCGGTTCCGAGGAACCGGGGGATCAGGTCAGCCGGAAACCCGGGAGCTGAAGCCGGACCGGGCGCTGCCGCACTGGGCAGCCTCCATCGCGACGGTCATCAACCTCAGCTCCTCTCTCACCTCACGCTTGACGATCAACCGTAGCAGGGCCGCGGGGTCACAGGCAGAGCTTCGCCTCGTGCTCGGCATGACCGGCCGGCTCCAGCTGGAACGTGCAGTGCTCCACGTCGAAGTGGGAGCCCAGGCACCCCTGGAGGTCGTGCAGCATCTTCTCGTGCCCCACCGCGTCCAGGGCGGCCTGGTCCACGACCACGTGCGCGGAGAGCACCGGCATCCCGGAGGTGATCGTCCAGGCGTGCAGATCGTGGACGTCCTCGACGCCCGGCAGCGCCAGGATGTGCGCCCGGACCTCCGCCATGTCGACCCCCTTCGGCGCCGACTCCAGAAGCACGTCCAGGGTCTCGCGCAGCAGCTTGACCGTGCGCGGCACGATCATCAGGCCGATCAGGATCGAGGCGATCGGGTCGGCGTACTGCCAGCCGGTGGCCAGGATGATGCCGGCCGAGACCAGGACCGTCACCGAGCCGAGCGCGTCCGCGAGCACCTCCAGATAGGCGCCGCGCACGTTGAGGCTCTCCTTCTGGCCGCGGACGAGCAGCGAGAGGGAGATCATGTTGGCGACCAGACCGATCAGCGCGAACACGACGGTCAGACCGCCCCTGGTCTCGGCCGGCTCGATGAACCGCTGGATCGCCTCGTACAGGACATAGGTGCCGACGCCGAGCAGCAGCAGACAGTTGGCCAGCGCGGCGAGGATCTCTGCGCGCGCGAAGCCGTAGGTGCGGTTCTCCGTGGGCGGACGGTTGGCGAAGTGGATCGCCAGCAGGGCCATCGCCAGGCCGACCGCGTCGGTCGCCATGTGGGCCGCGTCGGCGATCAGCGCGAGCGAGTCGGCGACGATGCCACCGACGATCTCGACCACCATCACGGACAGTGTGATCCCGAGCGCGATCCGCAGCCGTCCCCGGTGGGCCGCGGCCGCGGTCCCCGTGGGCGGCGGTCCGCCGTGACTGTGTCCGTGGTCGTGTCCAGCCCCCATGACAAAGGCCTCCCCGTTGTCTCGTATCCGTGCCCCGGCTCGCAAGTGAACTACGGGTGGGGGGTATCTGCAACACGGGACTGAACACCGTTGTCATATCGTCTGACCTGCGGTGATGCGTGCAGATCGGGACGGCGGGCGGCAGGCGCCCGGAGGGGCCGCGGAACGCGGTTTGTGGGGCGGGAGGTCGATCGCCCATGATGATCTCCGCGGGACGGGGCGTACTCGCGCGGATGTGAGTGGGCCCGGGGGAGTCCTGACCGCAAAGCCTCGGTGAACTCCCGCTTCCGTTCATCCGATAGCCTCAGCCGACGTGCCGCCGCCCGATGCCGGGCCGAGCCGCCGTGCGCGGGGCCGTGCCCTGGGTCCCGTCGGCCCGCCCGTCAGCTCCAAGGAGTGAGTTCGTCTGTCGACCGCCATCCTCACCGGTCCGCCGGTACCCGGATCGTCGCTCGACGGCGATCTGCGGTCGCTGGGCTTCGACGTCAGGGTCGCCTCCGGCCCGCAGGACACCGGTTCGCTGCTCGCCGCCGTACCGGCAGGTGAGCGGGTCGCCGTGGTCGACCCCCGCTTCGTCGGACACCTCCACGCGCTCCGCCTGGCTCTCACCGACCCCCGCTTCCCCGCGGCCGCCGCGCCCGGTGCGCTCACCGCGCAGCCCGAGGCCCGCCCGGCGCTGGCCCGTGCGCTGACCGACGCGTACGCCGGGGTGCCGGGCGCCGAGCCCGCGCCGTCCCCGGCGGCGGACGAGAGCCTGCCCGACGCCCTCGCCGACGCCCTCGACGCCGACGGCGTTCCCGTCCACCGGCCCCAGCTCGCCACGCTCGTCGCCGCCGTACCGACCGACGCCGAGGCCCGCCACGCGGCCCGCGCCGCCGTCGCGGCCGTCGACGACGAGGCCGTACGGCTCCGCTCCGCCGTGAAGGCCCACGACGGCTTCTTCACGACCTTCTTCATCAGCCCGTACTCGCGCTACATCGCCCGCTGGTGCGCGCGGCGCGGACTGACCCCCAACCAGGTCACCACCGCCTCGCTGCTCACCGCCCTGATCGCGGCCGGCTGCGCCGCCACGGGCGAGCGCGGCGGGTACGTCGCCGCCGGCGTCCTGCTCCTGGTCTCCTTCGTCCTGGACTGCACCGACGGGCAGCTCGCCCGCTACTCGCTGCAGTACTCGACGATGGGCGCCTGGCTCGACGCCACCTTCGACCGCGCGAAGGAGTACTCCTTCTACGCCGGTCTCGCCCTCGGCGCCGCCCGCGACGGCGACGACGTCTGGGCCCTGGCGCTCGGCGCGATGGTCCTCATGACCTGCCGCCATGTCGTGGACTTCTCCTTCAACGAGGCCAACCACGACGCCACGGCCAACACGAGTCCCACCGCGGCCCTGTCCAGCCGGCTCGACAGCGTCGGCTGGACCGTCTGGGTCCGCCGGATGATCATCCTGCCGATCGGCGAACGCTGGGCGATGATCGCGGTGCTCACCGCCGTCACGAACCCCCGGATCGTCTTCTGGGCGCTGATCATCGGCTGCGCGTTCGGCGCCTGCTACACCACGGCCGGCCGCGTCCTGCGCTCACTGACCCGCAAGGCGAAGCGCACGGACCGCGCCGCCCACGCCCTGGCGGACCTGGCGGACACCGGAGCCCTCGGGGAGGCCGTGGCCGGACTCCGCGGTCCGAACACCCGCTTCTTCTCGTACGCCCCCCTCGTGAAAGCCCTGGCGGCCGTCGCCCTGCTCGGCGCGGCCCTCGCCGAGGGCGACCCCTGGGTCGCGGCCGTCGGCGCCGTCGGCTACACGATCATGTCCGGCCTCGCGGTCTCCCAGCCCCTCAAGGGCCCGCTGGACTGGCTGCTCCCGCCGCTCTTCCGCGCCGGCGAGTACGGCACCGTGCTCGTCCTGGCCGCCCGCTCCGACGTCCCCGGGGCCCTCCCCGCCGCATTCGGGCTGGTCGCGGCCGTCGCCTACCATCACTACGACACGGTGTACCGCATTCGCGGCGGCACCGGCGCGCCGCCCGCCTGGCTGGTGCGCACCATCGGAGGCCACGAGGGGCGCACGCTCCTGGTGACCCTCCTCGCCGCACTGCTCGCGAGCCGCGGCAACGACTTCACCCTGGCGCTCAGCGCCCTCGCGGCAGCCGTCGCGCTCGTGGTGCTCGTGGAGTCCATCCGTTTCTGGGTGTCCTCCGGAGCACCCGCCGTACACGACGAAGGAGAAACAGCATGATTGGCCTCGTACTGGCAGCCGGTGCCGGACGGCGTCTGCGCCCCTACACCGACACGCTCCCGAAGGCCCTCGTGCCTGTCGACGGTGACACCACCGTCCTCGACCTGACGCTGAAGAACTTCGCGGAGGTCGGCCTCACCGAGGTCGCCATCGTCGTCGGCTACCGCAAGGAGGCCGTGTACGACCGCAAGGAGGCCCTGGAGGCCAAGTACGGCGTCTCGATCACCCTGATCGACAACGACAAGGCCGAGGAGTGGAACAACGCCTACTCCCTGTGGTGCGCCCGTGAGGTCCTGGGGCGCGGTGTGATCCTCGCCAACGGCGACACCGTCCACCCCGTCTCCGTCGAGAAGACGCTGCTCGCCGCCCGCGGCGACGGCCAGAAGATCATCCTCGCCCTCGACACGGTGAAGAACCTCGCCGACGAGGAGATGAAGGTCATCACCGCCGACGGCAAGGGTGTCCGGAAGATCACCAAGCTGATGGACCCGGCGACCGCCACCGGTGAGTACATCGGCGTCACCCTCATCGAGCCCGAGGCCGCGGAGGCGCTCGCCGACGCCCTGAAGGCCACCTTCGAGCGCGACCCCGACCTCTACTACGAGGACGGCTACCAGAAGCTCGTCGACGACGGCTTCACGATCGACGTGGCGCCCATCGGCGACGTCAAGTGGGTCGAGATCGACAACCACGACGACCTGGCGAAGGGCCGTGACATCGCGTGCCTGTACTGACCCGGCTCATCCCCTCGCCGGTCGTCGTCGACATCCGCCGGGGAGCGCTGGAGGACCTCTCCACGCTCCTGGCGGACCAGCGGATCTCCAGCAACGGCCGGATCGCCGTGGCGATCAGCGGTGGCTCGGGCCTGAAGCTGCGTGACCAGTTCGCCCCCGAGCTGCCGGGCGCCGACTGGTACCCGGTCGAGGGCGGCACGATCGACGCGGCCGTCAAGCTCGCCGACGCCATGCGCGGCAAGCGGTACGACGCCGTGGTCGCCCTCGGCGGCGGCAAGATCATCGATGTGACCAAGTACGCGGCGGCCCGGGTCGGGCTGCCGCTGGTCGCCATCGCCACGAACCTGTCGCACGACGGAATCTGCTCGCCGATCTCCACCCTGGACAACGACAACGGGCGCGGCTCCTACGGTGTGCCGACCCCGATCGCGCTGGTCATCGACCTCGACGTGATCCGGGACGCCCCGGTGCGCTTCGTCCGCTCCGGCATCGGCGACGCGATCTCCAACCTCTCCGCCATCGCCGACTGGGAGCTCTCCCACCGCGAGACGGGCGAGCCGGTCGACGGTCTGGCCGCGGCGATGGCCCGCAGCGCCGGCGAGGCGGTGCTCCGCCACCCCGGCGGCGTGGGCGACGACGACTTCCTCGTCACGCTCTCCGAGGGCCTGGTGATGTCCGGCATCGCCATGTCGATCAGCGGTGACAGCCGCCCCTCCTCGGGCGCCTGCCACGAGATCAGCCACGCCTTCGACCTGCTCTTCCCGCAGCGCGCGGCCAGCCACGGCGAGCAGTGCGGCCTCGGCGCGGCCTTCGCGATGCACCTGCGCGGTGCCGCGGAGGGCTCGCTCGGGATGGTCGAGACCCTGCGCCGCCACGGTCTGCCCGTGACGCCGGAGGAGATGGGCTTCAGCGTGGACGAGTTCGTCCAGGCGGTGTCCTTCGCCCCGCAGACCCGGCCCGGCCGCTTCACCATCCTCGAGCACCTCGACCTGTCCGACGACCAGATCAGGGACGCGTACGCCGACTATGCCAAGACCATCCGTAGCTGAGCTCCGTCCGGTCGTCCACCCGGCGGGTGTGAAGGACCGGCGCAGCGGTGAGCACTGGGCCGGCCGCCTGTACATGCGGGAGATCTCGCTGCGGATCACCCGGCACCTGGTCCACACGCGGGTCACGCCCAACCAGCTGACCTACCTGATGACCGTGTGCGGAGTCCTGGCCGCCCCGGCCCTGCTGATCCCGGGGATCTGGGGTGCCGTCCTCGGTGTGGTCGCGGTCCAGCTCTACCTGCTGCTCGACTGCGTCGACGGCGAGGTGGCCCGCTGGAAGAAGCAGTTCTCGCTGGGTGGCGTGTACCTCGACCGGGTCGGCGCCTACCTGTGCGACGCGGCGGTCCTCGTCGGCCTGGGTCTGCGCGCCGCCGACCCGTGGGGCTCGGGCCGCATCGACTGGCTGTGGGCCTTCCTCGCCACCCTCGCCGCCCTCGGCGCGATCCTGATCAAGGCCGAGACCGACCTCGTCGGCGTCGCCCGGCACCAGGGCGGGCTGCCGCCGGTCAAGGAGGCCGCCTCCGAGCCCCGCTCGTCCGGCATGGCGCTGGCCCGCAGGGCCGCCGCCGCGCTGAAGTTCCACCGGCTGATCCTCGGGATCGAGGCGTCCCTGCTGATCCTGGTCCTGGCGTTCGTGGACGCGGCCAGGGGCGACCTCTTCTTCACGCGCCTCGGTGTCGCGGTGCTCGCCGGCATCGCGCTGCTCCAGACCGCGCTGCACCTGGTGTCGATCCTGGCGTCGAGCCGCCTGAAGTGAGGACAAGCGTGAGTACGCCGATGAAGCTGGGCGCCGTCATCATCACCATGGGCAACCGCCCCGACGACCTGCGCGCGCTCCTCGACTCGGTCGCCAAGCAGGACGGCGACCCGGTCGAGGTCGTCGTGGTCGGCAACGGCGCCCCCGTGACGGGGGTGCCCGACGGCGTCCACACCATCGACCTGCCCGAGAACCTCGGCATCCCCGGCGGCCGCAACGTCGGCATCGAGGCCTTCGGTCCCGGCGGCCCCTGCGGTCCCGTCGACGCCCTGCTCTTCCTGGACGACGACGGGCTGCTCGCCCACACGGACACCGCTGAGCTGGTCCGCCAGGCGTTCACCGCCGACCCGAGGCTGGGCATCATCAGCTTCCGGATCGCGGACCCGGAGACCGGTCTCACCCAGCGGCGGCACGTCCCGCGGCTGCGCGCGGCCGACCCGATGCGGTCCTCACGCGTGACCACGTTCCTCGGCGGCGCCAACGCCGTCCGCACCCGGGTGCTCGACGAAGTCGGCGGCCTGCCGGACGCGTTCTTCTACGCCCATGAGGAGACCGATCTGGCCTGGCGGGCGCTCGACGCCGACTGGATGATCGACTACCGTTCCGACATGGTGCTGCTCCACCCCACCACGCCACCCTCCCGGCACGCGACGTACCACTTCAACGTGGCCCGTAACCGGGTGTGGCTGGCCCGGCGCAACCTGCCCGCACCCCTGGTTCCCGTCTATCTCGGCGTCTGGCTGCTGCTGACTCTCGCGCGGCGCCCCTCGGTCCCCGCCCTCAAGGCGTGGGTCGGCGGATTCCGGGAAGGCTGGGCCACGCCCTGCGGACCGCGCCGGCCCATGAAATGGCGTACGGTGTGGCGGCTGACCCGACTGGGACGCCCGCCCGTCGTCTGACACCGTGGTACCCGACTTGCCGCGCATCTTGAATACGAAAGTTTCGACTTGTGAGTGACACAACCCACGACGGTGCGGTCGCGACGAGCGTCCCGCCTTCCGTCGACGACGGCCTGACCCCGGCCGAGCTGGCCGCGAAGTACGGTCTTTCGGTCAGCGGGGCCCGGCCCGGGTTCTTCGAGTACGTCCGCCAGCTGTGGGGCCGGCGCCACTTCATCCTGGCCTTCTCCCAGGCGAAGCTGACGGCGCAGTACAGCCAGGCGAAGCTCGGCCAGGTCTGGCAGGTGGCGACCCCCCTGCTGAACGCGCTGGTCTACTTCCTGATCTTCGGGCTGATCCTGGACGCCGGCCGGGGGATGACCACCGACGTCTACATCCCCTTCCTGGTGACCGGGATCTTCGTGTTCACCTTCACCCAGAGCTCGGTCATGGCGGGTGTGCGGGCGATCTCGGGCAACCTCGGACTCGTCCGGGCCCTGCACTTCCCGCGTGCCTCGCTGCCGATCTCCTTCGCGCTCCAGCAGCTCCAGCAGCTGCTGTTCTCCATGATCGTGCTGGCCGTCGTCGCGATCGCCTTCGGCAGCTACCCCTCGCTGAGCTGGCTCCTGCTGATCCCGGCGCTGTTCCTGCAGTTCGTGTTCAACGTCGGACTGGCCATGATCATGGCGAGGATGGGCGCCAAGACGCCCGACCTCGCCCAGCTGATGCCGTTCATCATGCGCACGTGGTTGTACGCGTCCGGCGTGATGTTCTCCATCCCGGTGATGCTCGCGGACAAGCCGGCCTGGATCGCCGACACGCTCATGTACAACCCGGCCGCGGTCTACATGGACCTGATCCGCTTCGCCCTGATCGACGGCTACGGTTCCGAGAACCTGCCCTCGCACGTCTGGGCGGTCGCGCTGGGCTGGGCCTTCCTGTTCGGCATCGGCGGCTTCTTCTACTTCTGGAAGGCCGAGGAGAGGTACGGCCGTGGCTGACTCCACCCAGGGACGCGTTCCCACCGTCATCGCCGACGAGGTCCACATCGTCTACCGGGTGAACACCGGGGGCGGCGGCAAGGGCAGCGCCACGGCGGCGCTCAGCCGGATCCTCGGCCGCGGCAAGGCCGAGGTCACCCGGGGCGTCCGCAAGGTGCACGCCGTACGCGGTGTCTCCTTCACCGCCTACCGCGGCGAGGCCATCGGCCTCATCGGCAGCAACGGCTCCGGCAAGTCGACGCTGCTGCGCGCCATCGCCGGACTCCTCCCCACCGAGAGCGGCAAGGTCTACACCGACGGCCAGCCCTCGCTCCTCGGCGTCAACGCGGCGCTGATGAACGACCTCACCGGTGAGCGCAACGTGATCCTCGGCGGCCTCGCCATGGGGATGAGCAAGGAGGAGATCCGCGAGCGCTACGAGGGGATCGTCGACTTCTCCGGCATCAACGAGAAGGGCGACTTCATCAGCCTGCCCATGCGTACGTACTCCTCCGGCATGGGCGCCCGGCTCCGCTTCGCCATCGCGGCCGCCAAGAACCACGACGTCCTCATGATCGACGAGGCGCTGGCCACCGGCGACCGCAGGTTCCAGATCCGCTCCGAGGAGCGCATCCGCGAGCTCCGCAAGGAGGCCGGCACGGTCTTCCTGGTCAGTCACAGCAACAAGTCGATCAGGGACACCTGCGACCGGGTGCTGTGGCTGGAGAAGGGCGAGCTCCTGATGGACGGACCCACGGAGGAAGTCCTGAGGGCGTACGAGCGCGAGACCGCGCGGTAGATCCCGTACCGCGGTCCCGTACCGCGGTCCCGCACCGCGGTCCCGCATCGCGTTCCGTACCGCTTGGCGAAGGCCCCTGCCGGCTCGGCAGGGGCCTTCGCGCTCCCCGTCGTCAACCGCGGCGCGTCGGCCCCCCGCCTGGAATGTTCATGCGGTCAACATCGGGCAGGATGAGCGCATGGCAGCGTTCTCGGGGGGAAAGTCCTACCACCACGGCGACCTGCGCAACGCGCTGATCTGCGCCGCCGTCGACCTCGCCACCGAGGGTGGTCCCGAACGCGTGGTACTGCGCGAGGCGGCCCGCCGGGTCGGCGTCTCGCCCACCGCGGCCTACCGGCACTTCGACGGCCGGGGCGAGCTGCTGCGGGCCGTCAAGATCCACGCCCAGCGGGCGCTCGCCGAGTCCATGGAGCGCGCCGCCGCCCTCGCTCCCGGCGCCGACGATCCGACCGTCGCCGCCGAGCTGCGCCTCGCCGCGCTCGGCCGCGGCTACGTCGGCTTCGCCCTGGACCAGCCCGGCCTCTACCGGGCGGCGTTCTGCACCCCCCGCCCGCCCCTGGGCGAGGAGTGGACGCCGAGCGGACGGCCGCCCGAGCCGGAACCCGAGATCCGCGCGTTCGCCCTGCTCACGGACGCGCTGAACGCTCTCACCCGGACCGCCCGCATCCCGCGCCAGGCCCGTCCCGGCGACGAGGCGGCCGCGTGGTCGGCGGTGCACGGACTGTCACTGCTGCTGCTCGACGGGCCGCTGCGGCGCCTCCCGGAACGGCGCCGGGCGGACGTCGTCGAGTCCACCCTCGCCATGGTCCTCTCCGGCGCGCGCGCCGGCCGAAAGGCGTGGACGAACATCACGGACAGGTGAACTCCCGTCCCTCGCCGGAAGGTTGGCGAGCCCGCTGATGTTTTTGCCGTGCGGCGCGGACCCTCGACGCGGCACCGGCCGTTGTACAACGTAAGCTGTACCGGTGCTGATTCGTGGCAAGTGGGGCGTTACCCCCTAGGCATCCCGGCCGTCAGGCGGTGAGCCCTCTGGGGAGGACCGGTGGCGTGTCCGAAATAGGATGGATTGGATCGGCAGTGTAGAACAGGAGATGTGACGGCCATGACGCGAAATCTCCAGCTCCACGAGGGTGTCGCCGTCCCCGCGTCGGGCAGCCCCCAGTGACGGGAACCCGGCAGGTGCGCCCCGACGCCTCCTCGCGCACCACGCTCGACAAGGCCGCGGACGAGAACTTCCCCGTGGCCCCCTTCTTCCTGCCGCGCGCCTGGCGCGACGACCTCATGGCCGTCTACGGCTTCGCCCGCCTCGTCGACGACATCGGCGACGGCGACCTCGCCCCCGGCGGGGCCGACGCCCGCCACCTCGGCGTCGCCCCGGAGCGGGCCGAGGACCGGCTCGCGATGCTGGACGCCTTCGAGGCCGACCTCCTGCGGGTCTTCGACGACACCCCGCGCCATCCCCTGCTGCGCGCCCTCCAGCCCACCGTGCGGCGCCGCGCCCTCACCCCCGAGCCCTTCCTCGGCCTCGTCGCGGCCAACCGCCAGGACCAGCTGGTGCGCCGCTACGAGACCTACGACGACCTCGTCGCGTACTGCGAACTCTCCGCGAACCCCGTCGGCAGGCTCGTCCTCGCCCTCACCGGAACCGCCACCCCCGAGCGCGTCCGCCGCTCCGACGCCATCTGCACCGCCCTGCAGATCGTCGAGCACCTCCAGGACGTCGCCGAGGACCTCGGCAGGGACCGGATCTACCTGCCCGCCGAGGACATGAAGCGCTTCCACGTCACCGAGGACGACCTCGCCCGGCCCACCGCGAGCGCGTCGGTGCGCGCACTGATCGCCTTCGAGGCCGGACGCGCCCGCGCGCTGCTGAACGACGGCACGCCGCTGGTGGGAAGCGTCCACGGCAGGCTGCGCCTGCTCCTCGCCGGCTTCACGGCCGGCGGACACGCGGCGCTCGACGCGATCGCCGCCGCCGGGTTCGACGTACTGCCGAAGCCACCCAAGCCCACCAAACCGAGTCTGATGCGCCACGCGGGAGCGGTCCTGCTCAGAGCGCGGAGAGAGGGGTGAGCCGGACCGTGGAGGGACAGACGGAGACGTCCGCGCCGGTGCAGGCCGCGTACAGCTACTGCGAGGCCGTCACCGGACAGCAGGCCCGCAACTTCGCCTACGGGATCCGACTCCTGCCGACGGAGAAGCGGCAGGCGATGTCGGCGCTGTACGCGTTCTCGCGGCGGGTCGACGACATCGGCGACGGCACCCTCGCGCCCGAGGCGAAGCGCGACAGGCTCGAATCCACCCGCGCGCTCCTGGAGCGGATCCGTCAGGGCGCGGTCGACGAGGACGACACCGACCCCGTCGCCGTGGCCCTCGCCGACGCCTCGCGCCGCTTCCCGATCCCGCTCGGCGGCCTCGACGAGCTCATCGACGGCGTCCTGATGGACGTGCGCGGCGAGACGTACGAGACCTGGGACGACCTCAAGGTCTACTGCCGGTGCGTGGCCGGAGCCATCGGGCGGCTGTCCCTCGGAGTGTTCGGCACCCAGCCGGGCGCGCAGGGCGTCGAGCGCGCCCCCGAGTACGCCGATACGCTGGGTCTCGCCCTGCAGCTCACCAACATCCTCCGGGACGTACGCGAGGACGCCGGGAACGGGCGCACGTATCTGCCCGCTGACGACCTGGCCAAGTTCGGCTGCGGCGACGGTTTCGGAAGCGAGACCCCGCCCGCCGGCGCCGACTTCACGGGCCTCGTGCACTTCGAGGTCCGCCGCGCCCGCGCCCTGTTCGCCGAGGGCTACCGGCTCCTCCCCATGCTCGACCGGCGCAGCGGCGCCTGCGTCGCGGCGATGGCCGGGATCTACCGGCGCCTCCTCGACCGCATCGAGCGCGACCCGGAGGCGGTGCTGCGCGGCCGCGTCTCACTGCCCGGCCGGGAGAAGGCATACGTCGCCGTGCGCGGTCTCTCCGGCCTCGACACCCGGCACATCTCCCGGCGCTCCGTCAGGAGGCGCGCCTGATGGGCCCGTACGCAGCCCGGCACCGGGCAACCCCACGCCGCGCCGCGGCGTCCCTGACTGCGACGACCCGAGGGGAGAGGGCGTGACGAACCACGGAACCCCCGCGCACGCCGTCGTGATCGGCGGCGGGCTCGCCGGGATCACCGCCGCGCTGCAGCTCGCCGACGCCGGGGTGCGGGTGACGCTCCTCGAAGGGCGGCCGCGCCTCGGTGGGCTCGCGTTCTCGTTCCGGCGCGGCGAGCTCACCGTCGACAACGGACAGCACGTCTACCTGCGCTGCTGCACCGCCTACAGCTGGTTCCTCGACCGCGTCGACGGCGCCCGCCTGGCCCCCCTGCAGGACCGGCTGGACGTCCCCGTCCTCGACGTCGCCCACCCCCGCGGCCCCCGCCTCGGACGGCTGCGCCGCGCCAACCTGCCCGTACCGCTGCACCTCGCCCAGAGCCTGGCCACCTATCCGCACCTGTCACTCGCCGAGCGGGCGAGCGTCGGGCGGGCCGCGCTCGCGCTGAAGCGGCTTGACCCCGCCGACCCCGCTCTCGACGGCATCGACTTCGCCACCTGGCTCGGCCGCCACGGCCAGTCCCCGCGCGCCATCGAGGCCCTGTGGGACCTCGTCGGCGTCGCCACCCTGAACGCCACCGCGCCGCACGCCTCCATGGGCCTGGCCGCGATGGTCTTCAAGACCGGACTGCTCTCCGAACCCGGCGCCGCCGACATCGGCTGGGCGCACGTCCCCCTCGGCGAGCTCCACGACACCCGCGCCCGCAAGGTCCTCGACTCGCTCGGCGTGCGGACCGAGCTGCGGACCAAGGCCGAGCGGATCTCCCGTACCGCCGACGGCCGGTGGACCGTCGAGGTACCGGGGGAGACCATCGAGGCGGACGCCGTCGTCCTCGCCGTACCGCAGCGCGAGACCCGCGAACTGCTCCCCGACGGAGCCCTCGACGACCCCGACCGACTCCTCGACATCGGCACCGCGCCCATCCTCAACCTGCACGTCGTCTACGACCGCAAGGTGCTCAGGCAGCCCTTCTTCACCGCGCTCGGCTCCCCGGTGCAGTGGGTCTTCGACCGCACCGAGTCCTCCGGTCTCCAGGGCGGCGGGCAGTACCTTGCCGTCTCCCAGTCCGCCGCCCAGGACGAGATCGACACGCCCGTCGCCGCCCTGCGCGAGCGCTACCTCCCGGAGCTCGAGCGGCTGCTGCCCGCCGCCCGGGGCGCCGGGATCCGGGACTTCTTCGTCACCCGGGAGCGGACAGCGACGTTCGCCCCCACCCCGGGCGTCGGCCGGCTCCGCCCCGGCGCCCGTACCCACGCCCCCGGCCTGTACCTGGCCGGCGCGTGGACCGCCACCGGCTGGCCCGCGACCATGGAGGGTGCCGTACGCAGTGGTTTCAGCGCCGCGGGCGCCGCGCTCTCCGCCCGCGGCCGCCGCCATGAACATCCGCTGCAGGAGGCGGCATGAGTGTGAGTACTGGAACAAGAGGAGAGACCGTGCCGACTGTGCCCCCGGTGAACCCGGCCGTCGACACCGCCGACGTCACCGCTCTGCTGGAGCGCGGGCGGACCCTGTCCACCCCCGTCCTG
Source organism: Streptomyces vilmorinianum (assembly GCF_005517195.1). NCBI lineage: Bacteria > Bacillati > Actinomycetota > Actinomycetes > Kitasatosporales > Streptomycetaceae > Streptomyces > Streptomyces vilmorinianum. Next base: position 4,699,969 of record NZ_CP040244.1, on the reverse strand, counting down.
CGGGCGGCCGTCGACCGGCTCGCCCCGCCCATGGACACCGTGGCCGCCTACCACTTCGGCTGGATCGACGCCCACGGCAATCCCACCGAGGGCGACAGCGGCAAGGCGGTACGGCCGGCGCTCGCCCTGCTCTCCGCCGAGGCCGCGGGCGTCGCCCCCGAGGTCGGCATCCCCGGCGCCGTCGCCGTGGAGCTGGTCCACAACTTCTCGCTGCTGCACGACGACCTGATGGACGGCGACGAGCAGCGCCGCCACCGCGACACCGTCTGGAAGGTGCACGGCCCCGCCCAGGCCATCCTCGTCGGCGACGCGCTCTTCGCCCTCGCCAACGAGCTGCTGCTCGAACTCGGCACCGTCGAGGCCGGCCGCGCCACCCGCCGGCTGACCACCGCCACCCGCAAGCTCATCGACGGGCAGGCCCAGGACATCTCCTACGAGCACCGCGAGCGGGTCACCGTCGAGGAGTGCCTGGAGATGGAGGGCAACAAGACGGGCGCGCTGCTCGCCTGCGCCGTCTCCATCGGCGCCGTCCTCGGCGGCGCGGACGACCGCACGGCCGACAAGCTGGAGGAGTACGGCTACCACCTCGGCCTCGCCTTCCAGGCCGTCGACGACCTGCTCGGCATCTGGGGCGACCCCGAGTCCACCGGCAAGCAGACCTGGAGCGACCTGCGCCAGCGCAAGAAGTCCCTGCCCGTCGTCGCCGCCCTCGCGGCCGGCGGACCGGCCTCCGAGCGGCTCGGCGAACTGCTCGCCGCCGACGCCAAGAGCACCGACTTCGACTCCTTCTCCGAGGAGGAGTTCGCCACCCGCGCGGCCCTGATCGAGGAGGCCGGCGGCCGCGAGTGGACCTCCCAGGAGGCCCGTCGCCAGCACACCATCGCCATCCGCGCCCTGCACGAGGTGGACATGCCCGAGCGCGTCCGCGACCAGCTCACCGCGCTCGCCGACTTCGTCGTCGTACGGAAGAGATGATCACCATCGCTCTGATATGAGTGCGCAGTCGCCGGCCGGTGCCACCGGGCACCGGCCGACGGCAGACCCGAAGAAGCAGAAGTAACCGACTGCACGAAGGGGAAGCCATGACAGCGACGACCGACGGAAGCGCCGGGGCCGTGGGCCCCCGGGCGACCGCGGCCAGCACCACCACCGACACCGCGCCCGCGGCGGGCGGCCTGGAAGAGGCCGCCGCGCGGGCCGCGCAACGCTCCGTCGAACACCTCCTCGGCCGCCAGGACACCGAAGGCTGGTGGAAGGGCGACCTGGAGACCAACGTCACCATGGACGCCGAAGACCTGCTGCTGCGTCAGTTCCTCGGCATCCAGGACCCGGAGACCACCCGCGCCGCCGCCCTCCACATCCGGGGCGAACAGCGCGAGGACGGCACCTGGGCCACGTTCCACGGCGGACCCGGCGAACTCTCCACCACCGTCGAGGCGTACGTGGCGCTGCGCCTCGCAGGGGACCTCCCCGAGGACCCGCACATGGCCCGCGCCGCCACCTGGATCCGTGACCGGGGCGGGATCGCCGCGGCCCGCGTCTTCACCCGGATCTGGCTCGCCCTCTTCGGCTGGTGGAAGTGGGACGACCTGCCCGAGCTGCCGCCCGAGCTGATCTTCCTGCCGAAGTGGTTCCCGCTCAACATCTACGACTTCGGCTGCTGGGCCCGGCAGACCATCGTGCCGCTCACCGTGGTCTCCGCGAAGCGGCCGGTGCGGCCCGCGCCCTTCGCGCTGGACGAGCTGCACACCGATCCCTCCCGGCCGAACCCGGTGAAGCCCCTCGCACCCGTCACCGGCTGGGACGGCGCCTTCCAGCGGCTCGACAAGGCGCTGCACCTCTACCACAAGGTCGCACCGCGCCGGCTGCGCAAGGCCGCCATGAACGTCGCCGCCCGCTGGATCGTGGAGCGCCAGGAGAACGACGGCTGCTGGGGCGGCATCCAGCCCCCCGCCGTCTACTCGGTGATCGCCCTGCACCTGCTCGGCTACGACCTCCAGCACCCGGTCATGCGGGCCGGGCTGGAGTCCCTCGACCGCTTCGCCGTCTGGCGCGAGGACGGTTCGCGCATGATCGAGGCCTGCCAGTCGCCGGTCTGGGACACCTGCCTCGCCACCATCGCCCTCGCCGACGCGGGCCTGCCCGCCGACCACCCGGCGCTCGTCAGGGCCGCCGACTGGATGCTGGGCGAGGAGATCGTCAGGCCCGGCGACTGGGCCGTACGGCGGCCCCACCTTCCGCCGGGCGGCTGGGCGTTCGAGTTCCACAACGACAACTACCCCGACATCGACGACACCGCGGAGGTCATCCTCGCGCTGCGCCGGGTCGAGCACCCCGACCCCGCCCGGGTCGAGGCGGCCATCGCCCGCGGCGGCCGCTGGACCCTCGGCATGCAGTCGAGGAACGGGGCCTGGGGAGCCTTCGACGCCGACAACACCAGCCCCTTCCCCAACCGGCTGCCGTTCTGCGACTTCGGCGAGGTCATCGACCCGCCCTCGGCCGACGTCACCGCCCACGTCGTGGAGATGCTCGCCCACGAGGGCAAGGCCCACCACCCCCGTACCCGCAGGGGAATCGAGTGGCTGCTCGCCGAACAGGAGCCGAACGGCGCCTGGTTCGGGCGCTGGGGGGTCAACTACGTGTACGGGACGGGCTCGGTGGTCCCGGCCCTGACCGCCGCCGGACTGCCCCGCACCCACCCCGCGATCCGCCGGGCCGTCGCCTGGCTGGAGTCCGTGCAGAACGAGGACGGCGGCTGGGGCGAGGACCTGCGCTCGTACAAGGAGCAGCCCTGGATCGGGCACGGCGCCTCGACCGCCTCGCAGACCGCCTGGGCGCTGCTCGCGCTGCTCGCGGCCGGCGGGCGCGACTCCAAGGCGGTGGAGCGGGGCGTCGCCTGGCTCGCCGAGACACAGCGTCCGGACGGATCCTGGGACGAGCCGTACTTCACCGGAACCGGCTTCCCCTGGGACTTCTCCATCAACTACCACCTCTACCGGCAGGTGTTCCCGCTCACGGCGCTCGGCCGCTATGTGAACGGCGAGCCGGCCGTCTCCAGGGAGGGGTGATGGGCGAAGAGCCGGGGTCCTCGGGCTCCGTGGCGCCGCTGCTGATCGCCTGCGCGCTCGGCATCGAGCAGCTCGCCCTGCGCAGCGGCGAGCGCGCCGGCGCGCCCGGACCGTTCACCGTGGTGCGTACGGGCATGGGACCGGCCCATGCCCGCCGGGCCGTCGCCCGGACGCTCGGCCAGGAGCCCTGGCGGGACGCCGTCGTCATCGCCTCGGGCTTCTGCGCCGGACTCGCCCCCGGGATGCACCCGGGGGACCTGATCGTGGCCGACGAGACCCGCGGTCCCGAGGGCGCCGACGGGATCACCCCCTGCACCGGGACCGAGCTGCTGGTGCGGGCCCTGTCGCGGGCCCTGCCCGGGCGGACGGTCCACACCGGCCCCCTGACCGGCTCCGACCATGTCGTGCGCGGACACGAGCGGGCCGAGCTGCGGGCCACGGGGGCCATCGCCGTGGACATGGAGTCCGCCGCCACGCTCCGTACCGCGCTGGAGGCCGGACCGCGCCCGGTTGCGGCCGTACGGGTGGTCGTGGACGCTCCAGAACATGAACTGGTCCGGATCGGCACGGTACGCGGTGGAATATCGGCTTTCCGTGTTCTTCGTGCCGTCCTTCCCGCATTCTTCGAATGGCACCGTTCTTTGCTGCTCCCCAGGAGGTGAGCGAGTTATGGCCATGCCGCTCCGTCAGTCCATCCGGGTCGGGACCTATCTCTTCGAACAGAAGCTTCGCAAGCGGGACAAGTTCCCGCTGATCGTGGAACTGGAGCCGCTGTTCGCCTGCAACCTCAAGTGCGAGGGCTGCGGAAAGATCCAGCACCCGGCGGGTGTGCTCAAGCAGCGCATGCCGGTCGCCCAGGCCGTCGGCGCGGTCCTGGAGTCCGGGGCGCCGATGGTCTCCATCGCGGGCGGCGAGCCCTTGATGCATCCTCAGATCGACGAGATCGTGCGCCAGTTGGTGGCGAAAAGGAAGTACGTCTTCCTCTGCACCAACGCGATGCTGCTGCGCAAGAAGCTGGAGAACTTCACCCCCTCCCGGTACTTCGCCTTCGCGGTGCACATCGACGGGCTGCGCGAGCGGCACGACGAATCCGTCGCCAAGGAAGGCGTGTTCGACGAGGCGGTGGCGGCGATCAAGGAGGCCAAGCGGCGCGGCTTCCGGGTCACCACCAACTCGACCTTCTTCAACACCGACACCCCGCAGACCATCATCGAGGTGCTCAACTACCTCAACGACGACCTCCAGGTCGACGAGATGATGATCTCGCCCGCGTACGCCTACGAGAAGGCCCCCGACCAGGAGCACTTCCTCGGCGTCGAGCAGACCCGTGAGCTCTTCAAGAAGGCCTTCGCGGGCGGCAACCGCGGCCGGTGGCGGCTCAACCACTCGCCGCTCTTCCTGGACTTCCTGGAGGGCAAGGCCGACTTCCCCTGCACGGCGTGGGCGATCCCGAACTACTCGCTCTTCGGCTGGCAGCGACCCTGCTATCTGATGAGCGACGGCTACGTCCCCACGTACCGCGAGCTGATCGAGGAGACCGACTGGGACAAGTACGGCCGCGGCAAGGACCCGCGCTGCGCCAACTGCATGGCGCACTGCGGCTACGAGCCCACGGCCGTCCTCGCCACGATGGGCTCGCTGAAGGAGTCCCTGAGGGCGGTCCGCGAGACCGTCTCCGGAAACAACAGGTGAGGTGACGTGGACGGGGGAGCCCGCGCCACCGCGCGCGGGCCCTCCCGCCGGCCGACGAAAGGGGGCCGAGCATGACGATTCTGGAGAACATCCGGGGGCCGCACGACCTCCGGCCGCTCAGCGGCGCGGAGCTCGACGAACTGGCCGAGGAGATCAGGCAGTTCCTGATCCACGCGGTCGCGAGGACCGGAGGCCATCTGGGCCCCAACCTCGGTGTGGTCGAGCTGACGATCGCCCTGCACCGGGTCTTCGACTCGCCCGCCGACCGTGTCCTCTGGGACACCGGGCACCAGGCCTACGTCCACAAACTCCTCACCGGCCGCCAGGACTTCTCCAAGCTGCGCAGCAAGGGCGGGCTGTCCGGCTACCCCTCCCGCGAGGAGTCGGAGCACGACGTCATCGAGAACTCGCACGCCTCCACCGTCCTCGGCTGGGCCGACGGGCTCGCCAAGGCCAACGAGGTGTCCGGCCGCCCCGACCACGTGGTCGCCGTCATCGGTGACGGCGCCCTCACCGGTGGCATGGCCTGGGAGGCGCTGAACAACATCGCCGCCGCCAAGGACCGCCCGCTCGTCATCGTCGTCAACGACAACGAGCGCTCCTACGCCCCGACGATCGGCGGCCTCGCCGACCACCTGGCCACCCTGCGTACCACCGACGGCTACGAGCGCTTCCTGGCCTGGGGCAAGGACGTCCTGGAGCGCACCCCCGTCGTCGGCAGGCCGCTCTACGAGTCGCTGCACGGCGCGAAGAAGGGGTTCAAGGACGCGTTCGCCCCGCAGGGCCTGTTCGAGGACCTGGGGCTGAAGTACGTCGGTCCCATCGACGGCCATGACATCGAGGCCCTGGAGTCCGCCCTGACGCGCGCCAAGGGCTTCGGCGGGCCGGTCATCGTCCACTGCCTCACCGAGAAGGGCCGCGGCTACCGGCCCGCCCTGGAGGACGAGGCGGACCGTTTCCACGCCGTCGGCGCCATGGACCCCCTCACCTGCGAGCCGCTGGCCCCGGCAGCCGGCCCGTCCTGGACCTCCGTCTTCGGCGACGCGATCGCCGAGATCGGGGCCGAGCGGCCGGACGTCGTCGCGATCACCGCCGCGATGCTGCACCCCGTCGGCCTGACGAGGTTCGCCGAGCGCTTCCCCGACCGGGTCTGGGACGTCGGCATCGCCGAGCAGCACGCCGTCGTCTCGGCCGCGGGCCTCGCGACCGGCGGACTCCACCCGGTCGTCGCCGTGTACGCGACCTTCCTCAACCGCGCCTTCGACCAGCTGCTGATGGACGTGGCCCTGCACCGGTGCGGGGTCACGTTCGTCCTGGACCGGGCCGGTGTCACGGGCACCGACGGCGCCTCGCACAACGGCATGTGGGACCTCTCGCTCCTGCAGGTCGTGCCCGGTCTGCGCATCGCGGCCCCGCGCGACGCCGCGCAGCTGCGGGCCCAACTGCGCGAGGCCGTCGACGTCGACGACGCCCCGACGCTGCTGCGCTTCCCCAAGGAGACGGTCGGGGCGCCGGTGCCGGCCGTCGGCCGGATCGGCGGCATGGACGTGCTGCTCCAGGAGCCGGACGCGCAGGTGCTGATCGTCGCCGTCGGCGTGATGGCCGAGGTCTGCCTCCAGACCGCCGACCTGCTCTCCGGCCGCGGCATCCGCTGCACCGTCGTCGACCCCCGCTGGGTCAAGCCCGTCGACGAGGCCCTCGCCCCGCTCGCCGAGCGGCACCGGCTCGTGGCCGTCGTCGAGGACAACAGCCGAACGGGCGGTGTCGGCGCGACCGTCGGGCAGGCGCTGCGCGATGCCGGCGCCGACGTACCGCTGCGCACCTTCGGCATCCCCGAGCAGTTCCTCGCACACGCCAAGCGCGGCGAGGTGCTCGCCGATCTCGGTCTCACCCCGGTGGAGATCGCCGGGCACATCAGCGCGGCACTGACCCGGAAGAAGGGGCAATGAGCAAGGAGTTCGACCTCGCGGCGCTGCTCGCCGAACGCGGCGCCGACCGCTACGAGCTGCACACCCGGTACCTCAACCACCAGCTCCCGCGCATGCTGCACACCATCGGCTTCGACAAGGTCTACGAGCGGGCCGAGGGCGCCCACTTCTGGGACTCCGACGGCGGCGACTACCTCGACATGCTGGCCGGCTTCGGCGTCATGGGGCTCGGCCGGCACCACCCCGTGGTCCGCAAGGCCCTCCACGACGTCCTGGACGCCTCACTCGCCGACCTCACCCGCTTCGACTGCCCGCCGCTGCCCGGGCTGCTCGCCGAGAAGCTGCTCGCCCACAGCCCGCACCTCGACCGGGTCTTCTTCGGCAACAGCGGTACGGAGGCGGTGGAGACCGCGCTGAAGTTCGCCCGGTACGCCACCGGGAAGCCGAGGATCCTCTACTGCTCCCACGCCTTCCACGGCCTGACCACCGGTTCTCTGTCGGTCAACGGAGAGAAGGGCTTCCGGGACGGCTTCGCCCCGCTGCTGCCCGACACCGCGATCGAGCTGGGCGACCTCGACGCCCTGGAGCGGGAGCTGAGCAAGGGCGACGTGGCCGCGTTCGTCGTCGAGCCCATCCAGGGCAAGGGGGTGCACGAGGCCCCGCCCGGCTTCCTGCGCGCCGCCCAGGAGGTGCTGCACCGGCGCGGCGCCCTGCTGATCGCCGACGAGGTGCAGACGGGGCTCGGCAGGACCGGCGACTTCTACGCGTACCAGCACGAGGACGGTGTCGAGCCGGACCTGGTCTGCGTCGCCAAGGCCCTCTCCGGCGGGTACGTGCCCGTCGGCGCCACGCTCGGCAAGGACTGGATCTTCAAGAAGGTCTACTCGTCCATGGACCGGGTCCTCGTCCACTCGGCGAGCTTCGGCTCGAACGCACAGGCCATGGCCGCCGGGCTCGCCGTGCTCTCGGTCATGGAGACCGAGGGGACGGTGGCGCACGTGCGGCGGGTGGGCGAGCTGCTCTCCTCGCGCCTGAAGGAGCTCGTCCCGCGCTACGAGCTGCTCAAGGAGATCCGCGGACGAGGGCTGATGATCGGGATCGAGTTCGGGCGCCCGTCCTCGCTGGGGCTGCGCAGCCGGTGGACGATGCTGCAGGCCGCCCGCAAGGGGCTCTTCGCGCAGATGGTCGTGGTGCCGCTGCTCCAGCGGCACCGGATCCTGACGCAGGTGTCGGGGGACCATCTGGAGGTGATCAAGCTGATCCCGCCGCTGATCATCGACGAGACGGACGTGGACCGCTTCGTGACCGCGTTCACGGCCGTGATGGACGACGCTCACGGCGGTGGCGGACTGATGTGGGACTTCGGAAAGACGCTGGTCAAGCAGGCGGTGGCGCAGCGCTGACCCCTGGCGCGGTGGGAATTTTGCCTCTGGGGCAAGAAACTTGCCCCAGAGGAAAGATCCTGGCGGAATGGAGGCATGGACCACCTCCCCGGGGAGCAGTCCCCGGATCCCGCCGCACCGGACGCTCTGCCCGACGTCGCTCCGCAGCTGCGCGGTCTGCGCCGCCGCCGCGGGCTGACGCTGGAGGCCGCCGCCCAGCGCGCCGGTCTCTCCCCGGCCCATCTCTCCCGGCTCGAGACGGGCCGCCGGCAGCCCTCGCTGCCCATGCTGCTCGCCCTCGCCCGTATCTACGGTACGACCGTCTCGGAGCTACTGGGCGAGGTTCCGCCCGAACGTGATCCGATCGTCCGGGCCGGCCGGTCGGAGCCCGTGGAGGCCGACGGCTGGATCTACCACCAGGCGGGCGGACCCGGCCGTGCCCTGCAGGCGCTGCGCGTCCACGTGCCGTACGCCACCCGGGCCGACATCGTGCGCGTCCATCCCGGCGAGGAGTGGCTCCATGTCCTCGAAGGCCAGGTGCGCCTCGCGCTCGGCGACGCCGTGCACGTACTGGATCCGGGGGACAGCGCGCACTTCGACTCGCTCACCCCGCACCGCATCGGCGCCGCCACCCGCGGCGGGGCCGAGCTGCTCTTCGTCCACACGCTGATGCAGAGCCCCGCCGCCGAGCTGTGCCTCGGCGACGGGACCCCGCATCTGCGCTGAGCCCTTCGAAAGGGGCCGACATGTCCGACAAATCCGTACCGGTCACTGGCGAGGAACGCGGGGGCGGCACGTTCCCCCGCGGGCTCGTGATCCGGCTCTTCGCCTATCTGGTGGCCGGCCACCTCTTCGCGGGCTTCCTCTATCTGCTGTTCATGCTGGGCGGGCAGAACCAGTAGCGGGACAGGGGGAGGCGAGACAGGGAGAGGCGAGACAGGGAGAGGCGGGGCAGGGAGAGGCGGGGCAGGGGGCGGGACTAGGCCTCGGTGACGAGGCGCTCGCGCAGCCGCTCCCGCGTCTCGGGGGCGAGCTTCAGGCCGTCCGAGAAGTAGCGCTCGGTCGTCCCCCAGGTCTGCTCCAGCGTCTCGAACGCCGCCCGCAGATACTCCGCGCGCGCGTCGAAGAGCGGGCCCAGCAGCTCCATCACCTCGGGCGACATGGCGTCCGCGGCGGTGGAGCTGCGGCGCACCTTGTAGCGACGGTGCGGATCGTTCGACTTCAGATAGTCGGCCTCGATCGCCTCGCGCTCGACGCCCACCGCGAGCAGCGAAATGGCGATGGAGAGGCCCGCCCGGTCCTTGCCGGCCGCGCAGTGCATCAGCGCGGGCATGCTGTCCTCGGCCATCGCGTGCAGGATGCGGCTGTGCTCCGCTGTCCGCTCGACCATCATCTTCCGGTATGAATCGGACATTCGGGCAGCCGCCTTGCCGTCGCCGAGGATCTCGCGCAGCTGCTCCAGGGCGCCCGTGCTGACGAGCTTCCAGAACTCCTTGCCGTCGGCCGGGTCGTTGAGCGGGATGTTCACGTTCCGTACGCCGGGAAGCTCGACATCAGGACCCTCCACCTTCCGGTCCGCCGCGTTGCGGAAGTCGAAGACGGTGTGCAACCCGAGGGTGGAGAGGAACGCCGCGTCCTCCTCGGTGGCGTGCGCGAGGTGACCGCTGCGGAAGAGGCGCCCGAACCGCACCGACCCGCCGTCCACGGTCGGCAGGCCGCCCACGTCCCGGAAGTTGCGCACTCCGGTGAGCTCGGGTTCGGTCGACGGGACCTGCGGCAGCTGCTGCGTCACGAGTGCTCCTGAAGGTTGACGGATCGAGATCGGTTCCCGGGGCAATCATCCCGGGTGCGCCTCTTCCCGCCCACCCCGGGTACAAGAATGGGTGTTCTGTCCGAATTGAGCTCTTCGATATAACGCGCCCTGGTTGCAGGGGAGATGGCCCTCGGTGCGTGAGCAGGGTCATAAAGGTGACGGACCGTGCCTGATCGTCTCGGGTAATCCCCGTACGAGAAAAGGAGATCGAGGTCCCGTCATCCACGGAGGGTGACCGGAATTCGGTGCGAATATCACGTCCCGGATTGATCCATGAAATCGACGGCTTGTTCGCGCCGACCCCGCTCGTCTACGGTCACCGTCAATCCGGTCGGACCGCCGAATCCTGCCACCGCCCGGAATTCGCACCCACCCACGTGCGGCAGGAGCGGGGGACCCAGGTAGTACGCCGATCCTTCAGGTCAGGACGGCTCGGGGTGAAGCCGCGTGAGAACGCGGCCGGACATCTCCAGTCCGAACCCGACAGCTCACCTCGCAGGCGACGGAGAGGAATTCGCCATGCCCGCGAAGGGTAAGCACCGCCGTCCCAAGGTCAACCCGATCACACGCGGATTCGTCGCCGCCGGTACGGGTGGCGCCGTCGTCGCCCTGCCGCTTCTCGGTGCGACCGGAGCCCACGCCGCCGACAAGGCCGCCCCGGCTGCCGTGACGCCCGAGCAGGCCGTCGCCGCCATTGCCGCCGCCGCCCCGGCGAAGGCCCCGGCCGCCGCGCCCGCCGCCGCCAAGCCGAAGACGTACCGCGTCGTCCCCGGCGACTACCTGTCCAAGATCGCCCAGGAGCACCACCTCGCCGGCGGCTGGAAGAAGCTCTACGAGGACAACCGGCAGGTCGTCGGCGAGAACCCCTCGCTGATCTTCCCCGGCATGAAGCTCACCCTCGGCGCCAAGTCGACGGCCAAGGCCACGCCCAAGGCCGCCGCCCCGAAGGCCACCACGAAGGCCGCCCCCAAGGCCGCCCCCAAGGCCGAGAAGCCGTCCTCCGCCTCGGGTGAGTCGCGCAGCTCGCGCTCCACCGAGCGCAGCACGGTGGAGTCGACCCAGGCCGCCCCCGCCGCCCCCGCGCAGAGCGTGTCCTCCGGCTGGGTCGCCCCGGTCGGCGGCGGCGTCTCCACCCCGTACCGCGCCTCCGGCTCGATGTGGTCCTCCGGCTACCACACCGGTGTCGACTTCATCGCCTCCTCGGGCACCTCGGTCAAGGCCGTCGGCGCGGGCACCGTGCACTCCGCCGGCTGGAGCGGCGCCTACGGCAACGAGGTCGTCATCCAGCACGCCGACGGCACGTACTCGCAGTACGCGCACCTCTCCTCCCTCTCCGTCTCCGCCGGCCAGACCGTCTCCGGCGGCCAGCAGATCGGCCTGTCCGGCTCGACCGGCAACTCCAGTGGTCCGCACCTGCACTTCGAGATCCGCACCGGACCGAGCTACGGCTCGGACATCGACCCGCTGGCCTACCTGCGCCAGCACGGTGTCGGCATCTGACGCACACCCAGCACCCGACGGGCCCGGCACCTCTGTGCCGGGCCCGTCGCGTGTCCGGAGTATTCCGGCTTGGCGGAATCTTGACCGGTGGCGTATCTCACCCGGCGTCAACCCCTCCTTACGGTCGCGTAGGTCACACCTGTAAGGGAAGGATGTGCTCCCGTGGCAGACGATTCGAGATCAACAGACATGAACGTATTCGGGTCGTACGCGGCGATCGGTGACAGCTTCACCGAGGGTGTGGGAGATCCCGGGCCCGACGGGAAGTACGTCGGCTGGGCGGACCGCTTCGCGGTTCTGCTCGCCGACCAGCTGCCGGAGCACGACGCATTCCGTTACGCCAACCTGGCCGTACGCGGCCGCCTCCTCGACCAGATCGTGGAGGAGCAGGTCCCCAGGGCGAAGGAGCTCGCCCCGGACCTGGTGAGCTTCTGCGCGGGGGGCAACGACATCATCCGCCCCGGCACCGACCCCGACGACGTCGCCGAGCGTTTCGAGCGCGCCGTGGCCGAGCTGACCTCCGCCGTCGGCACGGTCATGGTGACGACCGGCTTCGACACCCGGGACGTACCCGTGCTGCGCCATCTGCGCGGCAAGATCGCCACCTACACGGCCCATGTCCGGGCCATCGCCGACCGCTACGACTGCCCGGTCCTGGACCTGTGGTCGCTCAAGTCCGTGCAGGACAGGCGGGCTTGGGACGACGACCGGCTGCACCTGTCTCCCGAGGGCCACACCCGGGTCGCGCTGCGCGCCGCCCAGGTCCTCGGCATGGAGGTACCGGCCGACCCGGACCAGCCCTGGCCGCCGCTGCCGCCCCGGGGCACGCTGGAGGTGCGCCGCGACGACATCCACTGGGCCAAGGAGTACCTCGTCCCGTGGATCGGCCGGCGGCTGCGGGGCGAGAGCTCGGGGGACCACGTGGAGGCCAAGCGCCCGGACCTCATGCCCCTCTGATCACCGACGGGCTCCGTTCGGGGATCCGCTCCAGGACACCGCCGGCGAACACGTCGTACAGCGGCAGCGTCTCCAGGTGGACGTAGCCGATGTGGCAGTCGCAGACGGCGAGGGGGCAGGCGCGCGGGCGCAGGGCGGCGCGGTACGAACCGTCGTAGAGATTGCCCAGCTCGGCCTTCACGAAGTGACAGCGCCGCCTCTTGGGAATGAGCATCGCCCGCGAAGCCGACCGGTGGAGGGGAGAGAAACGGGCGTCGGCAACGGGAAAGGTGAACGCGCGTTCTCGTGTTCGCTGGTTGTGGTGCCCTTGTCCTGATGCGGGGACGGATGTGCGTCTGTCGTGCGTACGGTCTCGTTGTGGGGGCCGGGGCGAGCGACCGGGCGTGAGAGGGAGGGGGTGTTGTCGTGTCGGTGGCGGGGGAGGGCGGGCATGCCCGGTACACGTACCGGCTCCGTGTGTCGTCGACGGCCCGTACGGAGCTCCTGGCGGAGTGGGACCGCTGCCGGTGGATCTGGAACGAGTGTGTGGCCCGGTCTAAGAAGGCCCTCGCCGAGAACGAGAACTGTGGTCCCGCCCGGCTGGACAGGATGCTGACCGGGGCCCGCGCTGTGACGCGGTGGCTGGCCGAGGGCTCGTCGGTGCCGCAGCAGCAGGTCATCCGCGACTTCGCCAAGTCCCGTGTCAAGGCGTTGAAGGACATCAAGGACCGCCTGCCCGTGCGGCGGCGTGCGGGGATGCCCCGGTTCAAGAAGAAGCGTGAGGCCGACCCGACCCTGAACTACACCCGGCGCGGCTTCCGGTTGAAGGAAGGGCGCCTGCACCTGGCCGGGAATATCGTGCTGACGGTGGTGTGGTCGAGGGACCTGCCGGCCGAGCCCTCCAGCGTGCGTTTGTACTGCGACAGCGTCGGTCACTGGTACGCGAGCTTTGTCGCGCCTGCCGAGGTGCAGCCTCTGCCGGAGACGGGTCGGGTGATCGGAATCGACTGGGGTGTGAAGGAGACCGCGACCACCACCAGCGACGCCTACGATCTCCCGCACGCCGGACACGGCAAGCGAGGGCAGGCTGAGCTGACCCGGTACGACCGGATGATGGCCCGCCGTAAGCCCGCCAGGGGGCAAGCTGCGTCGAAGGGCTACCGCGAAGCGAAGAAGTGGCGGGCGAAGAGCTACGCGAAGATCGCGCGCCAGCGCCAGGACACCGGGCGCAAGTGGGCCAAGAACGTCGTGACCGACCACGACGTCATCGCCGTCGAGGACTTCAGGCCGAAGTTCCTTGCCAGGACGTCGATGGCCCGCAAGGCAGCCGACGCCGCGATCGGCGCCACCAAGAAGGCCCTGACTGAGATGGGCCGCAAGCACGGGCGGGATGTGCGTCTGGTGCATCCCGCGCACACCACTATGGACTGCGCAGCCTGTGGAGCGAGAACCAAGCACGCGCTGCCGCTGTCGGAACGTACCTACACCTGCACCGCGTGCGGAGTCGTCTCCCCAAGAGACAAGAACTCCGCCCGTGTGATGCTCGTCCGGGCAGGTCTCAACCCGGCTGGTGCCGAGGGCGTAGGACCTCCTGGAGCGCTGCTCCAGGAGGCGGCCTGAGCCAGGAATCCCCCTGCTTCCAGCTGGGGGAGGATTCAACCAGAGATAGACCTGGGACCGGGACGGGAGGCCGGTGCGCAGCCGACGGGCGTGCCCCAGGGGGTCCCGGTGGGTGACGACCCCGGAGCCGGACGGCACCTTCCGTACGTACTGGCTGCGCGTGCCACCGGAGATGACGACCGCACGGCAGGGGGTCGCCTGGACCTTCGGGCTCGCGGCGGCGGCGTACGAGCCGCTCGTGCAGACCTGAGCGGGTGACGGGGCAGGAGTGGCGCGCGGGAGCGGGGGCCGGGGGGTGCTGGGATGTGCGCGCCGGGGGCCTCCCGGCAACCATCGTCGAAGGGACCGCCTGTGACGACCAGCCACCTCCCGCCCCACCGCCTCCCGGTCGGACCGTTCCGTGCCGCGGGCGTGCCGTCCGCTGTCCGCCCCCGTCCCGTGCGTCGCGCGGTGACCGCGGGCGCGGTGCTTGCCGCGCTGCTGATCGGTGGCGCGGCGCCGGCGCTGGCCGTGGCCCCCGGCGCGGCGGCGCCCGTGACGGCCGCCCCCGCCACCGATCCGGCGACGATCACCGTGACCGGGAGCGGACGGGCCGCCGGCGCGCCCGACCTCGCGGTGCTCTCGGTGGGTGTGGAGGCGACCCGTAAGACCGCCAAGGAGGCGATGGAGGCCCAGCGCGTCGCCGCCGAAGCGCTGCTCGCAGCGCTGCGGAAGCAGTCCGTCGCGGACCGGGACATCCGTACCGACAGCCTCTCCCTCTCCCCGGTCCACACCTACACCGCCGACGGACAGAGCAAGGTGACGGGCTATCGGGCCGGGCAGAGCTTCTCCGCGAAGATCCGGGACATCGACAAGGCGGGCCAGGTCATCGGGGCCGTGACCGACGCGACCGGGGACGCGGGCCGGATCAACGGCGTCGCCTTCGACATCGCCGACCCGAGCGCGCTGCGGGCCAAGGCCCGCGAGACCGCCCACAAGGACGCACACGACAAGGCCGCCCAGCACGCGCGGCTCAGCGGCCACCGGCTCGGGCGGCTCGTGTCGCTGACCGAGAGCGAGGGCATGCGCCCCGGCCGCCCCGCGCCCGAGATGCCCGCCGACGCTCCGGGGGTTCCCCTGGCCCCCGGCGAGATCGAGGAGCAGGTGACGGTCACGGCCGTCTACGAGCTGCGCTGACCGCTCGCCCGCGGCCGTGCGGCGGACGACGGCCCGGCGGCATCCGGTCCGGTGGCATCCGGTCCGGTGGCGTCCAGGGAGGGCAGGCCGAGCTCGCGGGCCAGTGCGGCGTCGGCCCACTCCAGCATCGCGGCACGCGAGAGCGAGCCGGCGTACGACGTCATCTGCACGGCGAGTCCGTCCAGGAAGGCGGTGAGCCGCCAGGCCGCGGCCGCCGGGTCCGGGCAGGGGAACTCGCCGGCCGCCGCGCCCTCGGCGATCACCTGCGTCAGGGCCGCCTTCCACTGCTGGTCGAGCGCCCCGGCGACCTCACGCAGCGCCGGCTCGCGCAGACAGACCGCCCAGCCCTCGATCCACAGCCGCCAGCCTTTGGCCTGCCCGGTCGGGGCGTACCAGCGGACCGCCGAACGCAGCCGGCGCAGGGCGGTGGTCCGCCGGCCGAGAAGCCGGCGCAGATGCGCGAGGTCGGCCTCGGCGGCGTAGGCGAAGGCCGCCGCGACGAGCTTCTCCTTGGTCGAGAAGTGGTAGAGCACCAACGCGTTGCTGACCCCGAGGGCGGAGGCGACATCGGCGATCCGGACGGCCGACGCTCCCCGTTCCTCGATCTGCTCGACGGCGGCACGCAGCAGTTCCTCCTGCCGCTCCGCCACGCTCAACCGCACTCTCGCCACGTCCGTCACCCTACACAGAACATGACACGGGCATGATCATCTTCTCGGGCGCGACGTCGTGCGACAGCACGTGGCGCATCAGGCCGTGGTGTGTCCGTACCAGCCGTAACGCTCCGCGATCTCCGGCAGCCGCTCCTCCACCAGCGCGTGCGCCGCCGCGCGCGGGGTGGAGCCGTCCTGCTCCGCGCGGTCCAGCATCCGCCCGACCAGCGACCGCATCGCCCGCCGCGTATGGGCGAAGGCCTCGTCCGCGTCCGCCCCGATGTCGCCGAAGAGCGTCCACCACCACCAGGCGTTGGTGCCGGAATTGACGACGACGTCCGGGAGCACCACCACCCCGCGCGCGGCGAGCAGCTCCTCCGCCTCGGGGAGGACCGGCATGTTGGCCGCCTCGACGATCCAGCGCGCCCGGATCAGCCCCTCGGCCCCGGCGTCGATCGCGTACGAGACGGCGGCCGGGACCAGGACCTCCGCGTCGGCCGAGAGCCAGGCCTCGCCGGCCTCCTCCCGGTCCCCGGGCCGCAGCACGGAGCGGTCCACCGTCCCGTACGCGTCACGGGCCGCGAGCAGCGCCTCGACGTCGAGGCCGTCCGGATTGACGATCGTGCCCTTCACGTCGGCGACGGCCACCACGGTGAGCCCGGCCCGGTCCAGGAAGCGCGCGGTGGCGCCGCCCATGGTCCCCAGACCCTGGACCGAGACCCGCGTCCCGGCGTACGGCCGGCCCGCCCGGTCCAGCGCCACGAGGACCGACTCGGCGACCCCGCACCCGCCCACGAGCTCGTCGAGCCCGATGCCGTCCACCTCCACGGCGAAGGCGTCGGCGAGCCGCCGCCGGGCCTCGGTCTCGTCGTCCAGGAGCGGGTAGACGGCCTGGACGGTGGAGACGAGCCCGGCCTCCGAGGCCGCCCGGTCGACCAGGTCCTGCGTCAGCCCGAGATCCTCACCGGTGGTCCAGAAGCGCTCGATGTACGGACGCATCGCCCGCAGGTAGCGGACCAGCACGCCGTACGCCTCGGGGGAGCGCGGGTCGCAGTCGATGCCGCCCTTGGCGCCGCCCAGGGGGACGTACCGACTGCTCGGGTCGTAGTGCAGGGCCTCCTTCATCGTCATGCCCCGCGCGAGCCCGGCGACCTCCTCGGCCGTGCACCCCTCACGCATCCGCAGCCCGCCACTGGCCACCCCGCGCACCAGCCGGTCGACGACCAGATGGCCGCGGCGGCCGGTGACGTGGTCGGTCCAGCCGACGGACAGCAGAGGGGCGGTGCTCATGGGCGTACTCCGGGATGCGGCGGGTGCGTACTGAACGGCGGTTCAGTATCACTCATCGCCCCGGCCGGGAGTGGCGCGGGCCGCTCATAATGGAACGACCCCGACCATCAGGAGGCCCTGTGACCGGCACCGGCTCCGACCATTCACTGCGGGCACGGCTGCGCGCCCTGCGGCCCGAGGCGTTCGGCGCCGACCCGGCGGGGGAGCGCCTGGAGCGCATCCGCCGCTCGCCCCAGTTCGCCGACGGTGTCTTCCAGAACCCCGTGGCGGCCGGGATCAGGCCCTCCGGCTCCGCCACCGAGTTCGCCAAGATCTACTTCCAGAAGGAGGCCCGGGCGCGCAGGGCCCCCACCGGCGCGATCCCGGTCCACCCCACCACCCTGGCCGACCTCGCCAAGCCGCCGGTCTCCGGCCTGCGCCTCACCTGGATGGGGCACTCCAGCGTTCTCGCCGAGATCGACGGCCACCGGGTGCTCTTCGACCCCGTCTGGGGCGACCGCTGCTCGCCCTTCGCCTTCGTCGGGCCGAAGCGGCTGCACCCCGTGCCGCTGCCGCTCGCCGCGCTCGGCCCGGTCGACGTGGTCGTGATCTCCCACGACCACTACGACCACCTCGACCTGCCCACGATCAAGGCGCTGGCCTCCACCGACACCGTCTTCGCGGTGCCGCTCGGTGTCGGCGCCCATCTGGAGCGCTGGGGCGTGCCCGCCAAGCGCCTGCGCGAGCTGGACTGGAACGAGTCCACCGAGATCGGCGAGCTGCGGCTCACCGCGACCCCCGCCCGCCACTTCTGCGGCCGCGGTTTGCGCAACACCCAGCACACCCTCTGGGCGTCCTGGGCCGTCGCCGGCCCCGAGCACCGGATCTACCACAGCGGCGACACCGGATACTTCCCCGGCTTCGAGGACATCGGCGCCGCGCACGGCCCCTTCGACGCGACCATGATCCAGATCGGGGCGTACAGCGAATTCTGGCCCGACATCCACATGACGCCGGCCGAGGGCATGCGGGCCCACCTCGACCTCCAGGGCGGCCGTCCGCACGGCGTCCTGCTGCCGATCCACTGGGGCACGTTCAACCTGGCCCCGCACGCGTGGGCGGAGCCGGGGGAGTGGACGAAGTACGAGGCTGAGGAGGCCGGCCAGGCGGTGGCGCTTCCTCGTCCCGGTGAGCCGTTCGAGCCTGCGGGGAAGCTGCCGTCCCACGCCTGGTGGCGCGGGGTGTCCCATCCGATCGCTCGCCCGTGGCGCCGGTCCCAACCGGCGCAGGCTCCTGCCGAGGCACCCAGGCATGATCTCGACCTCGCGGGTGAGAGGTGACGGTGAGCCGGTCGTCGTTTCGACCACGCATCGTGGATTCCTGTGTAGCCCCCAGTGAGCCGGACGGCGGGGATCGCGCGGGCGCGGGGCCCGAGGCCATGTAACTGGTGATGACCGTCCCGAGTCCCGCGATCTCGACTTCGCGGGCGAGTGGTGACGTCGATCGGGGCGGCTTTGTGCGGATGGGTTGCGGGGGGTCGGTGAGGAGATGCGTACGACGGTTGTCCGCCACTGGAGGCCGATACGGCTTCCGGAACCCCGGCTCTGGGAGATGGACGGCAGGCACGCGTACGGCCAGGGCGAGGGCTTCGCGCAGGTGGTGAGAACCTGCCGTGCGGGTCGCAGGACTGGGGTGGCGGCCTCCCGGGCCCCGGCTATGGTGGTCGGAGGGGGCCGCGACTGCTGGTGAGCGAGGTCTCGATGAGCGGATCGGCCACTCCTCGCAGCGCCGAGGGCGTCATGGGGCAGGGCTACACGCGGCATTCGCGGGTCCAGCGCCGCGCCGGGGACTACGGGATGCCCCTGCTGCACCGGGCTCTGGACGTGGTCGCCCTGCCGGAGGACGGCGCGCCCTTTCAGGTGGCGGACCTCGGTGTGGCAGCCGGGACCAACTCCCTGGACCCCATGCGTGCCGTGGTGGAGGGGATCCGCAGGCGTACCGGCGAGGACACCCCGGTGACGGTCGTCCACACCGACATTCCCGCGAACGACTTCAACACCATGTTCGCGACGATCATGGATTCGCCCGGCTCCTACGCCCACCAGCCGCAGGTCTTCGTCCACGCCGAGGCGCGTTCCTTCTACGAGCCCCTCTTCCCGCCCGCGGAGCTGCACCTGGTCTGGAGCGCGATCGCGGTGCACTGGCTCTCCCGCGTTCCCGACCCCATCCCCGACCACATCTTCTCCTCACGGGCCACCGGTGGCGTACGCCGGGCTCTGAAGGAGCAGTCCCGGTCCGACTGGGAGGCGTTCCTCACCCACCGGGCCCGGGAGCTGCGCTCCGGTGGGCAGCTCGTCGTCCTGGGCGGGGCGGCTGCCGACGATGGTTCCAGCGGGGCCGACGGTCTGATGGACACCGCCGAGGCCGTACTGGCCGACCTGACCCGCGAGGGCCTGATCACGTCGGCCGAGTACGCGAGCATGACGATTCCGACCTGGAACCGGACCAGGGAGGAGTTCCTCGCTCCGCTCCGGGCGGGGCCACTCGCAGAGGTCCTGCGGGTAGAGGAGTACGCCCTCGTGGTGCTGCCCGACATCCTCCTCGGACACCTCCGGGAGACAGGGGACGTCCAGGGCTACGCCGACCAGGTGACGGCGTTCTTCCAGGCGGCGTTCCAGCCCTCCTTGTTCAGCGCGCTGGAACCCGGCCGTGGCGGCAGCGACATCGACGCCCTCGCGGACGCGTTCGCCGCCGGGATGCGGGCCCGCGTCGCCGCCGACCCGGACGCGGTCGAAACCCACTGGCATGTCGTACCCCTGCGCATCGCACGCGTGTGACCGGCCCTGACGCGACAGGTGAGGCGTGACATGACGGAAGCCGCGGCCCGGCCGCCCGGCCCGCGGCGGCGCGGGGCGCTGGCCGTCCTGCTCCTGGCGGCGTTCATGGGCATCCTCGACGTGCTGATCGTCAACGTCGCCGCCCCGTCCATCCAGCGTGACCTGCACGCGAGTTTCGACGACATCCAGGTGGTGATCAGCGGATACGTCCTGGCGTACGCCGTGACGCTGACCACCGGGGCTCGGCTGGGCGACTCGTACGGCCAGAAGCGTGTCTTCCTCCTGGGCGTGCTGGGGTTCACGGCGTTCTCCGCCGGGTGCGCGGCGGCACCATCGGCCGGGGTGCTCATCGCCCTGCGCCTCGGCCAGGGGCTGGCGGCGGCCCTCATGCTGCCGCAGGTGCTGGCGCTGATCCAGGTGATCTTCCCGGAGCGGGAGCGGGCCCGGCCGCTCGCGCTGTACGGGGCGACGCTGGGGCTGGGGGCGGTCCTGGGGCAGATCATCGGCGGAGCCCTGATCCGCCTGGACGTCCTCGCTCTGGGGTGGAGGTCGGTGTTCCTGGTCAACGTGCCGGTCGGGCTCGCCGTGGCGGCATGCGTACCGGCCACGCTCCCGAAGCACAGGCTCGCCGGGCCCCGAGCCCTGGACATCCCGGGCCTGCTGCTGACCGCGGCCGCCATGACGCTGCTGATCTTCCCGCTCATCCGGGGCAGCGCCGACGGCTGGCCCGTCTGGGTCTGGCCGGCCTTCGCGGGGTCGGCCCTGGCCCTGGTCGCGCTGTGGCATGTCGAGCGGCGGCGGGAGAGCGCGGGCGGGGCGCCGCTCGTCCCGCCGTCGCTCTTCCGCAGACCCAGGTTCCGGATCGGGCTGACCATCGCGCTGGTCTTCTACAGCGGCAACTACGGGCTGTTCCTGCTGCTGGCCTACGTGTTCCAGGACGGCCTGCACCTGTCGCCGCTCGCCTCCGGCATCGGGTTCCTGCCACTGGGCGTCGGGTTCGCGGGAGCGTCACTGGCCAGCCGCCGGCTTACCGCGCGGTACGGCAGCCGGGTCCTCCTCGTCGGCGCGGGGACCATGGTGGCCGGATACGTCGCGCTCATCGCGACGCTGCTGCCCGGCCCGGCCTCCTCCGGAGCTCTCGCGGTGCTCACCATGGCGCCCGCGCTGATGGTGTCCGGGGTCGGGCAGGGGATCGTCTCGGCGCCGCTCATCGGGGTCGTCCTGGCCACCGTGCGCCGCAAGGACGCCGGGGCGGGGTCCGGGATGGTCCTGACCACGAACCAGCTCGCCAGTTCCCTCGGGGTCGCCGTGCTCGGCGCGCTCTTCGTCGCCCTGCTCGGCGCAGATCCGCAGGACACGGGGGGACGGCTGGACGAGCGGGACTTCACCGCGGCTCTCATGGGCTGTTCCTGGCTGCTGCTCGCCCTGGCGGTGGCCGTCGGCCTTCTGGCCTGGCGCCTCCCCCGTGGGGACCAGGCCCGCCACCCCACGTCGAGCGGCGCGGAAGGGCCGTCCTACCACCCGTCCCGCCGCCCGGACCGCCGGTGAGCCGCGGGTGAACCGGGGTGGGTCCGGGACGGCAACGGCCGTCGCGGGGGAACGTGCGCTTCACGCGTTCGGTGGCCATCGGGATGCCGGACGGGCCGCGTATCCCCCCATGCCTCCCAGGACACCCGCCGCCGCGACCAGCAGAGCCGTGGTGATGCTCACCCGCAACAGCAGCGTGCCGATGGCCGCGCCGGTCAGCACCGCCACCAGGCCCGCGGCCCGATAGCGCTGGGACGGGTCACCCGCCCCGCCGCCCAGAGCCGAGTGCCGGATCCAGGTGACGAGGGTTCCGGTGACGAGGGTGGTGTTGAGGACGGTCCCGAGCCGCCACATGGTTGCGCTGCGCACCCCCATGGCCAGCGCGGTCGAGGCGATCACCGCGTAGTGCCGCGGAGAAGGCTCTCTCGTGACGGACGGCAGGCCGAGCGCGGCCAGCGCCCCCACCACGAGCAGGGCCGCCGCGATGACGGCCGAGGTGAAGATCCACCGCCGGCGCCTGGCCTGCAACGCCACTCCCAGACGGTTTCCCGCGGCGGCGCCGACCACGAACGCGGCGAGCGCCGTCAACGACCCGAGGGGCGTCAGGTCCTCGCCCCCGGCGAGTGCGAAGCCGAGGAAGAGGATGTTGCCGGTCATGAAGGCCGTGAAGATCTGTCCGAGGCCGAGGAAGGCGACCGCGTCGACGACGCCCGTGACCGCGGTCAGCACGACGAGCACCTTGGGCAGCGGATCGGGATGAGCGGGTACGGACATGGGCACGCCTTCCTGTCCCCGAGGAGAGGGCGGGCGGGCCGGTCCGGGCAGCAACCGGCGACCGTCCCCGCTCCGCCGCCAAACGGGTCCCGCCGCCCATTACAGCCCCAGCCCGGTCACACGGCACGCCGGGGCCGGGAGTGAGCCGGGCTGGGGCTGGGTCGGGCTGGGCTGGGTCGGCCTGGCAGGGACGCAACGCGTCCCTCCGCTCACCGGTCCGCGGCGACGTCGTCACGGGTCGCGCCGTCGATGCCGATCAGTCCGTGCTCGGCGGCCGTGCGGCGGCAGGCGGCGAGCATCTGCTCGCTCGGACCCGCGGCGACCATGTCGAAGCCGCGGGCGGCGGTAGGCGAGATCCTGCGGACGCCGGTTCGCTCCCCTGCGCGCCTACGAAGGGGGCGAAGGCGGGTGGTAGCGCTCCAGGTTGGTGCGGACCCGGTCGAGGTACGGCTGGATGCGCTGGAGCTCGGTGCCCTGTCGTTGCACTCGCCAGGTCGAGATGCGGTAGCCCGCGGCGAGGTTGAGGGCCGGGTCGCCTGGGACGCCTTCGAGTTCGGGGGCTATGGCGCAGAGCATCCTGCCCACGGCGGGGATGGAGTCCTCGGGGCTGAAGGGCGGCGTGGGGATGGTCTTCTGCTGGGTGGGCGGCAGGTAGTAGCGAAGAACGCGTGGTGTCCAGCGGGCGATGCCGTACTCGTCCTTGGCCGGGTCGCTCAGCACGGGGTCGAACCCGCTCTCCGCCTCGAGCATGGCGGCCACCAGGGCGGGCGTGACCTGAGGGATGTCACACATGGTCCCGGCCTCAATGATCAGGTGCCGGTAGCGCTGCGGGATGTCCGTGTCGGTCCGCAACCACCGTCCGTCGTCCTGCAGCCGGACGCCCACCACGGGGTCGGGCACGTCACGCGTCTGGTCTGCTGCCGAGGCGCCCCCGGGTGATACGGAGTCGCCGGACACGAGCGCGCCGAGCGTCATGACGGCCGTCACGAAGGCCGCGGCGAGGCCCTTGAGCCGGCGCGGCACCCACCACTGCGACGCCCTCGAACCGCGTGCCGGGGCCTTGGTGCCGGGCGCCGAATCGGCCGGAGAAGTCGGAGCGGCTGAAGGGGCCGGAGAAGCCGGAGGGGCTGTAGGGGTCGGAGAAGCCGGAGGGGCTGTAGGGGCCGGAGGGGCCTCCATCAGTGGCGGCGGAGGACTCGTAGACAGGTCGTGCGCGTGGATCCGACGCTGCTCCCACTGCGCCGGATCGCCGCCGCAAGCGCTCACGAAAGCCGCCAGTACAGCGGCGCTGGGCAGGCGTTGGCCGGCGGCCGCGGCGGCCAAGGTGGAGGCCGAGTAGTGGGTCCGGGCGGCGAGTCGCCGATAGGGCGGGCTGCCCGCCCGGCGTCTCAGATCGCGTAACTCGTAGGCGAATCGGGCCACGGGGCCCTGCTGCGGGTCCAGCGGCTGTTCCTGGCGTCCCACTTCTGGTTCCTTCCTGTCCTTGGAGTGTCCCGTTCACCGGCGTACGGCGGTCCGCCGATGTGGGAAGTGCCATTGTCCGGGGATTGTCCGGGGTCTGTCCGACGAGGTCACAGGGCCAGGACATGGGGCGTGATCGCGCGTTTGAATGTGCGCGGCGCACGGCGGAAACGGTCCACGGCCACACCCCACCCCGCACCCCCTGAGTCGGCGAAGGAAGGGAGCCACGTGAGCAGACGACCGGGTGCCGGTGTCGATACCCGCCTGCTCCGGGCACGGGCCACCGCCCATGCGAGGGCGAGCCGGAGCATGACCAAGGGCTTCGGCCGCGACACACGTCACCGGGAGTTCCGCGGCCTGCCGCCGCGGCAGGCCGCTGTCACGAGTGGTACGAGGAGCCCGGCGGCCACGAGTTCCGTGTGCCGCGGTTCCGCCGTGACCTCGACGGCATCATCAGCCGGCTCCGCAACGCGTCAAGCCTCGGGCGCGAACAGCACGAGGACTCACAGATCATCCACAGGAAGGCGTCATGCGTCCACACCTCATACGTGCCCTGCGTCTCTTAGCGGCACCGCTCATCGCCCTGCTCATGCTCGCCGCCGGAGCCGTCGTCCCGGCGCAGGCAGCCGAGACGACCGACGGTGACACCTGGACGTTCACCACGGCCAACGGGCGACGTCTCGACGTGCAGAACGGCAACACTCATGCCGGTGTGTTCATCGTCGCCAACAACACCCCCGGCTATCACCAGGAGTGGAAGCTGATCCCGCTCGGCCGCGGCGAGTTCCGGATCGCCAACGCCTTCACCGGCAAGTGCGTGCAGCAGACCTGGCCCCTGTCGCAGCAGGACTGCGGCAAGGCCGAGCAGGAATGGCACTTCCGTCCGGTCACCGGCAAACCGAACACGTTCTCGCTGGTTCGCAGCAACAACGCCGCCTGCCTCGACATCGCTCAGGGCGCCACGTACCCGGACGCCTGGACCCAGGTCTGGAACTGCAACAACAGCACGGCGCAGCAGTGGACCGTCCCGGCGTCGAAGCAGCCGGAGGCGCTCAAACTCGCCACGGAGTTCTACTCACACCTGTGCTCGACCAACACCTCCACCTGTTCCTGGAAGCAGACCTCCGAGGGGGAGCCCAAGGCCCTGCCGCTCGAAAAGGCGTCCTCGGTCTGGTACAACGACACCTCCGAGAAGGTCACCCAGGTCTTCACGACGATCTACCGCAGCGGTTGGTCGCAGAGCTTCTCCGCAGGCGTCTCGACCTCCCTGGGCGTCTCCGTCCCCTTGCAGACCATGATCAGCTCTCAGCTGACGTCGACCACCACCTACCAGGTGGACGAGGCCGAGATCAACGGCGTGCTCGTCACCGTCCCGCCGAAGAACTACGGCTGGGTCGACTTCGCGGCCATCGCCAAGGAAGTCACCGGCGCCTGGACCTTCGACAAGGGCGGCTTCCCCTGGACGACCGAGGGCACCGTCACGGTCCCGGTCGTCAACTCCCCTGCCGGATCGACCATGTACATCGCCCACACCGGAACAACCCCGCCCGGCAGTGACCCGGCCGACACGGAGGCCCAGCCCCAGACGTACGAGAAGGCGGCCACCACGACCCTGAGGATTCCCGACGGCTACCGCGCCGCCGCCGAGAACGACAAGCTCCTGGTGGTCGACGCCGACGGCGTCACCCACGCCACGATCATGCCCGGGATCATGCAGGACGCCACCGGTAAGACCCAGCCGGTCCACCTCCGTGTCGAGGGCACCACGCTGACCCAGACCATCGGCGACGGCAACGGCACGATCACGGGCACCATGACCGCGCCCAGCTTCTCCGTCGGCAAGAAGACCTCATCCACTGCGGCGATGTCCCTCGCCGGCGTCGAGGAGGCGTCCTTCGCCCCGGCCGACCTCGGACGTACCGCCGAAGGGCCGGAACACAAAGCGTGGCACGACTGCATGCGCAAGGAGATGAGCAAGGCGGTTGTCGGCGGGGCTGTCGGCGGTGTCTTCGCCGGTGGTCCGGCCGGTGCCGCTGCCGGACTGCTCGGAGGCGCGTTCAGCGGCTACTTCATCGGCAAGATCCAGTGCGGTCCTGAGCCCGACGTCAGCTCGTAAGCCGCTGGTGTTCCCCGCCTGATACGCCCGTCCACGCGGGCGGTGGGCCCTCGCCGGGCTCCAAGCCCTTCCTGGCGGAAGGGGCCGGCGGGGGCCTCCGTCCCTTCCGGAACATGTCTCCGGATCTTCTTGCCGGTTCTTGACCCTGACGCCCCCGGGAGCCCTGTCTGCCTCGTGGGCTCGCCTTCGGCGACATAGGTGCTCACCGACGTCCGTAACCGGCGGCGACGCCCCCTGCGTGAACCACGGCCCGCGGTCAAGGCCGTGAGGCCTGGTAGAGCGTCATGTCGCCCAAGAACCACACGACTTTACGCCGCTGCCTGGGGCCTGGCCCGACATCCACATGACGCCGGCCGAGGGCATGCGGGCCCACCTCGACCTCCAGGGCGGCCGTCCGCACGGCGTCCTGCTGCCGATCCACCGGGGCACGTTCAACCTGGCCCCGCACGCGTGGGCGGAGCCGGGGGAGTGGACGAAGGACGCCGCGGCGGAGGCCCCAAGGGGTCGGCCGCGACCCCGACGGCTCCCGCGCCCCCCGCGGCCCGCGACGATCTCGACCTCGCCGGCGAGCGGTGACAGAGGGGCGGGGGTCCCGGCGTCAGACCACCGGGGTCGCGTAGCCGAGCAGGCCGGTGAAGTTCTGCGCGTACGCGTCGTGCGGCGCGTTGCCCTCCAGGCGCAGCAGCGCCTCGTCGTTGTCGCGCAGCGACGAGTAGTCCAGGTTGTGGGAGCCGGTGAAGGTCCACTTGGTGTCGGGGTGGCCGGCGTAGTTGCCCTCGACCAGGAGGTACTTCGAGTGGAGGAGGTAGCCGTCGGCGTTGAGCTTCTTCAGCGTGATGTTCGGGTGCCCCTTGAGGGTCACCTCGTCGTTGCTGTTGGCGTACACGATCTGGACCGAGCAGCCCTGGTTCGCCAGGGAGACGAGGGCGGCGGCCACCTCGTCGCGGTGCAGTGCGAAGGCGGCCACGCGCACGACGGACTCGTGCGTGGACGTGCCCACCGTCGTGTTCCCCGTGCACGAGACGTTCCGGAGGATGTCGACGACCACATCGCCGGTCTTCTGGGGGAAGAAGTAGTACTTCTCGGTACCGACCTTGGCGGACGTGAAGTAGTCGGCGGTCTTCTGCTCCGCGACCAGCGCGTTGAAGTACGTCGTGTAGGCCGTGTACAGCTCGGTGTTGCCGACCACGGTGTAGGCGTTGTTCCAGTACTTCGCGACATTGACCGGGGTCTGGTTGGCGGAGGTCTGGATGACCACGTCCTCGGCCACGCCCACGGCTCCGACGCGGGAGAACGTGAAGAACTTGTTGTGGTTGATCGCGTTGGTGCCGCCGGTCGCGATGCAGGCCCCGCCCGTGGCGCAGACATGGACCCATGAGCGCGCTGACTTGTCGGTCCCCAGCGTGCTGATCAGGCTCTGCGCCGCCGTCGAGCCGCTGTACGCCGCGTCGAGGACCACCCGGACGTTCACGTTCCGCTGGTGGGCGGCCACCAGGGCGTTCGTGTAGTCCTGGTCCGTGAGGGCGTACAGCGCCGCGCGGATCAGGCGGCCGCTCTCGGTCCTGCCGATCGCGCCGGTGATGTGGTTCTTGACCGCGTTCTGCTCCTCCACGGTCCCCTTCGGGTTGTTGAACACCGCGCCCGTGGTGAGAGGGGTGGTGTCCTCCGCGACCGCGGTGCCGGCGCCCGGCAGGGCCAGGGCCAGCGCCAGGAGGACGGAAGAGACTATGCGCCAGTGAACTCTGATGATCGGAATCACTCCTCTGATGAACCTCGCCTGAGGGCCGGCTGCGAAGATCAACTGGCCGTCGTGCGCGACAGCGTAGGACAGGTCGGTGAGGCCGTTCAGGGCGGGTGGGCGCAGGGCCGGTCAGATCAGGGCAGGAGCTGTCGTACGAGGTTGTCCGCCGCCCATGTCTCCCAGCGCGAGGGCGTCCAGCCGCGGTCGGTGACCAGGATCCCGTAGGTCTCCGGGCCGAGCACGGTCAGCGCGATGTCGGCGGCCGACGCGGCGTCGTGGCCGTCGCGCAGCGCGCCGCCCGCCTTCGTCACGAGGGCCTCGGCGAAGCGGAGTTGCACGGTGAGCCGCTGGTGCCGGTTGGTCCGCCAGAGCTCGGCCAGCTCGGGGTCGGCGGCGGCCGCCGCGCGGACGACCTCCAGGACGGGGGCGGCGCGCTCGAGGATGCGGCGGGCGCCGGCGGCCTGGCGGGCCAACTGGAGGGCGGGGTCGGGCTCGTCGAGGACCTCCTGCGCCCAGGGGCGGTCGAGGGTGGCGACCGGGTCGGCGTCTCCCGCGACCGTGGTGTCGAGGAGTTCCTTGAGTACGGCGCGCTTGGTGCCGAAGGTGAAGTACACGGTCTGCACGCCCACTTCGGCGGCGCGGGCGATCGACTCGACGGTGGTGCCCGTCCAGCCGTGCTCGGCGAAGAGCCGGGCGGCGGCGTCGAGCATCCGCTGCCGGGTCCGGCGGGTCTTCTCGGCGCGGGTCAGGGGCGCGGCCACGGAGCACACCTCGTTCACTTGCTCATCCAATTTTGACTGTAGTGAGACTACAGTGTTATTCACTGGAGTATGACTACAGTGAAATGGCGGGTGCTGGTCGTCGGCGGATACGGAGCCGTGGGCGGCACCGTGACAGCCACGCTCGGCGCGTGGTTCCCCGGACGGGTGGTCCCCGCGGGGCGGGACGAGGCGCGGGCGCGGCGGCACGGCGGCGTCCGGGTCGACGTCACCGACCCGGACGGGTTCGGACGGGTCCTCGACGGGCTCGGGGACGTGGCCGCGGTGGTGCTGTGCGTCGAGCCACCGGACACCGGCGTCGCACGGGTCTGTCTGGAGCGGGGCGTCCACCTCGTCGACATCGGCGCGACCCGGCGCCTCCTCGACGGTGTGTCGGACCTGGACGCCACAGCCGTCGCCGGCGGCGCCACAGCCGTGCTCAGCGTCGGCGTGGCCCCCGGACTGACGAATCTCCTGGCCCGCCGTGCCCACGAGGCCGTCGGCGGCGCCGAGCGGATCGACCTCACGGTGCTGCTCGGGTCCGGCGAGCGGCACGGCGGCGACGCCGTGCGCTGGACCGTCGAGAACCTGGCCGAACCCGTCACCGGCCGCCCCCTGCGGACCGTGCTCCCCGGGTACGGAACCAGGACCGCCCACCCGTTCCCGTTCTCCGACCAGCACAGCCTGAGCCGCACGCTCGCCGTGCCCGAGGTGACCACCCGGCTCTGCCTGGACTCCCGGCCGCTGACCGCCCTGCTCTTCGCGCTGCGCCGCACCGGACTGCTGCGGACCACGCGCCGGCAGGGGGTACGGCGGCTGGTCACCGGGGCCTTCCGCCGCGTGCACCTGGGCGGCGACGGCTTCGCTGTTCGGGCCGACGCGCGGAGCGGCGACGGCCGCGGCGCGGCGTACGCGATGACCGGGCGCGCGCAGAGCAGGGTCACCGGCCTGGTGGCGGCGTACGTCACCCGGGAACTGCTCACCGGCGATCTGCCCGCCGGGGTCCACCACATCGACCGACTGCCGGCCCTGGCCGGCCTGCCGGAGTTGCTCGTGGCCGAGCACGGCCTCACCCTGACACGCCTCGACGGCCCGACCGGGACGTCCTCGCCGTGACCGGCCGATGGGAGGGCGGCGACTACACGGCCGCGGGCGACGCCTGGGCCCACGCCGCGGACCACGTGACCGCTGCGGCACTGGCCGAACTGGCCGAACTGGGCGAACTGGCCGAACTGGGCGGGCGGGGCGAGCTGGGACGGCCGGCGGTGCCGGGCGGGCTGGGCGGGCTGGGACGGCCGTGTGGGCCAGGCGAGGAGCCGGCGCTGAGCAAGCCGGCGGAACCGAGAACGGCGGTGGAGCCGAGCAATTGGGCAGAGCGAGGCCAGCCGGCGGTGCTGGACACGCCGACGGTGCTCAGCCGGCCAGCAGTGCCGGGCGAGCCGCCGGAGCCGAGAGAGCCGACAGCGCCGGCCGAGCCGGCAGAGCTGACCGAGGCCGCGCCCCGCGGCCTCCCGGCGCGCCACCTCGCCCACGGCCCTCGTGTGCTCGACGTGGCCACCGGATCCGGCCCCGCCGCGTCGGCCGCCGCCCGTGCCGGGTGCCGGGTGGTCGGCCTGGACCTGGAGCCGGGGCTCCTGCGGATCGCCGCCGAGCGGGCGCGGCGCGCGCGGCCGTCGGGGACGGCGGAGTTCGTGGTGGGCGACGCGCTCGCCCTCCCGTTCCCGCGCGGGGCCTTCGACCTGGTGCTGTCCACCTTCGGCGTGATGTTCGCCCCCGACGCTCCCCGGGCCGCCGCCGAACTGGCCCGGGTCTGCCGCCCCGGCGGGCTCGTGGCCGTCGCCTCCTGGACGCCCGCGGGAGCCATGGGCCGGATCGCGCCGACCGTCACCCGGTACCTGCCCCGCCCGCCGGACGGGCCGCCGCCCACCCGCTGGGGTGATCCCGCGCATCTCGGGGCCTGGTTCGAGCCGCTCTCCGTGGACCTGCGAACCGAGGAGCGACGGGTTCGCGTCACCTACCCCTCGGTGGCGCACGCTGTCGCCGTCTTCGAGAACAAGCCGGGCCCGCTGCGCGCCCACCGCGCGGCGCTGGAGGCGGCCGGCTCCTGGGGCCGGGCCCGTACCGCACTGAACGCGCTGTTCACGGCGCACAACCTGGCCGCCGACGGACGCCTCGTCATGGACGTCCCCTACCTGCTGGCCCTCGGGCGCGTGCGCCCGCGCCCCGGGCACGTACCCGCTGGTGGATGACACGGTTCCGGCCATACGGACAGTCACGGCGTCCCCGGCCCACCGACCCGACACGATCGCGAATCCGCCACCCGTGACGCGGCCGACAAGGGCGCGCGGACACACGTCGAGGCGCGCCCGCACACATGCGCACCCCCGGGTGCCGGGCCGCGCCGACGGATTCCGGTCAGAGCCGATTTCCACCGAGGGTGGAGGCGTGCACACGCCTCCACCCTCTTCCGTTCCCGCGCGCCCCAGGGCTCTGTCGAGTTTCGGCCGAGCGTTCTCGGCCTGTCGTGCGAAGGGTGATACCAGACTCGGGCGCTGTACGGGTAAGTTTGCCAACTGCGCACCGCTCATGAACGGTTGACGACTACAGTGTGTGGTTGGTGATCATCGGTAGGCTCATCAGACCCACGTAGTACACCCCCCGTAGTACGCCGATTCCTGGGCACGTACCAAGGACACTCATGTCTCAACTTCGCGCACCCGCCGCGCGGTCCGACCGCCGTGAGGGCGGGCGGCACGGCCGGTCAGGCGCCCGTTCCGCTCCCGGTGCGGGGGCTCCTCCCAACCCCGCGCAGCAGCCCGCGCCGCTCCCGACGGAAGCCCGTATACGCCCCCAACTCCTGCGTACCTCCGTGCTTCCCGCCGTTGCGGTAGCACTCGGCGGCGCCGCCGCCGTCCTCTTCACCATCCGCTCCACCGGCGCCACTCCGACCCCCGGCCTCTGGGCCGCGCTGACGGGCGCGGCGGCCCTCACGGTCGCCTCCGTGACCGCGGCCGCGCTCGGCGCCGACCGGGCGGCCAAGTCCGTACTCGACCGATGCAACGCCCTGCGCCGCTCCAGCGCCCGCGGCCAGAGCGAACTGCGCACGGTCGTCGAGCAGCTGCGCCGCGGCGACGGACCCCCGGCCCGCCCGGTCACCCCGCCCGGCGCCGCCTCCGGCGACGAATTCGACCTGCTGGCCCAAGAGCTGACCCGGTCTCACGAGGCCGCGGTCGCCGCGGTCGTGCAGGCCTCCCGGCTCTCCAGCAGCGTCGGCAACGAGCAGAAGGTCGAGGTCTTCGTCAACCTCGCCCGCCGTCTGCAGTCCCTCGTGCACCGCGAGATCCAGCTCCTGGACGAGCTGGAGAACGAGGTCGAGGACCCCGAGCTGCTCAAGGGGCTTTTCCACGTCGACCACCTGGCGACCCGCATCCGCCGCCACGCGGAGAACCTCGCCGTGCTCGGTGGCGCCATCTCCCGCCGCCAGTGGTCGAATCCGGTCACCATGACCGAGGTTCTGCGCTCCTCCATCGCGGAGGTCGAGCAGTACCCGCGCGTGAAGCTCGTCCCGCCGATCGACGGGACGCTGCGGGGCCATGCCGTGGCCGACGTCATCCACCTGCTGGCCGAACTGGTCGAGAACGCGACGCTGTTCTCCGCCCCGCACACCACGGTGCTCCTGCGCGCCCAGTACGTCACCGCCGGCCTCGCCATCGAGGTCGAGGACCGCGGCCTGGGCATGCCGGCCGCCGAGCAGAACAAGATGAACGCCCTGCTCGCCGACCCCGACCAGGTCAACGTGGCCCACCTGCTCCAGGACGGACGCATCGGACTCTTCGTGGTCTCGGCGCTCGCCCGGCGCCACGGCATCGCCGTACGACTCCAGTCGAACATCTACGGTGGTGTCCAGGCGGTTCTCGTGCTGCCGCAGGGGCTTCTCGGCGCCGACCCCGAGGGCCTCGCGCGCAGCGAGAGCCAGGCGGGGGCCGTGGCCGGCGGCCACGCCGCCCAGATGGCCCAGGGGGCCCAGCCGGTGCCCGCACCCGCGGTCCACGCCGCCCCCGCCGCGCCCCTCTCGACCGGGACGCCGACACCCCCGCCCGTACAGATGCCGGCGCCCCCGCCCGTACAGCCGATGCCCGCACGGACCTCGGACCGAGCGCCGGAGCCCGCGGCCGAACCCCCGCACCGGCCACTGACGTACACCACCTCCGCACCCGCCATGCCGCTCCAGCAGGAGCACCCGGGCGCGCCCTCCCCGGCCGCGCCCGCACCGCGCCGCGACGCCCCCCTCCCCGTACGGGGAGAGAACACCGAGCGTTCCTACCCCGGCAGCGCCGCCCCCCAGGTCCCTCGGGCGGAAGCGCCGAGCCGCCCACTCCTCCCCAAGCGGCGTGCCCAGGAGCACATCGTCCCGCAGCTGCGCGACGAGCCCGTGGCCCGCAGGCCCGAGGAGCACGCTCTCCACGACCCGGGCCTGATGGCCGCGTTCCAGCGCGGCATCGGACTCGCCGAATCCCAGCCGTCCCCCCAAGAACCGCTGCGTCCCAGTGACGCGCACAAGGAGTAGATACACCATGGCGAGCAATGTGCCGATCGGCCATTCCTCGGATCTCGACTGGCTGCTGAGCGGTCTGGTCCAGCGGGTCCCGTACACCCGCAACGCCGTTCTGCTCTCCTCCGACGGCCTGGTCAAATCCGTCCACGGCCTCGACACCGACGCCGCCGACCACATGGCCGCGCTGGCCTCGGGCCTGTACTCGCTCGGCCGCAGCGCGGGCGCGCGGTTCGGCGACGGCGGCGAGGTCCGGCAGGTGGTCGTCGAGCTCGACTCCACCCTGCTGTTCGTCTCCACGGCCGGCTCCGGCACGTGCCTGGCGGTCCTCGCCGGGCGCGAGGCGGACGCCGCCGTCCTCGGATACGAGATGGCGATGCTGGTCAAGAGCGTGCGGCCCTATCTGGTCACCCCTGCCAGGCAGGCCGCGGGCGCCGCGGGCGGCACGGGGCAGTGAACGTGACGTCCTCCCAGGAGGGGCCCTGGCTCGATGACGCGGCAGGCCGGCTGATCCGCCCGTACACCGTGAGCGGCGGCCGGACCCAGCCCACCACCGCGCTGGACCTCCTCTCCATGGTGATGGCGACGGGCACCTCACCGCAGCCGCACATGGGTCCCGAGCACAGCCTCGCCCTCGGGCTGTGCGACGGACCCACCTCGGTGGCGGAGATCGCGGCGCACTTACGGCTCCCGGCCGTCGTCACCAAGGTCCTGCTCTCCGATCTCGTGGACTGCGGGGCGCTCACCGCCCGGGCGCCCCGCTTCCATGCCAACCCAACCGACCGTTCCTTGCTGGAGGCAGTGCTCCATGGCCTACGACAACGGCTCTGAGCGCCACGAGAGTTTCGCGGCCGACCCGTTCCCCACCGCGCTCAAGATCCTCGTGGCGGGCGGCTTCGGCGTGGGCAAGACCACCTTCGTGGGCGCGGTCAGCGAGATCGAGCCGCTGAGCACCGAAGAGCTGCTGACACAGGTCAGCGCGGCCACCGACAGCCTGGAGGGCGTGGAGTCCAAGACCACGACCACGGTCGCGATGGACTTCGGACGCATCACCCTCGACGACCGCAACGTGCTGTATCTGTTCGGCACTCCGGGCCAGGAGCGCTTCTGGTTCATGTGGGACGAGCTCTCCGAGGGCGCCCTCGGAGCGGTCGTCCTCGCCGACACCCGCCGCCTGCAGGACTGCTTCTCCGCGGTCGACTTCTTCGAGCGACGGGGCATCGGATTCGTCGTGGCGGTCAACGAGTTCGACGGCGCGTACCGCTACGAGCCCGACGAGGTGCGGGCCGCGCTCGACCTCAAGCCCGAGGTGCCCGTCGTGCTCTGCGACGCCCGGATCTCCAGCGCCGGCATCCGGACGCTCCTCACCCTCGTCAAGCATCTGCTCACCACCATCCCGGCCGCCGTGCCGAGCTACGGAGCACCGACATGACCTACGACCCGACCGGTCATCTGCTGCTGACCCCCGTCGACCGGGAGGCGCCCGCCCGTGTGCGGCGGCTGCGTGAACTGGGCCTCGGGGAGCGGCCGGAGCCGGCCTTCGACGAGTTCGCCCACCGGCTGGCGGAGGTGACCGGCGCCCCGTACTCGATGGTCAACTTCATCGACGAGAACCGGCAGTTCTTCGCCGGGCTGCACACCCCGGCCGGCACCCACTCGGGCAGCGACCTCGGCGCGGCGGCGGCCGGCGGCAACGTGGGCCGGTTCATGGCCCGTGACCACGGCTACTGCCCGCACGTGGTGGTGCGACGCAAGGCGCTCGTCCTGGAGGACGTCTGCGACTACCCGCGGTTCGCGGGGAACCCGGTCGTGGACGAGATCGGCATCCGCTCCTACATGGGCGCGCCGCTGATCGACCGTACGGGCACGGCGCTGGGCACGATCTGCGTGGTCGACACGGATGTACGGCCGTGGGGCCGGGCCGGTCTGGAGACCATCAAGACGCTCGCGGCGGAGCTGGTGGAGCAGATCCACCGCCGCGAGGAGGGGCTGATCTGACGGATCCGAGCGACCCGTGCTCACGCGGGTGGCGCCCCGGGACGGCTCGACGGCCGGGCCGGGGCGCTTTCTCGTGTCCGCGCTCCGTGCGGGTGACGCGTTCGGTACGGGTGACGCGTACGGTACCGGTGACGCGTATGGTGCGCTTCGTGCGGTCAGGCGTGTACGGGCTCCAGCTTGACCAGGTCCGACAGCCTCTCGGACCAACTGCCCTTGTCCTGGCCGAGCGCGACCTCGGCCAGGCGCAGCAGCTGGATGTCGGACGTACCGGCCGGCGCGAAGATGTGGTGCGCGTCGCGTAAGTAGCGCTCGATGGGGCGGTCCGTGAAGAGGCCGGCGGCCGCGTGGATCTCCATGGCGTTGCGGCCGGAGTCGATCGCGGACTCCACGTTGACCAGCTTCGCGTTCATCAACTCGCTGTCGCAGGACATGCCCTGGTCGAGCAGATGCACCGCGTGGTACGCGGCGAGCCGGGCCGTCATCAGCCTCGACTGCATCTGACCCAGCTTCAGTTTGACGGTGGGCAGGTCGTGCAGCGGCTTGCCGTAACGGATGCGCTCGG
The DNA here is from genome assembly GCF_005517195.1 of Streptomyces vilmorinianum. Classification (NCBI taxonomy): domain Bacteria; kingdom Bacillati; phylum Actinomycetota; class Actinomycetes; order Kitasatosporales; family Streptomycetaceae; genus Streptomyces; species Streptomyces vilmorinianum. Next base: position 4,664,606 of record NZ_CP040244.1, on the reverse strand, counting down.
AGGTGAACCGGGTCGTCTCGTCCAGGATCGCCTGGTGGATGCCGAGCGAGACGGCGGTGAGGTTGGCCCGCCCGTACAGCACGCTGGAGGAGTACGCGACGGACAGGCCGTCACCCTCGTCGCCGAGCCGGTTGGACGCCGGGACCCGGCAGTTCTCGAAGATGAGCTCGCCGAAGCTGAAACCGTGCAGACCCATGGCCGGCTGCTGGGGACCGGTCCTGAACCCCGGGCGGTCGGATTCGACGAGGAACGCCGTGAGGCCCCGGGATCCGGGGCCGGTCCTGACCACGACGCCGTGCAGATCGCCCACGTGGCTGTTGCCGACGAACACCTTGCTGCCGTTGAGGATGTAGTCGTCCCCGTCGCGGACCGCGCAGGCGGTCATGCCGAGGACATGTCCGCCCGACTCGGGCTCGGTGACCGCGATGGTCGGCAGGCACTCGCCCGCGGCGATGGCAGGGAGCCACGTCTTGCGCTGCTCGTCGCTGCCGAAGTGGACGATCTTGGCCGTGCCGAGCTGGGAGGCCTGGACCATGGCGCCCATCGCACCGCTGACGCGGGAGAGCTCCTCGATGATGATCGTCTTGGCGAGATGTCCCGCGCCCATGCCGCCGTACTCCTGGCTGATAGTCGCGCCCAGCCAGCCCTGTTCGGCGATGAGCCGGGACAGTTCGTGGTGGACCGACCGGGACGCCTCCATCTCGGCTATGCGTGGCCGGACCTCACTCTCCGCGAACTCCCGGACCGTCTCCCTGAGCTGATGATGAAGTCGACTGCTGAAGTAGCCGTCCATACGAGTCCCTCCTCTGCGAACGCCTGCTCGTTCGGTTGTTCGAGCAGATGGTGCATCGGCAGTGGTCCCGTCCCGAAAAGGCCGACACTTCATGGTGTTGATCTTTCCGGGGCGGATCAATATCGCCACGGAGTTTGTCTGAAACCGGAGTGGTTGACGTTTGTAACTGGCCGTGTTTCGTGTGGAGTTGGCCTGTTCGGGCGGGCCACCAGGGCATTCCCCGTGGGCATCTTTCTGCCACATGCCAAGGGCAAACAGCGCGGCGGCATATGGCGGCGAGCAGTGCCAGGTCGTCTCATGCGCCCCCTTCCTGCCGAAGAGACGGCCTGCCGGACGGGTCCCGTGACCGGGGAGGGGGGCGGAGCGGTGGGTCCGGGTGCGCTCGAATCCTGCGGTCGGTGATCCGCGTCCGGCGCGCGGGTGCGCCCGGCGGCACCCGGGCGCGTGACAAAGAGTGACCGGCGTGCGCTCCGGCGCATGCGTCGACGAGGGGCGCCGGAGGCTCCCGTCCCGCCTCGATGTCGCTGTCAGTGGGAGGCCGTACGGTCGGCATATGGCCACTGCCGACGATGTACGCAGAATCGCGCTCTCGCTGCCCGGGGCGGTCGAGAAGCTCGCCTGGGGCATGCCCACCTTCCGGGCGGGCCCCGGCGGGAAGATCTTCGCCTCCCTGGACGACGACGACCAGGCGATGGGGGTGAAATGCCCCAAGGAGGAGCGGGAGGAACTCATCGCGTCCGAGCCCGCCAAGTTCTTCACGCGGGAGGGCCACGACGACGGCTATGCCTGGGTACGCGTCCGGATCGGCGCCCTTGACGACGAGGACGAGCTCCGCGCGATCCTCGCCGACTCGTGGCGCCAGGCGGCTCCCCGCAGACTCCTGGAGCAGTACCCGGAGGTGGGTGCCCCGCCGGAGGAGTCCTGAGGCGGTTCCTGCTCAGCGGTTCAGCGGGTCAGCGCTTCAGCGGTCCAGGAAGGACGTGACGCGCAGCCGGAGGCCGGCCGGGTCGAGGCCGTGGCCGACCAGGTGCTCGTCGATGCTTCCGTACTTGCGCAGCTCGCGGCGGGAGACGCCGAGCCCCAGGACGCGGTGGGGGAGCGTGGCGAGGGCGTCGTTGGCGGCGGCCGTCGAGGTGCCGGCGAGGTAGGGCTCGACGAGGACGACGTCCGGGCGCGCCGCGGAGGCCGCCCGGCGCAGGGTCTCGGCGTCGAAGGGTCGGACCGTGGTGGCGTAGAGCACCGTCACATCGAGTCCCTCGGTGGCGGCGAGGACGTTGTCCAGCATCGGGCCGACCGCGACGACGACCCCCTCGCGGCCTTCACGGAGCGTGGTGAAACCGTTGGGGGCGGCGACGGGGCGCGGTGCGGCGTTGGACTGCAGCGAGAGCCGGACGTAGACGAGATCGTCGCCCGCGACGGCCTGCCGCAGCAGGGCCTCCGCCTCGTCCGGATGGCCGGGGACATGGACCGTCCAGCCGTCGAGGGTGTCGAGCAGGGCCACGTCGCCGGGCGACATATGGGTGAATCCGCCGGCCGGCCAGTCGTACGACGCACCGGCGCTCACCAGGACGCCACCCACCCCCTGATGGCCGAAGTCCAGCTTGAGCTGCTCGAAGGGGCGCTCGACCAGGAAGCTCGCGAAGGTGTGCATGACCGGCCGCATCCCGGTCAGCGCGAGCCCGCCACCCGCGCCGATCAGGAGCTGTTCCCGGATGCCGACATTGATCACGCGGTCCGGATGGCGTCGCTGGGCCTGCTGGAACCCGTCCTTGCTGATCTCGGCGAGGACGAGCGCGAGGCGGGGGTCCTCGTCGAGCAGGCGGCTGGTGGTCGAGATGAAGCGGTCACGCATCGTGTCCATGGCGGGGCTCTCTTCTCTGCGGCTGTCGGGGCTGGCGGGGCTGTCGGGGCTGGCGGGGGTTCTCAGGCGTTCTTGGGCTCGACGCGGGCGACGACTGCGCGCGGGCGGCCGGGGTGCGGGGCGGTGAAGGCGGCGTACAGGGCCTCGTGATCACGCCCGTCGACGGTCTCGGCGGACCAGCCGGCGGCCTCGAACCGCGAGGCGATCCCACCGGGCCATCCGTAGGTGGCGGAGCTGTTGTCGATCACCAGCGTGTGCAGCTGCTCCAGGCCGGCGGGCCCGGCGTAGCCGATGGCCTCGTGATTGCTGCCCTCGTCCAGCTCGGCGTCCCCGATGAGCACCCACACTCGCGGCTCGGTGAGCCCCTGGGCCCGCAACCCGAGCACACTCCCCACGGCGAGCGGCAGCCCGTGCCCCAGCGACCCACTCCCGATCTCGGCCCCCGGCACGAGCGTCCGGTCAGGGTGATGCCCGAGCGGCGAGTCGTACGAGCCGAACCCGGTGAGCAGCTCCTCGGGGAGGAACCCCTTGGCGGCGAGCACGGCGTAGTACGCCATCGGCCCGTGCCCCTTCGACAGCAGGAACCGGTCCCGCCCGACGTCCCCGACGGTCTCGGGCGACACGCGCAGCACCCGGTCGTACAGCACCCACAGGGCATCGAGCGTGGACGTCGCGGCGGGCGAGTGCTTCTCGGCACCGGTCATGAGCCCCATGAGCCGCGAGAGCCGCTCGACACCGGGCCGGGCGTGGGGGTGGTGGTGGATCGGGATGAGGGCGTCCGTCGTGTTCGTCATGCCACACACCGTGCAACCTCAAGCTAGCTTGAGGTCAAGCGCGCCAAAGGGTTCGTGACCACCCGGGGAAGTGCGGTATTGTTCTCATGCGCGTTCGGCCAGGGGAAACCCCAGGTCAGACGGGCACCGGGACGTGGCGCAGCTTGGTAGCGCACTTGACTGGGGGTCAAGGGGTCGCAGGTTCAAATCCTGTCGTCCCGACTGTGCGGAAACGCAGGTCGGAGGCCGTTCTCTCATCCATGAGAGGGCGGCCTTTCGTGTGTCCGGGGGCGTGGTGGTCGCAGGCCCGGGCCGGGACCGGTTCGCCACGTCGGTCCTGGAGACGGCCGTCCTCGCGCTCGCACCTTGGCGCGGCCGGCGACCGCGTCCCCTGCGGCGTCTCTGTCGGGATCATGGACTCCATGCCGGCGCTCCTGGAGCCGTGGACGCATTCTCGCTCGCGGACGGGGACCACCGCTGCGGTGTCAGTCTGCTGGGCTATCCTTCCCGCCACCGCACACCGACTCTAGGGATCACGAGAATTGACCGGCCTGTCTGCTTTCCCGCTGCCCTTTCATGCCTCCCGTTCCATATCGTTCGCAACACCCCGAACGCTGCGGGAACTTCAGATGATGCAGTGCAGCGCGCACATTCGGGCGAAGCCGGGGTGGTTCGACAAGATGAACGATGCCGACATCGTCGCCAGGTGGACGCAGGAAGCGGTCGCCCAGGGCCTCACCGAAGCGCAGGTTCGTTACGTGCTCGCCGAACTCGCGCACTACGCCGCGTTGCGGGACGGAGGAACCGGCATCGAGGTGTCCGCCGTCGACGGGGTGTGGCAGTCGGACACGCTCGTCGACGACAAGCTCAATTCCCGGCTGCGTGAGGCGGTTCGGGTTCTGGAACAGGTCCCCGAAGCAGAACAGGACTGGCATCCCGGATCCGACGGGCAGGTACTGGATCTGGTTCATCCCTCACTGTTCTGCCTGGTGAGAGAGGCGAGCGGCGCGCCCGAGCGGGCTTGGAAGAACCCGACGGACCGCTACTCGACGTACGAGTTCTCGGAGCGGTTCCAGTGGCTGCCCACGGACGTCGACGTCAGTGACGACGGCGATGTCGCCTTCCGTTCGTACGTCAACAACGTCCACCCCGAGACCCATCACGAACTGGCCTCCGTCCTGCCGGACCTGTTCGCGCGCATGCGCCCGCTGCTGGAGAACGTGCTCACCGATCTGCGCCATCCGCGGCCCCCGCGGATCGAGGCCGATCCTTACGGGTGGTACGACTCGGAACCGGAGTATCCGAACAAGTCCTCCTACAGTGATGCCGCGGCCCACGCGGACGCCCTCGAAGCATGGACAGAGGCCCACGAGGACTGGTGGGAGAACCGCCGCCCGGTCATCCCGGACGCCCCCGCCTTCACCCCGCCCGAGTTGCCCGACGCATCCGCCCGAGTCGACGTGCGTGGCCGACGTCTTCAGGTCATCGTCAAGCTCGCCACCGTTCATCTCACCCTGGACAAGCCCGAGTACCCAGGCGGTTCCTGGCATGTCGAGGGGATGTTGAACGAGCGGATCGTCTCGACCGGCATCTACTACTGGGACAGCGAGAACATCACCGAGAGCCGGCTGAGTTTCCGGGCGGCCCTCGATGACCCGCACTACGAACAGAACGACGACAACGGTCTGCGTGAGGTCTACGGCCTGGAGGACGAAGACGCGCTGAACCAGATGCTGGGATCGGCATCGACGCCGGCGGGTCGCTGCCTGGCGTTCCCGAACATCCTGCAACACCGCGTCGGCTCGTTCCGACTCAAGGACCCCACTCGCCCGGGACACCGCAAGATTCTCGCGTTCTTCCTGGTCGACCCGTCGGAAAAGATCGTCTCGACATCCGATGTGCCACCGCAGCAGCCGTGGTCCGACACCTCGACCATGACGCTTGAAGAGGCCAAGAACTACCGCGAACAACTCATGCAGGAACGTAAGTTCTTCGTCGACGAACACAACGAGCAGCTCTACGAACGAGAATTCTCCCTCTGCGAGCACTGAACCTGGGTCGCCTGCGGATCCAGCGGAGCCGGTGCGGCGCCGTCGAGGCCGGCGTACACGGTGCCCATGCCGCCCGAGCCGGGGCGCCCGGGGGACCACACGGTGTGCGCGAGGGCGCACGGCCGCTGAGACGCGAGGTGGCAAGGGCAAGCCACCGTTCGCGGTCGCCCGGCGGGCTTCGGCTTCAAGACGCACGGCGTTATGTGAGGCATGGGAGTCGTGTCCCGCCGAGTGTTGCGTGTACCTCACCGGCGGGTGCTGTTCAAGGAGAGCTCTCGACGGCCAAGCTGAGCGTCGTGCTCCGGATCATTGCGGGTGCACTTCTGATCGTGTGGACAACACGCCGGTGACGGCCAGAGCAGCGAACGGAGAACACCCGTGATTGTCGGAGTCCTCAAGGAAGCGCGGGCAGGTGAGAGTCGCGTCGCGGCCACGCCGGCCACGATCGAACAGATCCGCACACTGGGGTACGACGTGGTCGTCGCCTCGGGTGCGGGGGGCGCGGCCGGGTTCACCGACAGTGCCTACGAGGCCGCCGGCGCGACCGTCGGCGACGCGGCTGCCGCGGACGTGGTGCTGGGGGTCAACGCCCCGACCCCGTCGCAGCTGGACCGGGTGGGCCCGGAGGCGACGGTGATCGCCCTGTTCGCGCCGGCCTTCGACCCGGCGATGGTCGAGGATCTGGGCCGCCGGCCGTTCACGGCGCTGTCGATGGACGCCGTGCCGCGCATCAGCCGGGCGCAGTCGATGGACGTGCTGTCGTCCATGGCGAACATCGCCGGCTACCGGGCCGTCATCGAGGCCGCCCACGAGTTCGGGCGCTTCTTCACCGGCCAGGTGACCGCGGCGGGCAAGGTTCCGCCGGCGAAGGTGCTCGTCGCGGGTGCCGGCGTCGCCGGTCTGGCGGCGATCGGTGCGTCCGGCTCGCTCGGCGCGATCGTACGGGCGACCGACCCGCGACCGGAGGTGGCCGATCAGGTCCGCTCGCTGGGCGGCGAGTACCTGTCGATCGAGTCCCCGGAGGTGGAGGTCTCGAAGACCGGCTACGCCAAGGAGATGGGCGACGACTACAAGGCGCGCGAGGTCGAGCTCTACGCCGCGCAGTGCCGCGAGGTCGACATCGTCATCACCACCGCGCTGATCCCGGGCCGTCCCGCGCCGACGCTGATCACCGCGGAGATGGTGGCGAGCATGAAGCCGGGGTCGGTGATCGTCGACATGGCGGCCGCCAACGGCGGCAACGTCGAGGGCACTGTGAAGGGCGAGATGATCGTCACGGAGAACGGCGTGACGATCATCGGATACACCGATCTGGCGGGCCGGCTGCCGGCCCAGGCCTCGCAGCTGTACGGCACGAACCTGGTGAACCTGCTGAAGCTGATGACGCCGGGCAAGGACGGGTCGCTGATCCTTGACTGGGACGACCCGGTGCAGCGCTCGATCACCGTCGTACGCAAGGGTGAGTCGGCGTGGCCGCCCCCGCCGGTCCAGGTCTCCGCGGCCCCGGCCCCCGCGCCCGCGGCGGCCGCGACGGAGCCGGCGAAGCCGAAGAAGGCGCCGATGACGGCGAAGCGGAAGTTCGGCGGCGTGGCACTCGGCGCGCTGGCGCTGTTCCTCACCGCCGCGTTCGCCCCCGCGGCGCTGCTGCCCCATGTGACGGTCTTCGTGCTCGCGATCGTGATCGGCTACTACGTGATCGGGCACGTGCACCACGCGCTGCACACGCCGCTGATGTCGGTGACGAACGCGATCTCCGGGATCATCGTCGTCGGCGCGCTTCTGCAGATCGGCCACACGAGCACGGCGGTCACGGTGCTCTCGTCCGTCGCGATCCTTCTGGCCAGTATCAACGTCTTCGGCGGCTTCGCGGTGACGCGTCGCATGCTCGCCATGTTCAACCGGAGCTGACATGTCTGCGACCCTCGCCGCACAGGCGGCCTACCTTGTTGCCGCGCTCTTGTTCATCCTTGCGCTGGCAGGACTCTCCAAGCACGAGTCGGCACGACTCGGCAACGCGTTCGGCATGCTCGGCATGGGCGTCGCGCTCGTCGCGACGGTCGTGCTCGCGTTGGACGGCGACGTCAGCGGCGCCGGCCTCGGCCTGATGGCCGTCGCGATGCTGATCGGCGCGCTGATCGGCCTGCAGCGAGCCCGCGGCGTCGAGATGACCGGAATGCCCGAGCTGATCGCGCTGCTGCACTCCTTCGTCGGTCTGGCCGCCGTGCTGGTCAGCTGGAACGGCTTCCTGAACGTCGAGCACGACCCGAACGGCCACGAGGCCAAGGCGCTGGACGCGCTCGGCACGCTGGGCATTCACCACGCCGAGGTGTTCATCGGCCTGTTCATCGGCGCGGTGACCTTCACCGGCTCCGTCGTGGCCTACCTGAAGCTGGCCGCGAAGATCGACTCCAAGCCGTTGGTGCTGCCGGGCAAGAACGCCCTGAACCTCGGCTCGCTGGTCCTGTTCCTCGCCCTGACGGTGTGGTTCGTGATCACGCCGGAGCTGTGGCTGCTGATCACCGTGACGGTCCTGGCGCTGGCCCTCGGCTGGCACCTGGTGGCCTCGATCGGCGGCGGCGACATGCCGGTCGTCGTCTCGATGCTCAACAGCTACTCCGGCTGGGCGGCCGCGGCCTCCGGCTTCCTGCTCGGCAACGATCTGCTGATCATCACCGGTGCGCTCGTCGGCTCCTCGGGTGCCTACCTGTCCTACATCATGTGCAAGGCGATGAACCGCTCGTTCCTCTCCGTGATCGCCGGCGGCTTCGGTATCGAGGCGCCGTCGGGCTCGGACGTCGACTACGGCGAGCACCAGGAGACAACCGCCCAGGGCGCCGCCGAACTCCTGGGCTCGGCCCGGTCCGTGGTCATCACACCCGGGTACGGCATGGCCGTCGCCCAGGCGCAGTACCCGGTCGCGGAGCTCACCTCGAAACTGCGCGCGAAGGGCGTCGACGTACGGTTCGGCATCCACCCCGTCGCGGGCCGCCTGCCCGGCCACATGAACGTGCTCCTCGCCGAGGCCAAGGTGCCGTACGACATCGTGCTCGAAATGGACGAGATCAACGACGACTTCGCCAAGACCGACGTCGTCCTCGTGATCGGCGCCAACGACACGGTCAACCCGGCCGGAGCGGAGGACCCCGGCAGCCCGCTCGCCGGTATGCCGGTGCTCACCGTCTGGGAGGCCGGCAAGGTCATCGTGTTCAAGCGCTCGATGGCCTCCGGATACGCAGGCGTGCAGAACCCGCTGTTCTTCCGGGAGAACACCGCGATGCTCTTCGGCGACGCGAAGACCCGGGTCGAGGACATCGTCGGCGCCCTCTGAGAAGCGCGACGGGTGAGGACCTCCCGGCTCGGCGTGGACGGAGACGACGTCCACGCCGATGCCGGAAGGCCTTCCGAGAGCCGTCCGCGATCGGGGTCATCAGGAAACCGCCCCCTATCGTTGTCCGCGCGGGTGATCCGCACCCGTACCGCACGCAGCTCAGGAGCCCGCATGCACCACTTCGATGTCGAGACCCTGACGGCGGGCCGGTGGCGCAACGGTGGGGGCGCCACGCGGGAGATCGTCTCGTGGCCGGTGGGCGCCGAGGAGTTCCAGTGGCGCGCGAGCGTCGCCGACATCGACCGGGACGGGCCGTTCTCGGCCTTCCCCGGTGTCGACCGGACGTTCACCCTCCTGACGGGCGACGGCGTGCGGCTGACGGCCCCCGGGGCATTCGATCGGACGGCGCGCGCGGGGGAGCCTCTCGGGTTCCCCGGTGACCTGGAGTTGACCGCCGAACTGCGGGGCGGGGCCTGCCGGGTGCTCAACATCATGGTGCGGCGCGACCGCTGGTCGGCCCGGGTGGACCGGACCACCGGACCTGTCGTGCTGCCCAGCGGCCACGCCGGGGTGTTCCACGTGCTGCGCGGCGACTGGCGGACGGGTGCCGAGGAGCGCCCTCTGGCTGAGGGGCAGGGCATGTGGTGGGACGAGAACGACGTTGCGCCGGGCCGAGCGGTCGCACCGCTCTCGCCCGGCGCCGTCGCCCTGTGGGCGGACGTCGCGCCTGTGAGGTGAGTACGGTGGCCGGCAACGGGATCCGCACGGCGATGCCCCCTGCTGCCCACCGGTCCTCGTCAAATCCGGCCGCTGTCCAGGGCAAGGGGCGTAACCAGTCGCCCTAGCGGCTGCCGCCGCTGTAACGGGCCTCGCACATGCGCACCTCATGATCGGAATGCCAACTCGTCCGGCGGCGTCCCACGCGGCTGATCAGCGGGTGTTGCGCGGCGTGCGGTGCCTGCGGACTCACGGGGTCCTGCTCGACAGCGTCGCGCGCGGCACACCCGCGGACGAGCACGAACCGCTCGCCGCCACGGCCGCCGGGCTCCTGGCCGCCGCCCTCCCCGCGGTCCCGGAGCGCGGAGCCATGGACGCCGGGCTCAGCCTCCTCGGACCCCACGTCCTCGCGCTCCTTCGACGCGTACGCGACTGGCCAGGCGTTCTCCAGCAGACCGCGGAGGCCGCGGTGGAGTGTGCGCTTCTCCTGACGACAGCCCAGCACCGGGCGGGCGACTACGCCTCCGCGCTCGCTCTGGGGGTGAAGGCGAGGGAACTGGGCGAACAGCGCCTGGGGAAGGACCACCCCTTGATCCTCAGCCTCAGACAGCGCGTCGGCAAAGCCGTCTACCGGCTCGGGCGCTTCGAGGAGGCGGAAGCGATCGACCGTGAGGCGCTCGCCGACTGCGAGCGTGCGCTCGGGCCCACCGCCCTGGTGACGCTGAATGCGTGCATCGCCCTCTCGCGTCCTCTCTACCAGCTCGGACGGACAGCGGAAGCCGTGTCCCTGATGAGGCGGGCCGTCGTCGGCCGGGCCGCATCGCTGGGCCCGTTCCACCCCTTGACGCTGCTGGCCCGGTCCCACCTCATCGAAGTACTTCCGGGGCCCGAGTCGGACGCCGAGGCCCCGGCCGGACCCGAGCTCGTCACGGACTGCCGCCGAGAACTCGGCCCGCACCATCAGATCACCTTGGCCGTCGAGCTCGATTGCGCCTACGCCCTGTTCTACACAGGCCATCCAGTCGATGCCTTGCCCCGCGCCCGCGAGACGCTCACCCATCACGAGCAGCTCTACGGGGTCGAGTATCCGATCACGTTGGCCGCGCGGCATCTGCTCGCCAGCGTCCTGGCCGCTGTCGGGGAGCAAGCGGAGGCGGTCGCGCAGATGGAGAAGGTGGTGGCGGGGAGGCGGCGGGTGCTCGGCCCCGACCATCGTTGGACCCTGTCGGCCCAGGAGCAGCTCGCAGAGTATCGAGCGGAGGGAACGTCGTTCTGAGGGGGGGAGTAGAGGCGCGGTGAGGGGTTCTCCGAGGTGCGGATCGCCCCTCCGCCTCGCGGTCTTCGGCGCGAAGGCCGCTGTCGCGCACCGCGTCCACTCCCCTACAGTGCGTGATGCCCGCACCGGCCCGTGACGACGTACAGCCGCCGAACAGGAGTGCACCCGTGGCCACTGACGCCCGCCCCGGCTCCCTTCCGAGTCCGTCCCCGGCAGGTCGCCGGGTGCCCGAGCTGGATCCCGCGCTCGTCGGGGAGTGGCAGGCCGGGGGAGGGGAGCTCATCGATCTCTTCGCCGAGGCGCGTGAACGGCTCGGTGGGGTCGCCGCGATTCGGCTCGGTCCGGGGCCGACCGTCCTCGTCACCGATCCCCAGGCCGTGCAGCACGTGCTCGCGCTCCATCCCGACCGGTACGTGAAGCGTTCGCACCGCGCCCGCCTGCTCATCGGTGACGGCGTCCTCGCCGCGACGGGCGAGGCGTGGCAGCGGCAACGGCGGCTTCTGCAGGCCCAGTTCACCGGCCGTGGCATGCGCCGCTACGAGCAGCGGATCGCCGAGGCCGCCCGGACCGCCGCGGCGCGCTGGGACGCGTACGCCCGTACCGGGCAGGTCTTCGACGTCGGCGACGAGATGCGCCGCTTCGCCCTGGACACCATCTGGCGATCCCTGACCGGACACCCTCTCGACCCCGGCACGGAGCGTGAACTGGCCGCCGTGCCCGCCGTGGTGGCCGCGCTGCCCAGCCTCCCCGCCGACGGCGCCGCCCAGGGGGCCGTCGCCGCCGAGTTGGCCGGAATCGACGCCGTGGCGAGCCGCGCCATCACCGCCGCCCGGGAGCTCGGGGCAGGACCCGACGGCCCGGGCCTGCTGCACGTCCTGCTGGAGGCGGCGGGTACGCGCCCCGAGTACACCGACCGGCTGATCCGCGACGAGCTCGTCACCCTGCTCGTCGCCGGTCACGAGACCACCGCCACCACCCTGACCTGGCTCCACCTGCTGTTGGATCGCAACCCGGAGGCGCGGGAGCACGCCCTCGCCGCGGGCGCCGAGGGCTCACCCGAACGGCGGCAGGCCGTCCAGGCGCTCGTCCACGAAACGCTGCGCCTCTACCCGTCCGCCTGGATACTGCCGCGCTGCGCGGCGGAGGACGACGACCTCGCTGGATACGGGATCGACGCCGGGACCGACGTACTGGTCTGCCCCTACCTCACGCACCGGGACCCCGGGCTCTGGGGCGACCCCGAGCGGTTCGACCCGGGGCGCTTCACGACCCCCGGACGACGCCCCAACCACCCCGGGAGCTACCTTCCGTTCGGCATCGGACCCCGGGCCTGCCTCGGCCTGCAGTTCGCCCTCAGGGAGTCGACCGTCCTCCTCGAACACCTGCTGCCCGCCCACACCCCGCGCTTCCGCTCCACCCCGGCCAAGGCCGCGTACAGCATCACCGTCCGCCCCGACGGCCCCACACCCGCGGTGCTGGGCGGCTAGCGAAAACGCTTGGACTGCGCGGGCGCCCTCGCGGGACACTGCCAACCCTGTCCGACTGGTCCGACTGGTCTGACAAGGAAGGGTTGGTATGGGATCGCCTGAATCGCACGAAAGTTCGCCGGGCAGGGGTCCGGTGCTCCTCGCGCTTCGTTACTACGGAAGGGAGTTGGCCCGTCTCCGGTGGCTGACGGCGCCCGCGCTGCTGCTCCCGGCGCTGGGCAACATCGGCATCAACTACATCGCGCCGCTGGTCGTCGCGAAGCTCGTCGGCCGGATCGCGGGGGACGACGGCACCGACACCGGCACCGACACCGGCACTGGCACCGACATCGGCTGGGCGTTGCCGTACGTCCTCGGCTTCGCCGGCGTCCTGCTGCTCGCCGAGGCGTTATGGCGCGTCGGACTGCACTGCCTGAACCGCCTTGACGCCCGCGGCATCGAGCACCTGTACGTGATCGGCATGGACGAACTCTTCGCCAAGGACGCCGCGTTCTTCCACGACAACTTCGCCGGGTCGCTGACCAAGCGGATCCTGAGCTTCGCCTCCCGCTTCGAGGAGTTCGTCGACACGCTGACGTTCTCGGTCATGGGCAACTTCGTTCCGCTGGTGTTCGCTTCGGTGGTGCTGTGGCAGTACGACCCGCTGCTGGTGGTCGGCCTCCTGGTGATGATCGCGATCACCGCGGGGTGCGTGACACCCCTGATCCGCCGCCGTCAGGCGCTCGTCGCCCAGCGCGAGCAGGCCATCGCCCGGGTGTCGGGCCACGTCGCCGACAGCCTGACGAACATGGACACCGTCCGGTCCTTCGCCGCCGAGGAACGCGAGGCCGCCGAACACCGGTCCCGCGTCGCGGAGTCGCGGCGGCTCACGCTGCGCTCGTGGGACTACGGCAATCTGCGCATCGACACGCTCGTCGCTCCGATGTCCGTGCTCACCAACGTCCTGGGCCTGCTGGTCGCCCTCGCGCTCGGCGGGGGAGAGCACGGTGTGGAGGCGGTGGTCGTCGCCTTCACGTACTACGCCAACGCGACGCGGATCATGTTCGAGTTCAACCAGATCTACCGCCGCCTGGAGAGCTCCATGACGGAGGCCGCGCAGTTCACCGAACTGCTTCTCGAGCCGCCGACCGTGCTCGACCCGGCGTCCCCGGAACCGCTGCTGTCCCGAGCGGCCGACGTGCGCTTCGAGCAGGTGACGTTCGCCCACGCGGGCGCGGAGCCGCTCTTCGAGGGACTCGACCTGGCCGTGCCCAGCGGGGCGAAGATCGGTCTCGTCGGCCGGTCAGGCGGGGGCAAGACCACGCTCAGCCGGCTGTTGCTGCGGATGACGGACATCGACGGCGGCCGGATCCTGATCGGGGGGCAGGACATCAGCAGACTGCGCCAGGCCGAACTGCGCAGCCTGATCGCCTACGTGCCGCAGGACCCGGCGATGTTCCACCGCACGCTGCGCGACAACATCGCGTTCGCCCGGCCGGACGCCACAGACGCCGAGATCCGCCGCGCGGCGGAGGCGGCGCACGTCACGGAGTTCGCCGACGCGCTTCCCGACGGCTTCGACACCATGGTGGGCGAGCGCGGGGTGAAGCTGTCCGGCGGCCAGCGCCAGCGGGTCGCTCTCGCCAGGGCCATCCTGCGCGACGCGCCGATCCTGCTGCTCGACGAGGCGACCAGCGCGCTGGACTCCGAGAGCGAGATCCTGGTCCAGGACGCGCTGTGGCGGCTCATGGACGGGCGGACGGCGCTCGTGGTGGCACACCGGCTGAGCACGGTCGCCACCATGGACCAACTCGTCGTCCTCGACCGCGGACGGATCGTCGAGCAGGGCACGCACAAGGAACTGCTTGCCGCGGAAGGCGCCTACGCGCGGCTGTGGCAGCACCAGTCGGGAGGGTTCCTCGACGACACCCCCGCCCGGGCCGACCTGCACTGAACGAGCGACCTCTTCGTCCCGCCCGGTGTCCCCTTCGGAGGTCCCCCCTTCGGAGGTCCGTACGCCCGAGACGTAGGCGCGCAGGCCTGTCCGGTTGCCCAGGTCGGGAAGCGGGTGGGCGGGCCACGCACCGGCGTACGGCGGGGGCTTGGCACCGTGCGCCACCACGATCGCGACCGGGCGGTGGCGGGCCATGGCGGCGAGTTGCGCGGGCGTGATGCTTCCGTCGTGGCCGCCGGGCTGGCGGGAGGCGCAGCCGGCGCGGAACGCGACGCGGATCGCCTCCTCGCCGCTGACCACGCAGGGCGGTCGCACACCCAGGGCGCGCAGCTCCGCGGCGACGCGCCCCAGGTCGGCCGTGTCGCGGCGTACCCGGTCCGCCGTGCTGTCGGCCATCCGGTACTGGATCGCCAGATGCGCGACCAGGGTCACGACGACGAGCCCGACCACGATCCGGCGCCCGCGCGGCCGTGGCCGGCACGCCCGGACCAGGCCGTACGCGACGGGCAGCGCGAGGAGCGCGTAGGCGGGCAGCAGGAAACGCGGGGCCGCGTACCCGACGGTGAACAGATACGGCACGGCCAGTGCCGCACCGGTCACGGTCGCCGTCACCAGCTCCGCGCGGTGGCGCCGGGCGAGGACGGCGGCCCGCACGCCCGCCGCCACGAGCAGCGGCAGCGCGAAGAACCACAGGGCCGCGACGGGGTACCGCCAGGGCACGTCACAGGGGCGGCACAGCAACCGCCCGCCGAGGGCGCGCACATGGTCGTCGACGGAGACGTACCAGCCGATCCGGCCCTGGATCTCGCCGGCCCGCTCCAGCCGGGCGGCGAGACCGCCGTACGACACGTACGCCTCGACGATCCATTCGGCGCACCCGACGGCCAGGCCCGCGGCGAGTGCTATCGGCAACCGCGTCCGGGACCTCGTCACCACGGCCGCGACCACGAGCGGCAGGACGAGCCACACCGCGTCCGTGGGCCGCATCAGCGCGACGAACGCCACCGCGACCGCCATGCCGGCCGGCGCCCAGCGGGCCTCCGGGTCCCGTACGGCCGTGAGGAAGCAGCCGACGGCGGCGAGCGCCCCGTAGGCGACCCAGAGGTTGGGCATCGCCTGCGAGGCGTAGAACATCGTGATCCAAAGGCTCGCGAACAGCCCGCCCGCGACACCGAGAACGGGCGCGGGCAGCAGCCGGCGCCAGGCCCACAGGGCGAGGAACAGTCCGCAGCCGGCCAGCGCGGCCATGTGGACGCGGAGCGCCATGACGGACGTGGTCAGCTCCGTGACGGGGGCGACGAGGTAGGTGATGCCCCGGGCGCGCGGCGCGCTGAAGAACGCCGCCGGTGCCTGTCGGCTCACCTGGCTGACGTACACCGTCTCGTCCCAGCCGAGCCCGAGTCCCGGTGCGATCAGCGCGAGATGGACGAGTGCGAAGCCGGCGGAGACGGCCGCGAGCAACGGCAGCGGGCTGCTCCCGGCGGCCGCCCCGGCCGTCCGGCTCTGCCGGGCCCGGCCCGACGCGCCGGCTCGCGCCTCGCTGACCACGCCTTCGTTCCGCATGGCAGCCAGGCTGCCGGTGGCCGCCGCCGGTCGCCCGCCCCGGCGCGGCACTCGGCCCAACGCGCGCTCCCCACGGGTGAGCGCGCACTCAGAACATGGTGTTGTCGTTCTTCGACGTGGGCGGGACGACCTGGAGGACGTCCCAGTGCTCGACGATCCTGCCGGCGTCGTCGAAACGGAAGATGTCGATCCCGGCGTACTCCTCGGCGGGCCAGAACTGGTGGCAGTGCAGGATCACGTGGTCGCCCTCGGCGAAGGCGCGCTCGACCTCCACCCGCTTGCCCGGGTACTCGGCGGCCATCCGCTCGAAGTAGTCGATGAACGCCTGCTTGCCGTCGCCGACGTGCGGATTGTGCTGGATGTAGGTGTCGCCGACGTACGCCTCCACGGCCTCGGCCGGGCGGCACCGGTTGAACATCAGGTCGTAGAAGGCGGTGGCGGTCGCCTTGTTGCGTTCGAGTGCGGACTCGGTCATGGGGGCACCGTACGGCGTGGCACCGACTCGAGCGCGGCGGCCGGCCGGCGGACGGCCATCCGCTCGGACGGTCGGCCCACCGGCTTCGACGGCCCCCATCAGCCCCATCAGCCCATCAGCCCATCAGTCGACGAAGGAGGCGAGCGCGATTCCCAGCAGCATGGTGGCGACCGGTACGTGCCGCCCAGCCAGTCCTGGGGGTTGACCGGCTCCAGGCCGATCGTGATGCCGGCGGCCTCGCCGAAGTCGATCCCGCACGGGTCAGGCCAGCCTCTTCAGCAGCTCGGCGGCGAGCGGTGCGGAGGAGGAGGGGTTCTGGCCGGAGACGACGTTGCGGTCGACGACCACGTGCGGCGCCCACGGCTCAGCGACCTGGACGTCCACGCCCGCCTCGGCCAGGCGCGTCTCCAGGAGCCACTTCGCCTTGTCGGCGAGGCCGCCCTGGGTCTCCTCGGCGTTGGTGAACGCGGCGACCTTGTAGCCGGCGAAGGCGTTGGCGCCGTCGGACTTCTCGGCGGCGAGCAGCGCTGCCGGGCCGTGGCAGACCACGGCCAGCGGCTTGCCCGACTCCAGGGTGTCGATCAGGATCCGGCCGGAGGCGGCGTCGACCGCCAGGTCCTCCATCGGGCCGTGCCCGCCGGGGTAGAAGACGGCCGCGTAGTCGTCCAGGCGGACGTCCTCAAGGGCGATGGGCCGCTCGAGCTCGCTCATCGAGGCGAGCGCGGCGGCGACCTTGTCGGCGCCCTCCTGACCGCCGTTGAACTCGGGCGCCAGGCTGCCCCGGTCCACGGTCGGGACGACGCCGCCGGGGGTGGCGACGACGATCTCGTGACCGGCGGCCTTGAACGCCTCGTACGGCGCGACGGCCTCCTCGGCCCAGAAGCCGGTGGGGTGCTTGGTGCCGTCGGCCAGCGTCCAGTGGTCGGCACCGGTCATCACGAAAAGGATCTTCGACATGGTCAGTCACTCCAGGGAAGGGAGGGGGTGAGCGCTTGCGGCGATGTCCTCGAAGCTATGCCCGCCGTCGAAAGGTTTCCAATGAGGAAGCCAATGTCCGGCATCGGAATTCCGATGGGACCGGGGGAATAACCGCGGCTCAGTGGTGCGGCGCCGGCTCGCCCCGGAACGTACGCCGGTAGGTGAGCGGCGATACGCCGATCGCGGCATGCAGGTGCTGGCGCAGCGAGGTCCCGGTGGCGAAGCCGACCTGGCCCGCGATGTCGTCCACCGCCAGGTCCGTGGATTCCAGGAGGTGCCGCGCCCGCGACACCCGCTGCTGGATCAGCCAGCGCCCCGGGCTCAGGCCGACCTCCTCGTTGAAGCGCCGGGCGAAGGTGCGCAGGCTCATCCGGGCGTGCGCGGCGAGATCCGTCAGGGTCAGCGGTTCGTGCAGGTTCTCCAGGGCCCACTGGCGGGTGGCCGACGTCCCGTTCGCCGCAGGATCCGGTACGGGCTGCTCGATGTACTGGGCCTGTCCGCCGTCCCGCCACGGCGGTACGACACAGGCCCGCGCCACCCGGTTGGCGACGTCGGTGCCGTGGTCCCTGCGCACCACGTGCAGGCACACGTCCACCCCGGAGGCGGCGCCTGCCGAGGTCAGCACGTCCCCGTCGTCGACGAAGAGGACGTCCGGGTCCAGCGCCACCTGGGGAAACCACGCGCGGAAGACCTGCGCGAGCGCCCAGTGCGTGGTGGCCGGCCGCCCGTCGAGGAGCCCGGCGGCCGCGAGCACGAAGGCCCCGGTGCAGATCGACACGACCCGCGTCCCGGCACGCAGGGACGCGAGCGCCTCGCCGACGCCCGCCGGCACCTCACGGCTGATGCGAGAAATGTCGAACGGCGGCAGGACGACCGTGTCCGCCGTGGTCAGCGCCTCCGGGCCGTTCTCCACGGTGACCGAGAAATCGGAGTTGGTACGCACAGGGCGGCCGTCGACGGAGCAGGTCAGGACCTCGTAGCGGCCGTCCGCAGCCCCGAAGACACGGCTCGGGATGCCGAGTTCGAAGGGGTACACCCCGTCCAGAGCGAGAACGACGACCCGGTGGGCCAACCCGGCACCCGAGGCGTCGGCATCCATGGTGTTGGCGCGCATGGCACGATCCTATCGAAAGATGGCAATCATGCCATGGTACGGAGCCGGGTCCGGCCGCGAACCTGGACGCATGACGAACAACGCCACCATGCGCGCCATCAGCCAGGACACCCACGGAGCCCCCGAGGTGCTCAAGGAGGTGCTGCTCCCCAGGCCCGTCCCGGGACCGAGCCAGATCCTGGTCGCCGTCCGCGCCGCCGGAGTCAACCCGACCGACTGGAAGCACCGCTCCCAGGGCCTCTTCCTCGACCGCCTGCCGCTCGTCCTCGGCTGGGACGTCTCCGGTGTCGTCGAGGCCGTCGGCTTCGGCGTGACCCTCTTCAAGCCCGGCGACGAGGTCTTCGGCATGCTCCCCTACCCGTACGGGGTCGGTTCGCACGCCGAGTACGTGACCGCCCCCGCCCGGGCCTTCGCCCACAAGCCCGCCGGCATCGACCACGTCCAGGCCGGCGCCCTCCCGCTCGCCGCCCTCACCGCGTACCAGGCCCTCGTCGACACCGCCGGGGTCCGCTCCGGGCAGCGGGTCCTCGTCCACGCGGCCGCCGGCGGCGTCGGCCACCTCGCCGTCCAGATCGCCAAGTCCCGCGGCGCGTACGTCATCGGCACCGCGAGCGCGCCCAAGCACGACTTCGTCCGCTCCCTCGGCGCGGACGAGGTCATCGACTACCGCACCACCGACTTCCGCGACGCCGCCCAGGACATCGACATCGTCCTCGACCCGCTCTCCGGCGACACCCGCGCCCACTCCCTCGACGTCCTGCGCCCCGGCGGCACGCTCGTCTCGCTCCTGCCGCCCACCGACCCGGACGAGCCGAAGAAGGCCGCGGAGCGGGGCGTCCGGGTGGAGACCCTTCTCGTCGAGGCCGACCACACGGGTATGAACGCCGTCGCCGAGCTTGCGCGGGCGGGCACCCTGCGGGCCCACATCGAGGCCACGTTCCCCCTGGCCGAGGCCGCCAAGGCCCACGCCCTGGGAGAGACCGAACGCACCACCGGCAAGATCGTCCTGGTCGTCGGGGAGCCCGCGGCGGCCACGACCTCCCGGCACGTCGGCTGATCCGGCAGGAGCCGCTGATTCAGACCCAGTTGACCTCCGCACGGGCCAGCAGCGGGTCGTCGACCAGCTCCCACAGCGGTACCGCGAAGTTGCCCAGACGGTAGCGGCCGCCGAAGTGCAGGCCCAGTACCCGGTGGTCCGTGAGGTCGAAGACCGGGGAGCCGCTGTTGCCGCCGAGGGTGGAGCAGTCGTGCTTCATCACCAGGCCGCCGGGGGCGAACTCCGTCGCCGTGCCCGGCTGGAGACGCTTCACGTTGTAGATGTCCATGAAGATCCGCCGCATCGACTCGGGCTCGTTGCGGCGGCCGTCCCAGGCCGGGTAGCCGATCACGTACACCGGCCGGCCGGGCACGCTCGCGGGCGCGTCGGCCGCCACCGCGAGCGGGGCGGGGAGCGCGCCGCCGTCCGGCGGGGCGACCCGCAGGAGAGCCATGTCGACGTCCGGATGGATGCCGATCACCTCGGTGATCTCGTACGGGGGCGGGGCGGCGGCCGGGGCCGGGGAGACGGGCAGCTCCTCGCCCGGGTCCACGCGCGCGGACATGCCCTGCTGGAAGGACCAGCCTGCGCCCTCGGCGCGGCTGAACTCCACGGCCACGTGCCGGTTGGTCATCACCGTCCGTGGACCCACCAGGAAGGCGGTGCCCACCCAGTCCAGACTCGGGTGCCCGGTCACCTCCACGCGGCCCACGCGCGCGATGGACTCGCGGATCGCCGCCCGGCCGCCGTCCAGGACGGACCAGTCGCCCTCCTGCACGGCGAAGTCCTGCCCCTGCACCAGGATCGCGGGCCTGCCCTCGAGGAGGACGATCGCCTCCACCCCGAAGTACTCGTCCTCGTCGATCTCGTCGGCGCGGTGGGCGGCCAGCTTCTCCAGCCCGGCGACCCCGGCCTCCAGGACCCGGGCCCGTTCCTCCTGCGCGAAGCGGGCGATCTGGCCCGCCGGCGCCGCGTCCGTCGGCAGCTCCTCCACCGACTCGGAGATCTCCGCCTCCAGATGCCCGCGCACCCGTGCGGCGACCTCCCGCAGGTCGTCGAAGACCCGCTCGGGATCGGTCGCGACCGGTGATCCGTACCGCATCTCCCGCCTCCTCCAGCTCAGTTGCTCATGCGGCCCACACATGGTCCTCCGGGACCGGCGTCGCCGACTGCGCCCGCATGATCTCCTCGTACAACTCCGCCCTGTGCTCCCGGAGATGGGCGAGGATCCGGCTCATCTGCGTACCGATGTTCACGAACGCCGTCGTCCTTCCCTGGTAGTTGACCTCCTCGACCCGGCGGGTGCCGCGATGGAGCGCCACCACCGTCCAGTCGTCGGTGAAGACCGGCGAACCGGAGGACCCGCTGCGGGTGTCGGTGAAGTAGCGGACATCGCGCTCGTCCGCCTCGAAGACGAGGTTGTTGCGCAGCGCCACGCGCTTGGGCTGCCCGCCGGGGTGCTGGATGATGTTCACGGCGACCGGTTCGCGACCGGTCAGGAGCAGGGGCGCGGACGCGACCCGGAGCACCGGCCGGGGCGGCAGCCCGGCCGCGAGCCGCATGATCGCGTAGTCGAGCGCCTCGTCCCAGGCGACCAGCGCGTCCGCCGTCACCTCCTCCGTCTCCGCCTCGTCGGCGCCGTAGTCGAAGCGCGAACGGGAGTTGCGCACCTGGAGCTGGAGGTCGTCCTCGGCCACGCTGAGCCGGACCCCGGGCGAGCGCGTACGGGCGTTCACCACATGGTGGTTGGTGATCAGCAGCCCGGGGGCGATGAGCCAGCCGGTGCCCGCGTGCGGATAGGCGGGCTGCAGCGGCCGGCCCGCGTCGTAGGGCGGGACCTTCAGACGGGCCACCGACGCACCGGCCAGGAAGCCGCCGTGCAGGAACTCGAAGGGCACGGTGTCGTCCCGGAAGATGATCTCCTCCTTGGTCTCGGCGGGCATCATCTCGGGCGGGAGGTCCGGTTCCCCGGCGGCGTCGCGCGCCACATCGTCCAGGGCGCGCTGCAGCACGCTGAGCGGGCCCGTCTCCACGGTCTGGGCGATCGCGTTGCGCAGCCAGACCTCCAGCGGCACGGTCCCGTCGATCAGCCGCTCGACCTGGTTCATCGTGGCCAGGTCGGAGTGCATCTGCCGCAGCGGACTGTCCATCGTCGGAAGGCTCGCCCGGAAGCGGGGCGTGGTGCCCGCGAGGAGCAGCGGCCGGACGCTGCTCTCGGCGAGCCCCGCGTCCAGGGCGGCGTCGCGCACCCGTACGAGATCCTCGGGGGTGAGATACGGAACCGTGCGCACCGCCCCCTCGGCCGCATCGGGCGGCCTGTGCGACCACAGCGGCGCACCGTCCCCGCCTTCCCCGCCGGCGCCTTCCCCGCCCGCGGCGATGCGGGCCGCAGGCCCGGGCCCGCGTGCCGGGACGCCCACACCCATCGCGGCGGCCACGCCCTCGACCAGGTCACCGCTGCCGTCGTGGAGCGTGAGGGCATGCCAGGCGAGGCTGTCCAGCGTGCCGCGCCTGCGGGCCTCCCGCAGGGCCTGCTCCACGTCGGCGCGCGCCATCCCGGCGCCGGGAGCGGGCTCCTGCGGCCGTGCTCCGGCCGCCGACTCCAGGATCCGCGTCAGGGGTTCCCGCAGCTGCGGTTCGTCGGCCATGGCCGCGTCGATCCAGCGGGCGAGGGCGTCGATCACCGGCTCGTCGTCGGCCGGGAGCCCCACGAGCCGCAGGGTGTGCTCCAGGAGCTGGGGATCGACCCGGGAGGCCGTGGCCGCCGCGGCGCGTGCCAGGGCGGGCTGCCGGGCCAGCTCCTCGTCCGGCATGCCGCGCAGGGTGCTGGCGAGACGGGCGTCCATCTCGGCGGAGCCCTCGTCCGAGAGCGCCGCGAGGCGCGACCTGGCCACCAGGACGCCCATCGACTCGAGGCCGAGGCCGAGACCGGACGCGACGTCCTCCGCCTCCTGCAGGTCGTGGTCGGCGTCCGCGAGGTCGCCCTCGTCCTGGGCGAGACGGGCGGAGAGCTGGAGCAGTTCGAGCCGGGTCTCGGCGCAGCCCGCCTCCTCTGCCCGGTCCACGGCCTGCTCGGCGCTCGCGCGCGCCTCGGCGACCCGCCCGGACCTGGCCAGCGTCTCCACGAGGAGCCCGTGCAGCCGGCTGCACGGCGTCCACGGCCGGCGCTCGGACAGCCGGTCCGTGGCCGCCTCCACGTACCCCTGGGTGAGCAGGTCCTCGACCTCGCGGGCGGCGATCCGCTCCCAGTCCTCCTGGTCGGCCTCCGCCATGATCCGGTCCGGTACGTGCCCGCCGGTCCTCCCAAGGAGGAAGGCCGCCGAGCGGGCCGGCATGTCCCGGTCGGACCCGGTCAGGTACCCGCCGACGCCGGGCTCCCAACGCTCCTCCACCGTACGGGGGTTCTCGCCGAGCCGCAGTCGGTGGTAGATCTCCTCGGCGCGTGCCCGGGGGCCCTCGCGGGCCGCGTAGTGCTCCACCGCCCGATGGTCGACGGCGCGCATCAGGTCGGTGCGCGCGGTGTCCGACAGGCGCAGCATGATCGAGCGCAGATCCGCCCGGTGCCGTACGGCCTGGGGACCGGCCGACTCCATCAGATCGAGCCGCGAGACCAGCCGGCCGAAGAGCGAACGGGCCTGCTCGGGCGAGTCGACGGACAGCCCGGCCGGTCCGGCGAGGACGTCCTGGATCAGCTCCGGGGTGATGGCCCGCAGGGCCAGGCCCGCCTGCACCAGCGCGCGGACGTCGTCGTCGGCGATGTGCTTGAGGATGCGGTCGTACAGCGTGCCCTGGATGAGCATCTGGTCGACCTGGTGGTGGAAGTAGCGCCGGCGCGACGGCAGGCTGTCCAGCACCTCGCCGAGCGGCTTGGATCCGGCGCCCAGGAGCACGGTGGTGCGTGCCGCCAGCTTCAGGCTGAGCGGATGGCCGCCGACCCGGTCGACGAGGTCCCGGGCGACGGCCTCGTCGTCGACCCCGCAGGACATCAGGAGGTCCACGGCGGCCTGTTCGTCGAGATCGCCGAGTTCCATGGAGCGGGGCGCGAGCACCTTGGCGGGGTGGTCGATGGGAGCCCGTCCGGAGACGACGTAGCGCAGCCGGGGATAGGCGGCGCGCAGCGCCGTCCAGATCGCCCACATCCGGGCGATGGCCGGCGAACCGCGGTACTGGGCCTTCTCGAAGGAGTCCAGGGCGATCACCAGCGGCGGGTCCATCTCCCCGGCAGGGGTGCGCACGGCCTCGGCGACCAGGCCGGCGGCCTTCTGCGCGAGCTCCTGCTCGCGGGCGCTGGCCCGGGCGTGGAACCCGGCGGAGTAGTCGCGGCCGAGCGTCGCGCGGGTGGCGGAGAGCGCGTACAGCTCGTCGAGCCGGTCGCGTTCGCCCCGCTGGGACGCGGCGGTCTCCTCGCACTCGTCGGCGAGGGCGTCGAACGCGGCGCGCCGGTCCGGGTACTGGATGCCGAGCTGCCGGGCGGCCTCGGCGATCACGGTGGCCGGTTCGTGGATGGAGAGCGTCGGCCGTTCGAAGTCGATGTAGGCGAAGGGGAATCCGGTGGGGGAGTCCTGGAGGCTCTCGACGAGGAACGCGGCGAGCAGGGTGCTCTTGCCGACGCCGCCCACTCCGTGGATGAGGACGGGCGGTTCGGCCGGCTCGGCGGGTAGGTCGATGTAGGCGCGCAGGGAGTCGAGTTCGCGCTGCCGCCCGTGGACGGTCCCCTGGATCAGCCGTTCCATCGGCTGGAGCAGCCGGGCCCGCTCCAGACGGTGCTGGATGCCGTCGATGTCGGGCAGTCCCGAGACGCCGGGGACGCGGCTCAGCCACAGCACGGCCTGGAGGGTGTCCGAGAGCCCCTGGACGTCCTGCGGCCGGGTGTCGGGAGGGACACCGGACAGCAGGGCGAGGGCGGTGCGCTCGGTGCCGGGCCCCTCGGGGACGAGGTCGATGTTGGCTTCCAGGGCGCTCCGGGCCGCCTCGGGTCCGGCGAGCGAGGCCAGTGTCCGCTCACGGACCTCCGGCGTGAGGGCCCAGGTCCTGGCGGGGTGCGCGGCCGGCGCCGTACAGTCGTCGACGAGTGCCAGGGCGGCCTGGCCGGTGGGGTGCTCCTCGCCGGGCAGCCGCAGCCGGGCGGGATCGAACTCGTCGAGGAGGCAGGCCGCTTCGCGGTAGGCGCGGCGCAGCTCGGGGAGTGCGGGCGGCGCCGTACCGGCCGTCGCCCGCCCGGTCAGGTGCAGGACCTCCGTGAGGTCGCCGCCGGGGGCGAGGGAGCGGTACAGCCGTACCGTCTCCTCCACGGCGGTGCACACCCGGCGCATGTGACTGTCCGTCGAACCGGGGGTGTCGACCGCGCGCACGACCTCGGCGACGGCCACGTCCACCAGCTCGGCGATCCTCGCCTCGTCCGGTGCGGAGCACTCCTGGGTGAAGAACTCCCGGAAGAACTCCCGCAGATCGTTCTCGCTCGCTGCTCGTGCGGTGTCGCGGCACTCGTTCTTGCGGATGTCGTACGGGAGTTGGCGCATCGTGGGGGAGTAGCCGAGCAGGACGAGCCGGGGCACGGCGTCCTTGCGTACCGGCGTGTGCTCGTAGACGGCGAGCGCGAGCTTGCCGATGCAGTCCCAGACGTCCGTGTTCGGATCGAGCTTGTCGCACTCGTCGAGCACCAGCCAGAAGCGTTCCTCGGCGGCGGTCGCCCGGCTGACGATCCGGTGCACGGCGTCGTCGATCGACGGCAGTGGATCGTTCAACTGTGTGGGATTCAACGGCAACCGGTCGGCACCCGGACCGCCCACGAAATCGGCGAGACGCTCCACCAGGCGCGCGGCGGTGGTGGTGCGCGAGAGCGTCACCCGTACCGGACGGAAACCGCAGTGCTGCCCGAGATGGCGGATGAGGCGGTACGAGTACGAGCGCCCGCTGTCGGGCTCGCCGTCCACCACCAGCACCGTCTGCTCCGGATCGGCGACGAAGCCGCGGAGCTTCTCGCGCAGCCCGGCCCGGTCGATGAACGCCTCGGTGCCGTTCGTGAGAAGCAGCGTGCGGAACGGGTCCTGGGAGGAGCGCAGCACCTCCTCGTCCTCCCGCAGCCGCGTCAGCAGGATCCTCGCCTGGGCGGTCCGCTCGAACGAGGAGGTGGGCGCCTCGTCCGCGCCCATGAGCACCTCGGGTCCGGCCAGGACGTCGAGCAGTCTGCGCTGGTGGGCGATGTCCCTGCGGGCCGCCCGCACCACGAGCCGCGCGTTCTCGTCGCGGTCCGGAGTGAGGACGAGGTCCTCCACGAAGTCCGGGGAGAACCCGGTGTCCCGCAGGCGCGTGTGGGGATCGGGGGTGTCGAGAAGGTAGTCCCGCACCCAGCCGGTGACGAGTCCCCATTCCGTTTCGGTGAGCGGCATACCGCACCTGCCCGAGCGGTTATCGCGCAGCGTCAGACGTGCTGACTGATACCTGTCATGGTTTCACCGGCCGGGGGTGGTGGCAAACGGGCACACGGCCGGACCGCCGGCCGCCGGGGCCGGGCTCGCGGCCGGTTCAGGTGTACATGGCGATGTCGTCGTACGACTCCAGGCGCCGCCAGCGGTCCTCCGGGGCCCGCGTCGGCGGCATCAGGTCGACGTCGGGCAGCGGACCGAACTCCAGCTCGGTCAGCTCCGCCACGTCCGAGACTGGCACCTGGTACGTCCGGAACGGGCCGAGCGGCGGCGGCGCGCCCGCCTTCGCCCCGGCGAGCGCCCGCTCGGCGTCCCGCGTCAGGTCGGGGCTCTGATCGAGGACGTACGCGGTCGAGGCCAGCGCCCCGTCCTGCATGAACGCCGCCACCTTCCAGAACCGCAGCGGCACCTGGACACCCCGGTAGGGCGGGTCCGAGTCGTGCAGGACCGGCCCTGTGAGCACGGTCAGCTTCCGGTCGAACTCGGCCGCGTGGTCCAGGAGATAGTTCTCCAGGCCCTGCCAGAGCTGCTTGCCCTGGTTGAACACGTCCGCCTGCGGGGCGGCGTTCGTGTAGTGGAACGTGTCCGTGTTGGCCAGGGCCGCCACGGCCGGGGCGCCCCACACCGGATCGAGCCGGCGCACCAGATGGCCCCGATCCAGGCTGTTGTTCCGGTAGATGTCGTTGCCGGCCTGCTGATCCGCGGGCAGCCGCGGGTCGAACTCCCAGACGTCGTCCCGGGGGACGTCCTCGGCCAGCTGCTCCCCCTCGATGCAGACCGCGGTCGCGGCGGCGAGCCGCCGGTCCGGCCGGAAGACCACGGTGAAGTGGGTGTAGGGCAGGATCACCGTCGCCACCGAGGTGCGGACGGGCAGCGGCAGCGGCACGAGAGGCCCCAGGAAGGCCTCGTCGTAGCCGGTGCGGTCGGCGAGAGAGTCACGGCGGGGTCCGCCGGCGCGCGGGTGCGGCGGAGAAGACGGGGGATCGGTGTGTTCCATACGATGTAAGTACCGCGCATGAAGGGCCGCGCTCGGCACCGGGCCGCAGGCCACTCGAACAGCCGCTCCCCGGAGCCTCCCTCCCCTCTCTGTCCAAGGAGGCACCCCATGCCCGCCGGACTCTCCCTCCACCTCGGACTCAACAAAGTCGACCCCGACCGCTACGAGGGCTGGGACGGCGCCCTCGTGGCCTGCGAGAACGATGCCCACGACATGGCCCGGCTCGCCCGCGCCAAGGGCTTCTCCGACACCGTCCTGCTGACCCCCGACTGCACCGTCGACAACGTCACCGCGGCGCTGCGCCAGGCGGCCGGCAAACTGGAACCCGGCGACATCCTGCTCTTCACCTACTCGGGTCACGGCGGACAGGTCCCCGACGTCACCGGGCCCGACGACGAGCCGGACGAACTCGACGAGACTCTCGTGCTGTACGACCGCCAGTTCCTCGACGACGAGCTGTACCAGGAGTTCCGGGGCTTCGCCGACGGCGTCCGGATCTTCGCCCTGCTCGACTGCTGCCACAGCGGCAGCGGCATCGAGCTCCCGGGGGCACCCCTGCCCGAGACCGGGATACGGCTCATGCCCGTACCGAAACAGCAGCAGATCTACGAGCGGGACCAGGGCTTCTTCGAGGAGCTGCAGCGCTCCCTCAAGAAGGCGGCCCCTCCCGACGGCGAGGTGCGGGGGCCCGCGGCGATCCTCATCTCGGCCTGCCAGGACAACCAGGTCGCCAACGACGGCCCGGTCAACGGAGCCTTCACCGGGGCGCTGCTCGAGGTCTGGGAGGAAGGCGCCTTCCGCGGCGGCTACCGGACCTTCCACCGCGCGATCCAGAGCCGGCTGCCCGCCACGCAGAGCCCGAATCTCTACACGACCGGAAGTCCGGCTCCCGCGTTCCTGCGCCAGAAGCCCTTCACCGTATGACCCGCGCTCAGCCTCGCAGAGCGGTGGCCAGCTGCGCCCGCGAGCGGACGTCCAGCTTCTGGTAGATCCGGGTGAGACGCGCCTCGACCGTCTTCACGCTCAGATAGAGCTTGGCCGCGGCCTCCTGATTGCTGGCGCCCTGCCCCACCAGATGGGCCAGACGAAGCTCCGCGTCCGTGAGCGAGGAGAGCGCGGGCAGGGAGTCCTCCCCGGCCGGGGTCTCGCTCGTCAGGGCCAGCCACGGGGCCGCGCCCGCCCGCTCGAACACCGCTGCCGCCGCCTGCAGAGCGCTCTGCGCCGCCGACCGGCGACGGCGCCGCCGCTCCACCCGGGCCAGCGAGATGAGCGCCCGGCCGTGCTCCAGCGGCAGTCCGGCCTCGTCGAACCGCTCGGCGGTCCGGGTGAGCAGCTCCGCCGCCTCGTCCGTCTTCCCACCCGCGGCCAGACACAGGGCGTACGCCCGGTCGCAGCCGAGGAGCACGGTCGCCCGGCCCAGCCGTTCCGCGACCGGACGCACCTCGGCGAGCAGATCGGCCGCCTCCCGCGCCGCGTCGTTGGCGAGCAGGGCCTCGGCAAGCTCCTCGTGCCAGCGCAGCATCGAGGGGTCGACGGTGGACTGGGCGCGCTCGTTGACCTGCACCCGGCGCAGGGTCTCCAGGGCCGAGGCGACGTCCCCGTTGATCAGCTGGACGCGGCCCAGGGCGTAGAGGCTGCGGGAGAGGAAGACCCGGTCGCCCTCCTCCTCCGACGCCTGGACGCTGCGCCGGGCGTAGCTCGCCGCGCGCCCGAAGCCGCCGCCGGCCGTCTCCGCGAGCGCCAGCGTGTACCAGGCGGGACCGGGGGAGAGCCCCGCCTCCAGGGTCAGCGCGAGCGACTGCCCCGCGTGCACGAGGGCCGCCGGGCAGGCGCCGATCCGGGACTCGATCGCCGCGAGCGTCGAGAACAGCTCGATGGTGTCCTCGACAGAGCCCCGCCGCTGCACCAGCGGCAGCAGGGCGTTCAGCTGGTCGCGGGCGTCGGCGAGACGGTCGTCGAAGAGCGCGTGACGGATCGTCAGGATCTGCGCCGCGTTGCGGATCCCGAGCGGACGCTCGGCCATCTCCAGGCCGCGCGCCTGGGCCAGGACCGACTCCGCGTCCGGGTCCCCCAGGGCCCGGTCCATCCGCGCCTGTACGGTCAGGGCCTGGGCCGCCGTCCGGGGATCGCCCATCGAGGCGGCCAGCGCGGCGGATTCGACGGCCGCGGCCCGCGAGCGCAGCGGATCGCCGTCCGCGAGCACGTACTTGACGGCCAGTCGGAGCAGCACGCCCGACCGCAGCGCGGTGTCGCCCTCGGAGTCCTCCATGGCGTGTACGTACATCTCGTCGAGCCCGGTCAGTCCCTGGCCCGCGGTGTCGAGGACCGCGAGCCGGGCCCGCACCCGGTCGGACGGAGCCGCGTCCCGGGCCAGCAGATCGGTGGCCGCCCGCATCGCGAGGTCGGCGCGGGCGGCGCGGGCGGCCTCCTCGGCCGCGTCCACGAGCCGCACGATCCGGTGCGTGGCGTGCTGCACGGGCGTCGACTCGGCGGCGAGCAGCGCCAGTTCGGCGGCGAGCGCGCTGTTGCCGCGGCGCCGCGCCAGATCGGCGGCCTCGGCGACCTCGGCGGCGAGGGCCTCGTCGGGGATGTCGGTGGCCAGCGCCCGGTGCCGTACCGCCTCGACGGAGTCGTCCACGACCCCGGCGAGCGCGGCGTGCCCCGCGCTGCGCTCGGCCCAGCAGGCGTCGTGGACCAGGGTGGAGGGGAGCAGCCCCGCGGTGAAGGCGACCGTGCCGTCCTCGGCGAGCGAGACCAGGCCGGCGCGCTCGGCCGCCGCCAGGTCCGCCTCCGCGTTGGGCCGCCCCGCCCGGCGGACCAGCGCCGCCGTGGGGCGCAGGGCGAGGGCGGCGAGGAGCAGCGTCTCGCGGACGTCGGGTGGCGCCGCGCAGAGGAGCTGGCGGGCCAGGTCGCGGGCGCGCCCGGACAGGGTGAGCGCCTCTGCGTGGTGGACGGGGGTGCGCGCGTCGGCCAGCGAGCGGCCGACCGCGAGCGCGAGCCGGGGGTTGCCGCCGCTCGCCTTGTGGATACGGCCGGCCATCCGGGACGGCAGCCGGTGGTGGATGAGGAGTTCGGCGATCTCGTCGGCCTGCAGCGGAGGGACGAGCAGGATGTCGGCCTCCGACGGCACCCACAGGCGCGTGTCGTGGCCGTCCTCGGCGCCGTACGCCTCGGGGGTCTCGACCGCGACGACCCGCAGCGCCGGCGGGGCGAGGTGCAGGGCGAAGCGCAGCAGGTCGGCGCTGTCCGCGTCGATGTGCTGCATCCCGTCGACGACGAGCAGCGCGGGGCCGCGCGCGGTGAGGGCGCGCAGGATCTGGGCGAGGCCGAGGCGCAGGGCGATCGGGTCCCAGCCGCCGTCGTGCAGGGGCGCCTCGCGGCAGAGCATGGCGACGGCGGTCCGCTGGGGTCCGGGCAGCCCGTCGAAGACCCCGGACGCGGTGACCGAGCCGACCACCGTACGGAAGCCGCCGGGATCCCCGGCATGACCCGCGGGGTCGCCGTCCGAGGAGAGTTCGGCGCGGGGCGTGGGGATGCTCTGCGGTGCGGGACCGCCTCGGTGGCCGGGCGTCTCGGGCTCGGCCGGGCCGGGCGGGAGGAGGGTGCCCGGGGCGTTCGCGCCGGGCCAGGTCACCGTGGCCGCCACGGAGGCGACGAGCGCGGCCGCCGCCGCGCCCGGTATGTCCCGGTCGGCCGGCAGCGTCGCGAGCCACAGGACGGTCTCGCCGCGGGACTCCGCCCGGGCCGCCTCCGCCAGGGCCACTTCGGTCTTGCCGACGCCCGCCGGACCGGTGAGCAGGGCACGTCCACGGGTGTGCAGCACGCGCTCCAGACGGGCGAGCAGTTCCTCCCGGCCCACCGGCGCAAGGTGGTGAGGCGCTGTCGTCACGTATCCACCACCCTCCGGCACTCGGGCCCTGCCCGTGAGCCCCGTGGGGCAGAGAATACGGAGCGTACCGGCGCAGTCCAGGCCTCTTGTCCGGCATACGGACAACACGATTCGGTCACCACGCCAGGACGCGCTCGTGGTGTAGACCACGAGCGCGCCGCTGACCAGCAATGATGCTGTTGTGGGGGGTGGTTCAGGTGGGGCTCAGAAGGTCAGGCTCCACGAGTCGATGTAGCCGGTGTCACCCGAGTACACATCGCGGACCTGGAGCTTCCAGGTGCCGTTGGCCGCCTCGCTCGACGCGTCGACCGTGTACGTGGTCAGGACGTTGTCGGCGCTGTCGGAGGAGTTGGAGGCCTTCAGGTTGCGCACCGTGCCGTCGGGGGCGATCAGGTCGATGACCAGGTCCCCGCGCCAGGTGTGCTTGATGTCCACGCCGACCTTGAGGGCGGCGGGGGCGTTGCCGGCGAGGCCGGTGACGGCGATCGAGGACGACACGGTGGTGTGGTCGGAGATCGTCACGTTCGTCGCGTTGGTGAAGACCGTGCCGGTCGGCGGCGTGGTGGTGCCGGTGACGGCGTCCACGGTCTTCGCGGTGTCGGCGATGCCGGCGCCGCAGCCGCCGGTGCAGGTGCCGGGCAGCGGGCGGGCGTTGGCCTTGATCGCGGACTCGATCTCGGCCGGCGTGAGGGTGCTCTTGGCCGACTTCAGCAGGGCGGCCAGGCCGGCGATGTGCGGCGCGGCCATCGAGGTGCCCTGGTAGGGCTCGTAGTTCTCGGTCGACTGGGTCGTCGCGCCCGAGTTCAGCGTGGAGTAGATGCCGTTCTCGGGGGTGGTCACCGTGCCGGGCGTGTCGGTGCCGCGGCGGGTCTCGCCGCCCGGAGCCGCCACGTCCACGAGGGAGCCGTAGTTCGAGTAGAACGACCGGTTGCCCTCGCGGCTGGTCGACGCCACGGTGATGACGTTCGAGCAGTTCGCGGGCGTGAAGCCGGACGTGTTGGCGTTGCTGTTGCCCGCGGCGACG
The DNA here is from genome assembly GCF_005517195.1 of Streptomyces vilmorinianum. Taxonomy (NCBI): domain Bacteria; kingdom Bacillati; phylum Actinomycetota; class Actinomycetes; order Kitasatosporales; family Streptomycetaceae; genus Streptomyces; species Streptomyces vilmorinianum. The sequence goes on along the minus strand of NZ_CP040244.1, from coordinate 4,632,886 downwards.
ACGACGGTGGTACCGCGCGAGACGGCGCCGTTGATCGCGTTCTGGTAGACGCTCGGGCAGGTGGAGCTGGCGCCGCCCAGGCTCAGGTTGATGACCTTGGCCGGGGTCGGGTTGGCCGGGACGCCCGGCACGTTGCCGCCGGAGGCCCAGGTGATGGCGTCGGCGATGTCCGAGGAGGAACCGCCGCACTTGCCGAGGACACGCACGGGCTGGATCTTCGCGTTGTACGCGATGCCCGCGATGCCCTTGGTGTTGTTGGTGACCGCGCCGATGGTGCCGGCCACGTGGGTGCCGTGCCAGGAGGAGTCGGACGCGCGGGAGCCGGTGCCGCACTCACCGTCGGTGGCGTTCCAGTCGCCCTCGTCCTTGGCGTCCGCGTCACGGCCGTTGCCGTCGCGGGCGTCGGCGGAGGAGGAGATGAAGTCGTAGCCGGAGACGACGTTGGACGCCAGATCCGAGTGGGCCGCGTAGCCGGTGTCGATCACGGCGACGGTGACACCGGAGCCGGTCGTCTTGTCCCAGGCGGGCGGAACGTTCATGCCGCCGGTGGCCTCGAAGAGGTCCCACTGCTTGGCGTAGTCCGTGTCGTTCGGGGTGACCGCCATCGCGTACGCGCGGATGTCGGGCTCCACGGAGGCGACCGAGGGGTCGGCGCGGAAGGCGTCCATGACCTCGGTGACGTCCTGCTTCGTGGCGCTGTCGCCCAGGTCGACCAGCGCGGCACCGCTCGCGAGGCGACGCTCGAAGGAGAGGCTCTCGCCGGTCTCGGCGCCCTTGGCGGCCGCGTCGCTCTTCGCGGCGGCGTTGGAACCGGCCTCGGCGGCCTGGGACTTGTAGGTGACGATGACCTTCTCGACCGGGGCGCTGGGCAGCGCGGTCATCGCCTGGGAAGCCGGAGCCGGCTTCGGGGTGGCAGCGGCCGGGGCGGCGGCGAACGCCCCGGAGGTGGTGGCAGCGGCGCCGATGATCGCGGCGCTCGCAACCACGACGGATATGACTCTCCGCCTGGAACTGTTCAAGGTGTTCCCTTTCAAGCACGACGTAGGTGCGGAGCAGTGGCGGCGGCGCGGGAGCCTCGGGGCGAAGTGGGGTCGCGGTCCGTTGCTCCCTGGGCTTGGGGGGCCCGTGCGCCGCCACCGGCGCGACGGCCCGGGTCAAGGCCGTCCCCGGCGGACACCACCCACCTCTCCTCATGCACCTGACAGGGCCTGAGCTCCTGTGGGGGGCGTGGATCGGGGGATGGGATCTGCCGGTGCGGCAGACAGTAGGGAACCAGCAGGTGAACCCGATACGGGGAAAACCCTTGTCGCCCCCCGAGGGCGGCGAGGGAGGGGTGGGGGGAGGGGCCCCGGCCACCCCGCTGCCGCGACTCAGGTACAGACCATAACCCGGCCCTTCGCGCCGCCGTCGCCGGGGTCCGCACCATCGCCCGGCCGTGCGGCGTGGGCGGGCCCGGGCGCTTCGGCGCCCCCTTCCGGCGTGCCCGGACCGCCGCCCCGGCCGCCGCCCCGACAGCCCCCGACCGCCGCCCCGACCGCCGCACCGACAGCCCCCGGCCGCCGCCCCGACCGCCGCACCGACAGCCCCCGGCCGCCGCCCCGGCCGCCGCGCCGACAGCCCCCGGCCGCCCCGCCGGCAGCCGTGCCGAGACAGCCCCGCCGGCCGCCCCCGCCGTCCCCCCGGCGGCCTCACCCCACCAGGCGGAGCGCCGTCGCCGAGACCCCCACCCGTACCGTCTGGCCCCACGTCAGTTCCAGCGCGTCCGACTCCATCCCGTCGCCGAAGGCGACCAGGCGGTCCGACTCGACCGTGAGGCGCAGGGACTCCCCGGGGCCCAGGACGCCCTCCACGCGCGTGGTCCCCGTGGTCGGCGACGGCCAGGCCTCGCGGACGAACCAGGCGAGGCGGGGGTCCGTCGGGGCGGGCAGCCGCAGGGCGCTGGACCGCTGCTGCCAGAGCGAGCGGAGCCAGCCCGTCGCGCCCGTACCGGTGCCGACCAGGACGCCGGAGGAGGCCTGCGCTTCGGACGCCGCCTGCGCGCCCGGGAGCCCGAGGGTGTAGCGCGCGGTCTGGTGTCCGGGTGGGCCCAGGTAGATCTCGTTGAGGGCGAGAAGCCGCTGCGCGTCGTCGGTGACCGCCTCCACCATCGTGAGCTCGTCCGCCCCGGTCCGCTCCGCCGACGCCAGCAACGCCCGCGCGTCCGCCACCCGGTGCCGTACGAGCACCCCCGGGTTCCGCCCGGGATCGGTGTCGATACCGACGACGGGCTGCCCTGCGAGGTACTTCGCCGCGTTGGCCACCAGACCGTCCTGCCCGACCACCACGACCACGTCCTCGGGGCCGAACAGGAAGCGGTCCAGATCGGCGCGCTCCACCCTCGCCTGCCGCCACTGCAGGGGCACCGCGGCCGCCACCTCCGCCAGCGCCTGCCGGCCGCGCTCGTGCCGGAGCCGTACCTCCTCGATGCTCCGGCCCCTGCTGGACAGGAAGAACGCGGCCTGGCCGTGCGTCCCGTGGCGGGCGAGCAACTCCTCGTACTCCGTGGTGCGGTGGACGAGCACCGCCCGGGGCGCCAGGCTCATGACGCCGTCCCGCCGCCGCCCAGCTTCGCGAGGAGACCGGTCAGGACGTCGGGGGAGATCGTGAGGCTCTCGATCCGCGGCAGGTTCTCCGCCGCCCGGGTCGCCGCCAGTGCGTGCAGCGTCGCCGGGTCGACCTCCCCGTGCACCCGCAGCCAGGCCGCCTGCGCCGCCGCCCTCGCCTCGCCGACCTCGCGCGCCGCCTCCGCCTCGGCCCGGGCGAGCCGGACCGTGCGCAGCGCCTCGGCCTCCGCCCGTACGGAGTCGGCCGCGGCGCTCTCCTCCGCCTCGCGCCGCGCGTTGGTGCCGCGCTGGTCGACGAGCCGCTCCTCCTGCCGGGCCAGCTCGATCTTGCTGGCGAGCTCGTTCTCGGCGATGGCCCGCTCGCGTTCGACGGCCACGGCCCGCCGCTCGTACGTGGCCCGGTCCGCCTCCTGCTGGATCTGCTCTCGGGCCGGGGTGCGCAGCGCCCGCTCGACCTCCGGCTCCGGACGGATCGCCACCACGCGG